>JAFLDX010000023.1 GCA_017302215.1 Lysobacterales bacterium
ATGCCGAAGCCGCGGCCGCCCGCGCCTACCGCGCCGGTGCGCTCGACTACCTCGAATGGTCGCAACGGCAGGCCCAGGTCGTGCTCGCACGCCGCCAGCAGTTGATCGCCACGATCGAAGCCCAGCGCGCCCTGATCGAGATCCAGCGTCTCACCGCGCGCATGTTCGACGACGCCGACGCGCCCGCCCGGGAGGACCTGCCATGACCCTGCTCCGGATCGTTCCGTTCATGCTGCTCGCGGCGCTGCTCGCCGGCTGCGGCGATCGCCACGGTGAAACCGGCCACGCCGATGGCGCCGGCCACGACCATGCGCACGGGAACGGCGGGCACGCCGACGACGAAACCGCCACCGGCGTGCATGGCGGTCGCCTGCTCGAGCGCGACGGCCATTCGGTCGAGCTGCGCATCGTCGAGGATGGCCAACCGCCTCGCTGGAACGCGTGGCTGTACCGCGGCACGAGCGCGCTGGCTCCCGCCGAGGGCACCCTGCGCGTCAGCCTCGAACGCCTCGGCGGCAAGGTCGAAACCCACGATTTCGCCGCCGATGGCGATCGCCTGGTCGGCAACGCCATCGTCGCCGAGCCGCACTCCTTCGATGTGACCGTCGAGGCCACGGTCGAGGGCCGACCGCTGCGCTGGACCTTCCGGAGCCATGAAGGCCGCACGACGATTCCGCTCGACATCGCCACGCAGGCCGGGGTGAAGACCGCGCGCGTCGGCGGCGGAGCGATCCGCGACGAGCACGAGATGCAGGGCCTGGTGACGCCGGTCGAGGGCCGCCACGCGCGCATCGCGGCGCGCTTCCCGGGCCCGATCCGTTCCGTGCGCGCGGGCATCGGCGACGACGTGCGCAAGGGCCAGGTCCTGGCCATCGTCGAGAGCAATGTGAGTCTTTCCGACTACGCGATCACGGCACCGTTCGCGGGCACGGTGATCGCGCGGACGGCCAGCGCCGGCGACCTCGCCGGCGATACGCCGCTGTTCGAGATCGCCGATCTCTCGAGCGTCTGGGTCGATGTGCACCTGTTCGGCGCGGATGCCCAGCACATCACGCCGGGGCTTCCGGTCGCGATCAAGCGCCTCAGCGACGGCACCACGGCCGAGACGACACTCGACCGCGTGCTGCCCGGCACCGCGACGGCGAGCCAGAGCACGGTCGCGCGCGCCACGCTCGACAACGCCGACCGCCGCTGGCGCACCGGAGCGGCCGTGCGCGCGCACGTGACGGTCTCGGTCGAGCAGGTTTCGATGCGCGTGCCGCTGTCGGCATTGCAGCGCTGGCGAGACCGGGATGTCGTGTTCGTGCGCGTCGGCGACGTCTACGAGGTGCGCCCGCTCGAACTCGGCCGACGCGACGGCGGCTGGGTCGAAGTGCTGTCCGGCCTGCAAGAGGGTGACGAGATCGTCGTCGAGCAGAGCTACATCATCAAGGCGGACATCGAGAAGTCCGGTGCCTCCCACGACCACTGAGGCCACGACCATGCTCGAGAAGATCATCCGCTTCGCCATCGCGCAGCGATGGCTCATGCTGCTGCTCACGCTGGCCAGCGCCGCGCTCGGGGTGTGGAGCTATCGGCACCTGCCGATCGACGCGACGCCCGACATCACCAATGTGCAGGTCCAGGTCAACACGACCGCGGCGGGCTATTCCCCGCTCGAGACCGAGCAGCGCGTGACGTTCCCGCTCGAGACGATGCTGGCCGGGCTGCCACGACTCGACTACACGCGCTCGCTGTCACGCTATGGCCTGTCCCAGGTCACCGTCGTGTTCGAGGACGGCACCGACATCTGGTTCGCGCGTCAGCAGGTCGCCGAGCGCCTCCAGCAGGCGCGCTCGAGCCTGCCGCCCGGCATCGAACCCGAACTGGGTCCGGTCGCGACGGGCCTCGGCGAGATCTTCATGTACACGGTCGATGCGCGTGAAGGCGCGCGCAAGCCGGACGGGTCCGCATGGTCGTCGACCGACCTGCGCACCGTGCAGGACTGGATCGTGCGGCCGCAGCTGCGCAACACGCGCGGCGTCACCGAGGTCAACACGATCGGCGGTTACGCGCGCCAGATCCACGTCACGCCCGACCCGGCGCGCCTGGTCGCGTACGGCTTCACCTTTCAGGATGTCGCAGGCGCGCTCGCGGCCAACAACGAGAACGTCGGCGCCGGCTACATCGAACGCAACGGCCAGCAGTATCTCGTGCGCGCGCCGGGTCGGATCGCCGATCTGGACGCGGTGCGCAACCTCGTGCTCGACCGCCGCGACGGCGTGCCGATACGCGTGCGCGACGTAGCCGAGGTTGGCGAAGGCCAGGAGCTGCGCACCGGCGCGGCGACGCAGGATGGAGAGGAGGTCGTGCTCGGCACGGTGTTCATGCTGATCGGCGAGAACAGCCGGACGGTCGCCCAAGCGACCGCCCGGCGCCTGCGCGAGATCGGCGCCAGCCTCCCGGCTGGCCTCGAGGTCAACGCCGCCTACGACCGCACCGCACTCGTCGACCGCACGATCGATACGGTGCGCACGAACTTGCTCGAAGGCGCCCTGCTCGTCGTCGCGGTGCTGTTCCTGCTGCTCGGCAACCTGCGTGCCGCGCTGATCACGGCGGCGGTCATCCCGCTCGCGATGCTGATGACGTTCACCGGCATGGTCCGCGCCGGCGTGTCCGGCAACCTCATGAGCCTCGGCGCGCTCGACTTCGGCCTGATCGTCGATGGCGCCGTCATCATCGTCGAGAACAGCCTGCGCCAGCTCGGGCTGCGCCAGCGGGCGCTCGGGCGCGTGCTCTCGCGCGAGGAGCGCTTCGAGGTCACCGCGCGCGCGACGGCGCAGGTGATCCGGCCGAGCCTGTTCGGCATCGCCATCATCACCGCGGTCTATCTGCCGATCTTCGCCCTCGGCGGCATCGAGGGAAAACTGTTCCATCCGATGGCCTTCACGGTCGTGTTCGCGTTGACTGCGGCCATGCTGCTGTCCTTGACCTGGATGCCGGCCGCGATCGCGCTGTTCCTCGGCGGCCGCGTAAGCACCGGCGAGGGCCGCGTCGTGCACGGATTGCAGCGCGCCTATGCGCCGCTGCTCGCGTTCGCGCTGCGTGCCCGCGTCGCCGTCGTCGCGGCCGCGGCCATCGCGGTCGTCGCCGCCGGCGTGCTTGCCATGCGGCTCGGTTCGGAGTTCATTCCCGGCCTCGACGAGGGCGACATCGCGCTGCATGCGCTGCGCATCCCGGGCACCAGTCTCGCCCAGGCCGTCTCGATGCAGTCGACGCTGGAAAGGCGCATCCGCGCATTCCCCGAAGTCGAGCGCGTGTTCGGCAAGCTCGGCACGGCCGAGGTTGCGACCGACCCGATGCCGCCATCGGTGGCCGACACGTTCGTGATCCTCAAGCCGCGCGCGCGCTGGCCCGATCCGCGCAAACCCAAGTCGACGCTGGTCGCCGAGATCGAGGCCGCGGCGCGCGCGCTGCCGGGCACCAACTACGAGTTCACGCAGCCGATCCAGATGCGCATGAACGAGCTCATCTCCGGCGTGCGCGCCGACGTCGCGATCAAGCTCTTCGGCGATGACCTGGCGGTGCTCGACGAAGTCGGCCGGCGCATCGAGGCGGTCGCCGGCTCGATCCGCGGCGCCGCCGACGTGCGCCTCGAACAGGGCACGGGCCTGCCGATGCTCAACGTCACGCCCGATCCCGCCGGCCTCGCCCGCCACGGCCTCAACCAGGTCGCCGTGCAATCGCTGGTCGGCACGGCGGTCGGCGGCATGCTGGCAGGCCAGCTGGTCGAGGGCGACCGTCGCTTCGATCTCGTCGTGCGGCTGCCGGAATCGATGCGCAGCGATCCCGCACGGCTGGCCGACCTGCCCGTGCCGCTCGGCGCGAACGATGCCGGCCACGACGAGTCGAGCCGCGCGGCGAACTGGGCCAGCGGCAATCCGACCACGGTGCCGTTGCGGGAGGTCGCCACGATTGCCTACGAAGAGGGTCCGAACCAGATCAACCGCGAGGATGGCAAGCGCCGCGTCGTCGTCACCGCGAACGTGCGCGGACGCGACCTCGGCGGCTTCGTCGCCGAGCTGCGCAACGCGGTCGCCGCCCGCGTCGCGCTGCCGAGCGGCTACTGGATTCGCTACGGCGGGACGTTCGAACAGCTCATCGCCGCGAGCCAGCGCCTCTCCATCGTCGTGCCGGCGACGCTGCTCGGCATCCTCGGACTGCTCTATCTGGCGTTCGGCTCGTGGCGCGATGCATTCGCCGTGTTCAGTGGCGTGCCGCTAGCACTGACGGGCGGCGTGCTCGCCCTCTGGCTGCGCGGCATCCCGCTGTCGATGTCGGCCGGCGTCGGCTTCATCGCGCTGTCCGGCATCGCGGTATTGAACGGCGTGGTCATGCTCGACGCGATCCGCGGGCTGCGCGCCCGCGGCGCGGATCTGGCCGAGGCGATCGTCGAAGGCGCGCGCGGACGCCTGCGGGCGGTGCTCATGACGGCCCTCGTCGCCGCGCTCGGCTTCGTGCCGATGGCACTCAATGTCGGCGCCGGTTCGGAGGTGCAGCGACCGCTGGCGACGGTCGTCATCGGCGGCATCGTTTCATCGACCCTGCTGACCCTGCTCGTGCTGCCGGCGCTTTACCGACTCGTGCACCGGCGCGATGCGACGGGACGCGAACCGCGCCCCGCATGATTCCACGGGCATCGCTGCAGGAAACGGTGCTGCAGGAACCAGCTTCAGCCGTGATGCCTTTGCTTTGCAGCGTGGTACAGCCAGAGCATCACGGCTGGCTTTCAACAGCCGAAGGGCTGATCAGCCGGTTCCTGCAGGACGGTCCAGCAGACCGGTTCCCGCAGGCCATCGCCTGCACGGATCGCGTCACGCCGCCGGCGTGCCGAGCAGGACGCGGTTGAGGCGCTGCACGAACGCGGCCGGATCGTCGAGTTGGGCACCTTCGGCGACCTGGGCCTGCTCGAGCAGCAGCAGGGCGAGGTCCTCGGCGCGCGCCGGATCGGTCTCGGCCTCGAAGCGCTTGACCAGGGCATGCGCCGGGTTGATCTCGAGCACCGGCGCGCCGCCCGGCACATCGTGCCCGGCCTGCTTCAGCACGCGCTTGAGGTGCAGGGCCATGTCGTACTCGTCGAGCACGAGGCACGACGGCGAATCGGTCAGGCGCTTGCTGACCTTGACGTCGCCGACGCGCTCGCCGAGCAGTTCCTTGAGGCGCGCGACGAGGTCCGATGCCGCCTCCTCGGCCGCCTTGTGGCGCTCGCCGGCCTCGGCGTCGAGCTCGATCTCGCCCTTGCCGACGTGGCGCAGCTTCTTGCCGGCATATTCGGTGAGATACCCGGCCATCCACTCGTCGATGCGGTCCGACATCAGCAGCACTTCGATGCCCTTCGCCTTGAGCGCCTCGAGCTGCGGGCTGCCCTTGGCCGCCGCGTACGAGTCGGCGGTGATGTACCAGATCACGTCCTGGCCGACCGGCATGCGACCGATGTAGTCGTCGAGCGACACGGTCGGCGTCGCGCCGTCGGATTTCGTCGAGGCGAAGCGCAGCAGTTTGGCGATGCGCTCGCGATTGGTTGCATCCTCGGCGATGCCTTCCTTGAACACGTGGCCGAATGCGCCCCAGAACGTCGCGTACTTGTCCGCGTCGTCGCGGGCGAGCTTATCGAGCAGGTCGAGCACGCGCTTCGTGCAGGCGCCGCGGATGCGCTCGACCTGGCGGTTCTGCTGCAGGATTTCGCGGCTGACGTTGAGCGGGAGATCGTCCGAATCGACCACGCCGCGCACGAAGCGCAGGTAGGCCGGCAGCAGCTGCTCGCTCGCGTCCATGATGAACACGCGGCGGATGTAGAGCTTGAGTCCCTTGCGTTCGTCGCGCGCATTGCCGAAATCGAACGGCGCCTTCGACGGGATGTACAGCAGTGACGTGAAGTTCTGGTTGCCTTCGACGCGATTGTGCGTCCACGCCAGCGCGTCGCTGTAGTCGTGGCTCAGCGTCTTGTAGAAACCCTGGTAATCCTCGTCGGAGAGTTCCGACTTCGGCCGCGTCCACAAGGCCGAGGCCGAATTGACGGTGTCCCACTCGCCACCCGCGTCGCCTTCCTTCGCCTTCTGCATGCGGATCGGGAACGCGATGTGCTCGGAATAGCGCGCGATGAGACTGCGCAGGGTCCAGTCCTGCAGGAACTCGTCCTCGTCGGGCTTGAGGTGCAACGTGACCGTCGTGCCGCGTGCGGGCGCGTCGACGTCGGCCAGCGTGTACTCGCCCTTGCCGTCGCTCTCCCAGCGCACGCCGCCTGCCTCGCCGGCACGGCGACTGACCACGCTCACGCGATCGGCGACGACGAAGGAAGAATAGAAACCCACGCCGAACTGGCCGATCAGGTTGGCTTCGCCCTTGCGCTCGCCGAGCGATTCCAGATAGCGGCGCGTTCCGGAGCTCGCGATCGTGCCGAGATTGGCGACGATTTCGTCGCGACTCATGCCGATGCCGTTGTCGCGCACGCTGAGCGTGCGAGCGTCGCGGTCGACTGCGATCTCGATGCGAAGTTCGGGATCGTCGGCCAGCCATTCGGGGTGCGCGATCGCCTCGAAGCGCAGCTTGTCGCAGGCGTCGGAGGCGTTGGAGACGAGCTCGCGCAGGAAGATTTCCTTGTGCGAGTAGAGCGAGTGCGTGACCAGGTGCAGGACCTGGGCGACTTCGGCTTCGAACTTGCGGGTTTCGGCGGTGGCGCTCATGGGCGGCAGACCTCGGTCGATGGCGTTTCCAGCGAGCCGAATGGGGCTTCCGGCGCGCATTTTCAACGAGGGTCCGCCTGCGCGGCCATGCCAGCCGCGCGTGCTGCCGACCCTTCTCGCCGCCAGGACGGACGCCGTCGCGCCCCTCGGCGCGGCCGAGACGGATGCGATCGCGACGGGTCGGGCACGCGCGAAACGACACGGCCGCCTTGCGGCGGCCGTGCGGAAGCGTGATGCGCGATCGACCCGGCGCGGCGGGTCGGAGGATCAGTCCTGCGACGACGCGGCGGCGCCGAGGTCTTCCTTGATGCGCGCGGCCTTGCCCTGCAGGTCGCGCAGGTAATAGAGCTTGGCGCCACGCACCGAACCGCGGCGCTTGACCACGACCGATTCGATGACCGGGCTGTGGCTCTGGAACACGCGCTCGACGCCGGTGCCGTGCGAAATCTTGCGCACCGTGAACGCCGAGTTGAGGCCGGCATTCTTCTTCGCGATCACGACGCCCTCGTAGGCCTGCACGCGCTCGCGGTTGCCTTCCTTGACCTTGACGTTGACCACGACCGTGTCGCCGGGGCTGAATGCCGGCAGCGTGCGGGAGATCTGGGCGGCTTCGAATTGCTGGAGCAGGTTCATGGCGGTCACCAATGTCGTCGTTTGTCGTTCATGCGTGGCCGGGGCCACGGTGTCTAATCCATTCCCGCCCGGTGTTCGCGGCGGAATTCCTCGAGCAGCGCCTGCGCCTCGGCATCGAGCGTCGCACGCGCCAGCAGATCGGGGCGCCGCAGCCAGGTGCGTCCGAGCGCCTGCTTGCGTCGCCAGCGACGGATCGTCGCGTGGTCACCCGACAGCAGCACGGCCGGCACCTCGCCGAACGCGTCGCTGACGGGGCGCGTGTAGTGCGGGCAGTCGAGCAGGCCATCCGCGAAGGAGTCCTGCTCGGCGGACTGCGCGTCGTTCAGCGCGCCATCCTGCAACCGCCCGACCGCGTCGATCACGACCGCCGCCGCCAATTCGCCACCCGAGAGCACGTAGTCGCCGATCGAGATTTCCTCGTCGACCATCGCCCCGAGCAGGCGTTCATCCACTCCTTCGTAGCGACCGCACAGCAGGATCAAGCGTTCCCTGCGTGCGTAGTCCGCCACCTTCTCCTGCGTCAGCCGCGTACCCTGCGGGCTCGTGCAGACCACCTTCGCCGGACCGCCCGCATCGCGCACGGCCTGGATCGTCGTGCGCAACGGTTCGATCGCCATCAGCATCCCGGGCCCTCCACCGAACGGCCTCGAATCGACCGTGCGGTGGACGTCGGTGGCGAAATCGCGCGGGTTCCATGTCCGCACCTCGAGCAGGCCGCGCTCCCGCGCCCTGCCGACCACGCCGATCCGGGCGCAGCCGTCGATGAAATCGGGAAACAGCGTGATGACGTCGATGCGCATCGCGCAGTGTCCCGTTCCGCACGCTAGAAACCGGGATCCCAGTCGACCGTCACGCGGCCCGCCTGCAGATCCACGCTCCTCACGCAGTCGTCGAGGATGAAGGGCAGCAATCGCTCGCGCACCTCGTCCTTCACGACCATCACGTCGTTGGAGCCGGTCGCGAGCAGATGCGAGATCCGCCCGAGCGCGACGCCTTCGATCGTGACCACCTCGAGTCCTTCGAGGTCGCTCCAGTAGTACTCGCCGGGCTTCGGCTGCGGCAGCTGCGCGCGTTCGATCCAGACCTCGGTACCGACCAGCGTCGCCGCGGCGTCGCGATCCTCGATGCCCGGAATGCGCGCGACGAGGCCCTTGCCCTGCGCCCTGCCGTGGACGCCCTGCACCTCGCGCATGCCGCCGTTCGGACGCTTGAGCCGCCACGGCCGGTAACGGAAAACCTGCAGGCGCGGCTCGGTGAATGATTCGAGCTTCACCTCGCCCGACACGCCGTGCAAGCCGACGATCCGGCCGACCAGGATCAACCGGTCGACCGCGGCTTCCATCCCGCTCAGGCGGCCTGCGCCTGCTTCGAAGCGATCTTGTACAGCGCCCTGACCTTGTCGGTCAGCTGCGCGCCCTTGTCGAGCCAGTGCTTGACGCGCTCGGTGTCGAGCTGCAGCGGGACTTCCTTGCCGGTCGCGACCGGGTTGTAGAAGCCGACGCGCTCGATGTTGCGGCCGTCGCGCGCATCGCGCTGGTCGGCCACGATGATGTGGTAGAACGGCCGCTTCTTGGCGCCGCCACGGGAGAGGCGAATCTTGACCATGGTATCTCTCTGATATTGCAGAATATTCCGGCGCGATCGCCGGACATGCGCCGGGTCGGACCAAGGGAGCCGCGCATTGTAGCCGCTTTGCTGAAAAAGGGAAGCCTTGCAGGAGCTTACGGAACGCGGGCAGGCGATCCTGCCGATCACGCCTCGTCATCCAACGACAACCCCGCTCATCGCGGAAAGCCGCCTCCGCCACCGAGGCCGCCCATTGCTCCCTTCATCTGGCGCATGAGGCCCTTGACGCCGCCGCTGCCGAGCTTGGACATCATCTTTTCCATCTGCTGGTACTGCTTGAGCAGGCGGTTGACATCGGCCGGCTGCATGCCCGAGCCGCGCGCCACGCGTGCGCGCCGCGAGCCGTTCAGCAGGTCCGGATGGCGACGTTCCTTCTTCGTCATCGAATTGATGACGGCGATCATGCGATGGACCTCGCGGTCATTGACCTTCGACTTGACCTGCTCGGACAGGCCGCCCATGCCGGGCAGCTTGTCCATCAGCGAGGCCATGCCGCCCATGCTGACCATCTGCTCGAGCTGGGTCTTCATGTCGTTGAGATCGAAGCGCTTGCCCTTGATGACCTTCTCGGCGAGCTTCTGCACCTTTTCCTGATCGACCTTGCGCTCGACCTCCTCGACCAGCGACAGCACGTCGCCCATGCCGAGGATGCGCTGCGCGATGCGGTCCGGATGGAACGGCTCGAGCGCGTCGGGCTTCTCGCCGGCACCGATGAACTTGATCGGGCGGCCGGTGACGTAGCGCACCGACAGCGCAGCGCCGCCGCGCGCGTCGCCATCGGTCTTGGTCAGCACGACGCCGGTCAACGGCAGCGCGTCGGCAAAGGCCTTGGCCGTGTTCGCCGCATCCTGGCCGGTCATCGCGTCGACGACGAACAGCGTCTCGATCGGGTTGAGGAAGGCATGCAGGGCCTTGATCTCGTCCATCATTGCCGCGTCGACGTGCAGGCGGCCGGCGGTGTCGACGATCAGCACGTCGGCGAAGTTCTTCCTCGCGGCGTCGAGCGCGGAGCGCGCGATCGCGATCGGGTCCTCGCCACCTTCGGACGGATGGAACAGCACCTCCACCTGGTCGGCCAGCGTGCGCAGCTGCTCGATGGCGGCCGGTCGGTAGACGTCGCAGCTGACGACCATGACCTTCTTCTTCCTGCGCTCGCGCAGGAAGCGCGCGAGCTTGGCCACCGTGGTGGTCTTGCCGGCGCCCTGCAGGCCGGCCATCAGCACGACGGCCGGCGGTGCCGCTGCCAGGTTGAAGTCGGTGTTGACCGAGCCCATGACGGCGGTCAACTCGTCGCGCACGACCTTGATCAGCGCCTGGCCCGGGGTCAGGCTCTTCATGACCTCCTGGCCGACCGCGCGCACCTGCACGCGCTGGATCAGCGCCTGCACCACCGGCAGGGCGACGTCGGCCTCGAGCAGGGCGATGCGCACTTCGCGCATCGATTCGCGGATGTTCGCCTCGGTCAGCCGGCCGCGTCCGCGCAGGCGGTCGACGGTGGCGGAAAGGCGTTGGCTCAGGGACTCGAACATGGCGGCGGGACGCGGCGGAAAAACGGCCGCGAAGTATAGCAGCGCGCCCGCAGGCGTCCGCTCGACGCGACGCGCCGACCGCACGACGCGTTCCGCGTTCCACGCGCCTGTGCCACACTGGCCGAATGCCGACCGTCCTCGCCAGCACGTCCGCGATCCTCGCCTACGTGGCCGCCGCCGTGCTCATTGCGTTCGCGATCGCGCGTCCACCGGGACCGCCGCGCGCGCTCGCTCCGGTCCTCGGCTGGTTCGCCGCGCTCGTGCACGCCGCGCTTCTGTTCGGCATGCACCGACGCGGCGTCGACCTGCATTTCTTCGCCGCGCTCTCGCTGTGCGGCTTCGGCATCGCGCTGACGACGCTCGTGGTCAACCTGACCCGCCCCGTGGCCGGGCTCGGCGTGATCGTCTTCCCGCTGGCGGCGTTGCTGCTCGCCGTCGACGTCTTCCTCGCCCCGGCGACCACGCCGCTGCCGCTCGAGTGGCAGATCACCCTGCACGCGGCGTTCGCGCTGCTCGCCTACAGCCTGCTCAGCATCGCCGCCGTACTCGCCATCCTGCTCGCCCTTCAGGAACGCGCGCTGCGCCAGCGGCGCCTCGACACGGGCCTGATCCGCGCACTGCCGCCACTGACCCTGACCGAAGCCCTGATGTTCCGCCTGATCGCGGCCGGCTTCGTGCTGCTCACGCTGACCCTGTTGAGCGGCGTGCTGTTCGTCGACGACCTGTTCGCCCAGCACCTCGTGCACAAGACCGTGCTGTCGATCGTCTCGTGGATCGTGTTCGGAATCCTCTTGTTCGGGCGCTGGCGCTGGGGATGGCGCGGCGCGCGGGCCGTGCGCCTGACCTTGGCCGGCATGCTGATTCTGCTGCTCGCGTTCTTCGGCTCGAAGTTCGTGCTCGAACTGCTGCTCGCGCGCAAGGCCTGAACGCACCGGCACCCGCGATGCCGCGTCAGCGCACCGACGGATCGTGTGCCGAAGCGAAGAACATCAGGAACACGAGGCGCGCTTCTTCCAGCGTCGTGCCGAAGCCGGCGCCGGCCGTGTGCCACAACCACGGGCGCAGCAGGACCAGGCGGTTGTAGCGCATCGGCACCTGCATCGTCGGCTCCCAGGCCGAGTCGTCGTTGCTGTCGCGCTCGATGATGTCGTGGTGCATCTCGGCCATCGAGGCATAGCCCATGGCTGCCAGTTCCTGCGCGTCGATCGGCGCGCGGTCGCTGCCGGTGCGGCGATGGCGGAAGAAGTCCGTGCCGCCGCGACAGTCCCGCGGCCGACTCAGGTAGAGGATGCCGGACCAGTGCGACTGGTCGATGTGCACCTTCGCCCTGCCCTCGTCCGCCGCCAACGTCACCCGGCACTTCGCATGCGACTGCAGCGGCTCGACCGGCTTCAGCGGTTCACCGACGATGCGCGAAACGGCTTCGGCGAGCCCGGGCAGGCTGAGGCGCTGCTGCGAGTTGCGGCCCGGGAATGCGCCCTGCTGCGGCGGGTAGTCCAGGCGCAGCGCGGCATCGCGCAGCGCCTGCGGATCGCTGAAGAAATCGTCGACGACGATCAGGGAGGTCGGCATGGCGGGGCAGCTTAGGGAAGCGGCCGGCGGCCGCGCAAGCGGGGATCGACCGGCCTTGCGCGCGGGCAGCTGCTCAGGCGTCGCGCGCGGCCGCGAGCGCCTCGTCGAGGCGATCGACGCCGACCACGTCGAGTTCGCCGATGCGCGACTTCTTCGGAGCGTTCGCCTTCGGCACGATCGCGCGCGTGAAGCCATGCGTGGCTGCCTCGCGCAGGCGTTCCTCGCCGTTCGGCACGGGCCGGATCTCGCCGGACAGGCCGACTTCTCCGAACGCAACGAGCTTGTCGGGCAAGGCGCGATCGCGGAAGCTCGACAGCACGGCGAGCAGGACCGGCAGGTCGGCCGCCGTTTCCTGTACGCGGATGCCGCCGACGACGTTGACGAACACGTCCTGGTCGTAGACCGCCGCGCCGCCATGCCGGTGCAGCACGGCCAGCAGCATGGCGAGGCGGTTCTGCTCGAGGCCGAGCGCGACGCGGCGCGGATTCGGCAGCGCACTCGCATCGACCAGTGCCTGCACCTCGACCAGCAGGGGGCGCGTGCCTTCGCGCGTGACCATCACCGCGCTGCCCGGCGTCGGCTGCGCGTGCGCGGACAGGAAGATCGCCGACGGATTCGGCACTTCGCGCAGGCCCTTCTCCGACATCGCGAACACGCCGAGCTCGTTGACCGCCCCGAAGCGGTTCTTGAACGCGCGCAGGATGCGGAAGCGGCTGCCCGCTTCGCCCTCGAAGTAGAGCACCGCATCGACCATGTGCTCGAGCACGCGCGGCCCGGCGATGCCGCCTTCCTTGGTGACGTGGCCGACGAGGAACACGCTCGTGCCGGACTCCTTGGCGAAGCGCACGAGCCTTGCCGCCGACTCGCGCACCTGGCTGACCGAGCCCGGGGCGGCGGTCAGCAACTCGGTCCAGATCGTCTGGATCGAATCGACGATCAGCACGTCGGGCCGATTCGCGCCCGCTTCGGCGAGGATGCGTTCGATCGAGGTTTCGGCCAGTGCGTCGAGGCCGTCGAGACCGAGGCCGAGGCGCTGCCCGCGCGAGGCGACCTGGGCGAGGCTTTCCTCGCCGGTGACGTAGAGGCCACGCAGGCTCGCACCGAGCGTGCCGAGCATCTGCAGCAGCAGGGTCGACTTGCCGATGCCGGGGTCGCCGCCGATCAGCACGACCGACCCGGCGACGAGGCCGCCGCCGAGCACGCGGTCGAGTTCGCCGATGCCGGTCGCGTGACGCTGCTCGGCCAGCGCCGCGACCGCGGCGAGTCGGGTCACCTTTGGCGCGTCGGCCGCGCCGGCATAGCCGCCGCGGCGCGCCGTCGCACCCGCCGCCCTGGCCGGCTCGACGACGATCTCCGACAGCGTGTTCCATGCGCCGCATTCGGTGCACTGGCCCTGCCACTTCGAGTGTTCCGCACCGCATTCGGTGCAGACATAGGCTGTCTTCGCCTTGGCCATCGTTGCTCCGTCCGGACCGCTCAGCGCTCGTCCTCGAGAAACCGCACGCGCCGCGTCATGCCGCAGGTCAGTTCGTAACCGATCGTTCCGGCATGTGCCGCGATGCGTTCGACCGGCAACGCGTCGCCCCACAGCACGACGCGATCGCCGACGCGCGCGCCGGGTGCCGTGCGCAGGTCGATCGTGATGAGGTCCATCGACACGCGCCCGACCAGCGGCACGTCGACGCCGGCGACGCGTACCGGTGTGCCGGCTGCGGCCGAGCGTGGATAGCCGTCGCCGTAGCCGACCTGGACCACGCCGATATCCATGTCTTCGGGACAGCGCCAGGTCGCCGCATAGCCGATCGCCTCGCCCTTCGCGATGCGGTTGATCGCCACGAGCTTGCTGGCGAACGTCATCGCCGGCCGGAAACCGAAGTCGGCACCGACCCGGCCGGCGACGACCGAGATGCCATACAACAGGCCGCCCGGGCGGATCCAGTCGGCGCGCGCGTCGCGCCAGCCGAGTACGGCCGCCGAATTGGCCAGCGTGCGCTCGCCGTCGATTCCGGCGAAGGTCGCATCAAAGACACCGGCCTGTGCCGGTGTCTGCGCGTCGTCGAACACGTCGGAGTTGGCGAAGTGGGTCATGAGCGCGATCGCCGGATCGACATTCGGCAGGCTGCGCAGGCGTTCGTAGGCCTTGCGTGCGTGGGATGGAGCGAAACCGAGGCGATGCATGCCGCTGTCGAGCTTGAGCCAGACGCGCAGCGGGCGCCGATCGCGATCGGCGGCGAGCCAGTCGATCTGCGCTGCGTGGTGGACCGCAGACTCGAGATCGAGGCGATGCATCTCGGCGATGTCGGCCGGTTCGTCGATGCCCGAGAGCACGACGATGCGCTGGCGCACGCCGGCCGCGCGCAGGCGCTGGCCGTCGGCGATGCAGGCGACACCGAACGCATCGGCCGCGGCGAACGCGCGCGCGACGCGTTCGAGACCGTGGCCGTAGCCGTCGGCCTTGACCACGGCCATGATGCGCGCACCGCCGCCCAGCTCGCGCGCGCGCGCGAGGTTGTCGCGCAGGGCGCCGAGGTGGATCGTCGCGCTGGTCGCCCGGCTCACTCGAACTGGCTCGCGTACCGGTCCGACGCGAGGTTCTCGAACTTGGTGAACTGGCCGAGGAAGGCGAGCTTGACCGAACCGGTCGGGCCGTTGCGCTGCTTGCCGATGATGATCTCGGCCACGCCCTTTTCCGGCGAATCGGCGTTGTAGTACTCGTCGCGGTAGATGAACATGATCAGGTCGGCGTCCTGTTCGATCGCGCCGGATTCGCGCAGGTCGGACATGACGGGCTTCTTGTCGGTGCGCTGCTCGAGCGACCGGTTGAGCTGGGACAGCGCGATCACGGGCACGTCGAGCTCCTTGGCCAGGGCCTTCAGTCCACGCGAGATTTCCGATATTTCGGTGGCGCGATTCTCCTTGTTTCCGGGCACCTGCATGAGCTGCAGGTAATCGATGACGATGAGCCCGAGGTCGTGCTCGCGCTTGAGCCGGCGCGCACGCGCGCGCAGCTCGCCCGGCGACAGTGCCGGCGTGTCGTCGATGAAGATCTTCGCCTCGCTCAGCATCGTGATGGCGCTGGTCACGCGCGGCCACTCTTCCTCGGCCAGGTCGCCGGTTCGCAGGTGCTGCTGGTTGATGCGCCCGAGCGAGGAGATCAGGCGGAACGCGAGCTGCGAGGCCGACATTTCCATCGAGAACACGGCCACCGCCTTCTTGGTGCGCATCGCCGCGTTCTCGGCCATGTTGAGCGCGAGCGCGGTCTTGCCCATCGACGGGCGCGCGGCAAGGATCACGAGATCGGACGGCTGCAGGCCGGTCGTCATCTCGTCGAGGTCGGCGAAGCCGGTCGGCAAGCCGGTGATCTGGCCCTTGTTCTCGAAGCGGTGGTGCAGGATCTGGAACGCGTCCTTGACCGCCGAACGCATCGACACGAAACCCTTGCGTCCGCGCGCGCCGGCCTCGGCGATGCGGAACACCTTCTGCTCGGCCGTCTCGAGCAGTTCCTGGCTCGAGCGGCCCTCGGGCTGGAAGGCATCGCCGGCGATCTCGGTGCCGGTGTCGATCAGCTGGCGCAGCACCGATTTCTCGCGCACGATGTCCGCATAGGCCACGATGTTCGCCGCGCTCGGCGTCGAGTTGGCCAGTTCGATGACATAGGCCATGCCGCCGACCTCGCCGTCGAGGCCCTGCGCCTCGAACCATTCGCCGAGCGTGACCGCGTCGCACGGCATGTCCTTCGAAGTCAGCTCGTTGATCGCGCGGAAGACGAGGCGATGGTCCTTGCGGTAGAAGTCGTGCTCGGCGATGCGGTCGGCGACGCGTTCCCAGGCCTCGGGCGCGATCATCAGGCCGCCAAGCACGGCCTGCTCGGCCTCGATCGAATGCGGCGGGACGCGCAACGCCTCGATGGCGGAGATCGGCTTGCGTTCGGAAAAGGCGGGCTGCATCGGCGCGTGCGGACCAGACGGGAGATTGCCGGCATGATCGACATCACCCTCTCAGATGTCGAGACAACAACCCTGTGAATAACTTGTGCGGAAGCGTGCCGCGAAGCGACCTTGTCGCGGGCACGCCGCGGTGGGACGGGCCGCGGCATGCCCGCATCACGGTCAGGGCAGATCGCCTGCCTCGAAGCCATTCGAGAAGATGCGATCCGGGCGGATCGCGATGTCGTCGTAGTACACGACGGACGCGTTGTTGGCGAACAGATCGATCGCGCCGATCGTGAGCGTGCCGGCGGTATTCGGCGGATTGACCGGGTATTGCGCGGTCCACGAACCGCTGAAGACCACGGCGCCGTTGTAGTAGAACGCCTGCCGGTCGCTGTCGAGGTCGATGACGAGCAGCAGGTCGCTCCACTGACCCGTCACGAGCGGCTGCGAACCCGGATTCGCACCACCGAAGGTGGGGTCGTCGAAGTTCTTGACGACGCTATCGGCACTGTCGAACACGACCTGGGTCGACCAGCTGAGATCGGTCATCGCATCCTGGTAGCGGTTCTGCACGATGAAATAGGATTCACCGGAGAATCCGGTCGGCACGAACTGGCGGGCCGACATCACGTAGACGCCATCGGTGTACCCGCTGAACTCGCGGACCAGGTCGGTCGCACCGACGATCGCGATCGCATTCGGTGCGCTGGTCGACTGTGCGCTGCTGACGAGCGCGCCGGCGGACGCTGCGTTGCCCCAGCCTTTCCAGCCGCCCTGGCCATGGATCTGGCTGCCGGAAGCATAAGTGTCGAAGTTCTCGATCCATTCGGGGACCACGCCGAGCGGCTCGACCCCGCTGATCGCCTCGGCAGGCGATGCGGGATCCACGCGCCCGGACACCTGCGCGCTCGACGCGGCCATGCCGGCCGAAACGGTGGACCCGAGGACCGCGCCGATCAGCAGCGCCATCGCGTGCGGTCGCGTGAAACGGTCGATCATGCTTTTCATGACTTCCTCCGTCTGCAGTACCCCCCGACAGCCGTTCTACTCCGATCGCGCGGATCGGGCGACCGAGCTCGTCACGGCGCGCACGTTCCACGAGGCGACTTGCGGGAACGAAAAAGGGCGCCCGTGGGCGCCCTTTCCTCGACACGCGATGGATTGCGTTCAGCTCTCGGCGACGACGATGACCTTGACGGTCGAGTGCACGTCGGCGTGCAGGTTCACGCGCACCTCGAACTCGCCGATGTGGCGGATCGGGCCTTCGCCCTGCACGACTTCGCTCTTGTCGAGCGCGATGCCGGCGGCGGTGAACGCCTCGGCGATGTCGCGCGGACCGACCGAGCCGAACAGCTTGCCTTCGGTGCTCGCGTTGGCCCTGATCGTGACCGGCTCGGCGGCATCGAACTGCGCCTTGCGCGCTTCGGCACCGGCGAGTTGCTGGTTGGCCTTGGCTTCGTACTCGGCGCGACGCTTCTCGAACTCGGCGAGGTTGGCCTCGGTGGCCGGCGCAGCCTTGCCCTGCGGCACGAGGTAGTTGCGGCCATAGCCCGGCTTGACGTTGACCTTGTCGCCGAGGTTGCCGAGGTTCTTCACTTTCTGCAGGAGGATCAGTTGCATGGTTGGCTCCATTCGTTAGCGCCGGAAGGCCGGCGCAGCTTGCGCTGTCCGAATCGGCCCGCGGCGCGGGCCGGGCGGGAATCGATCAGTGGCTGTCGCTGTACGGCAGCAGGGCGAGGAAGCGCGCGTGCTGCACGGCCGTGGTCAGCTGGCGCTGATAGCGCGCCTTCGTGCCGGTGATGCGGCTCGGCACGATCTTGCCGGTCTCGGTGATGTACTGGCGCAGCGTGTTGAGATCCTTGTAGTCGATCTCGGTGACGCCCTCGGCGGTGAAGCGGCAGAACTTCTTGCGGCGGAAGAACTTGGACATGGGTGTGCTCCTCGATTCGGGGTCGGTTATTCGGCGACGGCAGCCGGAGCCGCTTCGGCGCGCTCGGCGCGCGGACCGCGGTCACCGCGGTTGCCACGCTCCTCGAAATCACCGTCACCACCGAAACCGCCCTCGTCGTCGCGACGGCGGCGGTCGCCCTTGTCGTCCTTGTTCTTCATGATCGCCGACATCTCGGTCACGGCGTCATCGCGCTTGACGACGAGGTGGCGCAGCACGGCGTCGTTGTAGCGGAAGCCCGACACGAGCTCGTCGAGCACGCCCTGGTTCACTTCGATGTTGAGCAGCACGTAGTGGGCCTTGGCCAGGTGCTGGATCGGGAACGCGAGCTGGCGACGGCCCCAGTCTTCGAGACGATGCACCTTGCCGCCGTCCGCCTCGATCATCGACTTGTAGCGCTCGATCATCGCGGGCACCTGCTCGCTCTGGTCCGGATGGACCAGGAACACGATTTCATAGTGACGCATGGATGTTCCTCGTGGATGTCCGCACACCGTGCGGGGGCAGCCTCCCGACGTGGCGGTGAGGCAGGAAACTCCGCCGGACTCGGCGAAGGGGCGCGGATGGTAGTGGATTCAGTGGGTTGGAGGCAAGGGCGAGGGGCTGGGGGCTGGAGACCAGGGGCGAGGAGCGAGGGCGAGACCCGTGAGCCTCGATCTGCCCGAATACATTGTACTGCCGTTGTTGCGACCGATCGCGCGTGTCCCCGGGATCGATATTCTGCGCCCTCGCCCCTTGCTCCTGGGGAAACTCTGGTCAACCTCGATCGCGCCTGAAGCCACTCCCACAAGACATTGATTCTGCGGGAGCGGCTTCAGCCGCGATGTCCCTTGTCCAGACCTTTCCTAGAACGCATGCACCGCCGCCGGCGCCTCGCGCAGCCAGTGCGACCAGTCGGCCGCCAGCCGGTCCAGACCGCCCGGGTAGCGGGAATCGAGCAGGCGCGCGACGTCGACGCCGATGCACGAGTCGGCGCGCTGCGCGGCCAGCACGGCCGCCAGCGCAGCACGTCCTTGCGCGTCGGCCATGAGCGTCGCGACGAGCGCGTAGGCACGCCGGTACCGCGCTTCGCGACCCTCGCCGTAGAACGTGTCGCCGTCGCGCGCGAGCAGGTCGACGAGTGCCTCGACGCCATCGCCGTCCACCACGGCCGCGCCCGGCCGATCGGCGGCGCCGCCCACCGCGACCTGGGCGCCGAGTCCCGACACCGCGAGCCGCTCGAAGAAGCCCGCGAGCCCTTCGTTCAACACCACCGGCAGGAGCCCGACGTGCTCGTGCACGAGGGCATGCGTGAGCTCGTGGCGCAGGATGCGGAACGCCGCGGCATCGTCTTCCTGCCAACGCACGTGGATCGTGCGTTCGCGCGAGGAATAGGCGCCGGCCGACCCGGCCATCGACGGTGACGGCACGCTGCGCGCGTAGGCCTCCTCCGAGCGGATGAAGACGATGTCGAGCACGAGGCCCGGCGGCCCTTCGACGCCGAGCGCGCTGTGCATCACGCGCTCGATGGCCTGCGCATCGGCGATCACGCGCCGAACCAGCTGGTCCGGCAGGTTCACGTCAAGGCCACGCGCGCGCACGACGACGGGCGGCACGCCCTCGACGTCGATGACGCGGTGCCCGCTCGTACCGGCGGCGGGCGGCGTATCGGAGAAATGCAGGATGCCGTTCGCGTCGACCCAGCGGTGCACGGCGACGCGTCCAGCCTTCGCATCGGCTGCCGTTCCGGCGAGACAACGCCCGCCTCCGCGCTGCACATGGCCCGGACCTTGCGCATCGTCCGCATCGGCCTCGGCGGAGGGTGCCGCGGGCGGCTTCGGTGCATCGGGCGACGGCATCGTGACCGATCGATCGGGTTGTTCGTCGCCTGCCGCGACATGGGGCGTCGACGCCGGTCCGGAAGATGTTTCCGGCGGACGCAGCGCGCCGTTCCGCCAGCCCGCGATCGCGACCGCCATCGCGAGCACCACGGCGAGCGCGGCGAGCACCCTCATCGCACGCCCCCTGCCCCGGCACGCCGCCGGCGTTGCCGGCGCAGCAGCACGAACAGCACGCCGACGATCGCGAGGTTGAGCAGCAAGGCTGCCGCCCGCAGCGCGGTCGGACTGTCGAAGAAGGCCCACGCCTCGAGCGGCACGAGCGAGGCCGTCGCGACGAGGGTGAACCATTCGGCCCAGTGCCGCCCCCGCCAGAGACCGTAGCCTCGATGCCGAAAAGCAGCGCATAGAACGCAGCAACGAGGCCGGCGACCTCGACCTCGCCGACCGTCATTGCCACGACCGGCTCGAGGCACGCGCGCAGCAGGTGATGGCCTTCGGCCAGTGGAAGTTGTCGAAGGTACTCGACGAAGGCGTGCAGACGACCGGCATCGACGAGTTCGAGCGCGACCGCGACCACGCAGCAAAGCAACGCGGACTTGACGATCTTGTAGACGGCGATGGCGCGCAACACGCCGCGGCCGTCGGCGCGGCCGGAATCCGTGCTCATGGCGCGAGCATAGACGGCGCACGCGTCGGCGTGCACGCCGCCACGAAAAAGGCCGATGCGTTTCCGCATCGGCCTTCGTCGTCGATTGGCGCGCCCGGAGAGATTCGAACTCCCGACCACCAAGTTCGTAGCCTGGTACTCTATCCAACTGAGCTACGGGCGCATGGATCGTTTCGGCGGCGCGAGCCCTGCGATGCGCAGGCGGCCGGTTCCGCGAGGGGCGGCATTATTCTGTGCTGCAGCGCTTTCGTCAACTGGCATCCCGACACCGGTCTCGCCGGCGGCAGGCTCATCAGCCACGCTTCTTCTTCGCGCGCACGTACAGCACGAGGCTGTGTTCCTCGATCACGTAGCCGTGGCGCTCGGCGATCTCGCGCTGCAGGCGCTCGATCTCGTCACTCGTGAACTCGATGACCTTGCCGGTGTCGAGGTCGACCATGTGGTCGTGGTGCTTGCCGCGGTCGAGTTCGTAGACGGCCTGGCCACCCTCGAAATTGTGCTTGAGCACGAGACCCGCGGATTCGAACTGGGTCAGCACGCGGTAGACCGTGGCGAGGCCGATGTCGTCCTCGTGCTCGAGCAGCTGGCGATAGATGTCCTCGGCGGTCAGGTGCTTGCCATCGTGCGACTCGAGGATGTCGAGGATGCGCATGCGCGGATGGGTGACCTTCAGGCCGGCCTTGCGCAGATCGGTCGATTCCATCGGCTCCTCCTCGTCAGCGGGACGGGAACCTAACATACCCGGAAGAAGCGCTGGTGTATCATCCGGCCTTTCCGACGCCGGGTCGTTGCGCATGCGCCATCGCTGGATCCTCCTGCTCGCCTTCCTGCCGCTCGGCGGCTGCGGCCTGCTCTACAAGCTCGATGTGCAGCAGGGCAACCTGTTCGACAAGGAACAGGTCGAGACGCTCAAGCCCGGCATGACCAAGCGCCAGGTCCTGCTCGTGATGGGTTCGCCGTCGGTCGTGAGCCCGTTCCGCCAGGACCACTGGCACTACGTCTCGAGCATCCGTCGCGGTCGCGGCAAGATGGACAGCAAGGACCTCGTGCTGACCTTCGAAGGTGATTCACTCGCCCGCATCGAGGGCGACTATTTTCCGGAAGACCCCGACGTGCTGATCCGCGATGCGCGCAAGTACAAGCGCCAGTATCCGGACGAGAAGCGCGAGGACGACGACAAGAAGAAGCGCGAAGGCCAGGGCTGATCGGCCCGCCTCAGCGCCGCCGCGCCGCGCGCGCGCGACGCGCGTCCTTGGGATCAACCTTGAGCGGACGATAGACCTCGACGCGATCGCCATCGCGCAGGCGCTGTGAACGCGACACCGGTTTCGACCAGATGCCGACGTCGTGCGCATCAAGATCGATCCCGGTCGCCGCGGCGATTCCCGACGCTTCGAGTGCATCGGCCACGCGGGCACCGTCGTCGAGTTCGCCCGCATGCAGGAACTGGTGGACCGCGTCCACGTAGGCGACCTCGTAGCGGATGCGCTCAACCACCGTCGCGGCGCGCCTCGCGCACGAAATCGTCGACCATGCGATCGGCCAGGTTGCGGAAGCCCATGCGCAGCACCGGCGCGGTCAGGCCCGAATAATCGAAGTCGAGGGCGAGCGCGATCCGGCATCCGGCCTCGCCGAGCGCGGCGAACGTCCACTCGCCGACCAGTGCACTGAACGGACCGTCGACGAGGTTCATCAGGATGCGCTGCGACGGTTCGAACGTGTTGCGCGTGGTGAACCCGAGCGCGAGGCCGGCGACGCGCACGTCGAGCCGCGCCGTCATCGACATCTCGTCGCGCGCGAGGATCGCCGCGGCGGCGCACCAGCCGAACCGCCTCGGGTATGCTTCGACGTCGTTGACGAGGTCGAACATGCGCTCGGCGGTCTGCATCACGAGGGCACTGCGGCGGATTTGGATCACGCGTAGCCTCGCCTCGGGGCCGCTGCGGGCCCGGTCCGTCTTAAGGGATTGCGCGGCGCCGTGCGCGCCCCATGTACCGGCTTGCGCGCCGGCACGAACGCACGATGTCGTCCGCTCACCGATTCTAGCGAACATGGCCAAGCAGAAAGACAAGGACTCCAAGGGTGGCGGCACGATCGCGCTGAACAAGCGCGCGCGCCACGAATACCACATCGACGAGCGTTACGAGTGCGGCATCGCCCTGCTCGGCTGGGAGGTCAAGGCCTTGCGCGCCGGCCGCATCAACCTGACCGACGCCTACGCGATCGTGCGCCACGGCGAGATCGTGCTGTTCGGCGCCTCGATCCCGCCGTTGATCTCGGCCTCGACCCACGTCGTCGCCGAGGACCGGCGCACGCGCAAGCTGCTCCTGCACCGTGCCGAGATCGACAAGCTGATCGGCGCAGTCGAGCGCAAGGGCTATACGCTCGTGCCGATGGCGATGTACTGGAAAGCCAACAAGGTCAAGCTCGAGCTCGGCCTCGCACGCGGCAAGCAGGACCACGACAAGCGCAACGCGGCCAAGGAAAAGGACTGGGCGCGCGACAGGCAGCGCGTCATGCGCGCGCACAACAAGAGCGCCTGAGCGCGCCCGCCGCGCACCTCACGAGCGAGGACGCTCGCGGACGAGTGCGATGCCGGCCACGGCGAACCAGAGCCCCTGCCCCGCGGCCAGCAGCAGCACGTCGTGCACGTTCATGCGCAGGTGGCCGGCCAGCTGGGCGACGAGCGCGACGACGGCAATCGCGAGCCCGAGGCCGGCCAGCACGCGCGAGAAGCCGGTTCGCCAGGCCGCCCACGACCACAGCAGCATGGCCAGCGCCGCACCGGACACGTAGACGCGCGAGATCGAACTCGCGATGTTGACGCTGTAGTGCATGAACGCGCGCAGCAGTTCGCGCTCGTGTTCATCGGCGGTCGTCACATAGGCGCCGGCGAGACGCGTGGCGACAATGCCGTCGACCACGGCCGCGAGCGCGATCATGACCGCGACCAGCGCATACGCGACCAGCGCTGCCATCACGTCCGGGCGCCACAGGCCGAGTCGCTTCGACAGACCGACCGCGCCGAAAAAGCCAAGCCACACGCCGACCAGGGCAAGGCCGTGCGCGACGATGTTGAGCGTACCGCTGCGCTCGAAGGCCTCCGCCGAGGCCAGCAGCTGCGGGCCGGTCGGATGCATCGTGCCGGTGCCGAGCATCGCGACGGTACCGAGCACGAGGGCCCATCCATGGATCGATTGATCGCGCATCGCCGTTCTCCGCGGGTTCGGGGGCGCTACGATACGTCGGCCATCGGCCCGGCGACGCCGGCGCACGGCCTTCCCGGACAACGGAGCCCGGTTTGTGCAGGATCGCCTCGTCATTCCCGGTGAAAGCGACGATGTCCGCGCGCGGCGCAGCCGCGACGAGCTGGCCTGGGCCCTGATCGAACTGATGCGCGGGAAGGACTACGACGCGATCTCGGTGCAGGACATATGCGCGCACGCCGGTGTCGGCCGCTCGACCTTCTATGCGCACTTCGCCGACAAGGACGAGATGCTGATCCGCCACGTCGTCGTCTTCGTCGAATGGATGGGCGGACGCTTCGCCTGGGACGCCCGGCGCGACTCGTACCGCTTCGACCTTGCCCTCCTGCTCGACCATGTGCGCGACATGCGCGCCGTGTTCGATTCGCTCGCGCGCTCGCGCCGCATCGAACTGATCACGCGCGTCTGGCAGGACGGCTTCGCGACGCGCTTCGCCGCGACGATCCGCAGCGCACGCGGCGACACCGCGCAGGCGATCCCGGCCGAACTGCTCGCCCAGCACATCGCCGGCAGCGTGATCAACCTCATGCTGTGGTGGCTGCGCCATCACTGCCCGATCGAATCGGGCGAGATCGATCGCCATTTCCACGCGATGATCCGCGGCTTGCGCTGAGGCGCGGTCCGCCGGCGCCGCGGTCGGACAAACTGAAATGGCCACAACGAAAAGCCCCGCCGGATGGCGGGGCTTTCGTCACGCGGCGGGAACACCGACGCGGTGATTGGTGGAGGTGGCGGGAATCGAACCCGCGTCCGAAGGCGCTTGACGCCCGGTCCTACATGCTTAGCTCACCGTTCGGTCTCGTCTTCCGGCAGTACGGCGTGCGAAACGCACCGGTCGACCAGCCTGCTTGATTTGACCCCGGCCCGACAGGCGGCAGACCGAAGGCGATCCCGTGATAGTGACCCTACATCCACGAGCACGAGCACAAGTGGGTTCGGGGCTTACGCCTTAAGCGGCGAGAGCGTAGTTGTCGTCGTTGGCAACTAAGAGTTTGCGACTGGATTAACGAGGAAAGTCACCCCCTCGGCATGCACCCGACTATCTCACAACCCCCGTCGAAACCAGGGCACCCCCGGGGACGGCGATGCTAGCACGCACGTGACGGCACCGTGGTTCCGGAGTTTGCGCCGCCGGTGCGCGATTCAAGTGCGCACCGGCAACGCCGATTCAGCGACAGAGCCCGAAGCGATCGGGCGAAGCGCCGGGGCCACCGCGCCAGCCGGGCGGATTCTCCCAGTTCGTGCCGGGGCCACCGCGCGGGCCGGGCGGATTGTTGTCACGGTCGAACCAGCAGCGGCCGCGTCCGTTCCACCAGCCGTAGTGCGGATGCCAGTAACCGAAGCGCACGTTGTAGTAGTACCCCCGATCGACGCGCGCGAAGCGGTAACGCTCGCCGTGCCAATGGAAGGTGCGGTAGTTCGGCGACGCGCCGGGACCGCCACGCCAGCCCGGGGGGTTCTCCCAGTTCGTGCCCGGGCCGCCGCGCGGGCCCGGCGGGTTGTTGTCGCGGTCGCGCGGATGCGCAAGCACATTGCCGGCCGCACAGGCGGCGGTCATGGCCACGACAAGAAACAGGGGTTTCATCGGCATCGTCATCGCAGTTCTCCTCTTCGGGATGCTGCGTGACCCAACGCCCCGAGGCAGCGGACGTTGACGCGCTCACCCGCGCTGTTCAGCGCGCGTTTGGCCCGCGAGCGGCGCGCCGCTCGCACATGGCGACGCGTCAGCCGGCGGCGACGCCTGCCCAGCGCAGGTCGAACTCGTCCGCGACGCGCAGGCTCGGCTCGGCATCCCCGCCCACCTCGCGACCGTCCCCGGGGCGGGATGCGATCGCCACGCACAGTGGATCGAGCGTGAAGGGAATGCAGATCAACGACAGGTTCTGGATCGACACCGAGACCTCGGCAGGATTTTCGTGCCGGCTCCATGCCGGCACACGCGTTTCGAGCGCTCGTCGGGATCGAAGCAAGTTCGGGGCCAGACGCGCCCGGCCGCGACAGGGCAGGCATCGCGTCGCGGCGTTCACGTGGCTTGGCGGAGATTGACACGCTGCGCGCGATCCGGCCGGGCGCACGCCGGCGCGGTTCGCCTCGCGAGGCTCCGGCATGCGGCACCGCAGGCAGCGAGGCTCTGCCGCATGTGATGCGCTGCGGACGCGCGGCGTCGATGAGCAGCGGCTCGATCGCGCGCTCGAGCCGGCAGTCATCGCTTGCGCATCGACGACCCGCTGCGCGTGCGCGCGAGGGGCCGGACCGCGCTGCCGACCTACGGGGCAATCGCGGTGGCGGAACCGGGCCCGATCGCGCGGCAGTTTCGCGCCGGACCCGGTCACTAGCGGTGGCGAGCGACGCGCCGCGACAGCTCGGAGCGCGTTCAGCGCAACTGGCTGTCCTTGCTGCCGCGACGGTTGTAGCCGGCGTTCGTACCGGCACTGCGATCCTGCGCGTCCTGGCAGGCCACGCACAGGCGCACGCCCGGCACGGCCTTGCGCCGCGCCGGCGGGATCTTCGCGTCGCATTCCTCGCAGCGCATGCGACCCGGCCCCTGCGCCAGGCGGCTGCGCGCGCGCTTGACCGCGTCGTCGACGGTCGCGTCGATCTGGTCCTGCACCGCGCCGTCACCGGCCCATCCGGTCGCCATCGCCCTGCTCCGTCATCGTCGGTTCTTCGACATGTGGCCGCCACCGCGCCCACGCAAGCCGCGTTGTCCCACCGCTTGGCCGCTCAGCCGCGCAGGCGCCGCTCGAACAGGGCGAGCAACCGCTTCCACGCCTCATCGGCCGCCGCCTTGTCGTAGCGCGGGGTGGTGTCGTTGTTGAAGCCGTGCTGCGTGCCTTCGGGCTGATAGAGGGCATACGTCACCTTGGCCGCATCGAGTGCATCGCGATAGGCCGGCCAACCGGCGTTGACCCGCTCGTCGTTGGCGGCCAGCACGATCAGCATCTCGGCCCGGATCTTCGCGACATCCGCAACCGGCGGGGCCGAGCCATAGAACGGCGCGGCCGCCGCCAGTTCGGGCCGGCGCGTGGCAAGCCGGTTCGTGATCGCGCCGCCGTAGCAGAAACCGGTCGCGCCGATGCGCCCGTTGCCGCCCTCGACGCCGGCCAGCGTGTCGAGAGCCGCGAGGAAACCCTCGAACGTCTTTTCCTGATCGAGCTTCTGGAACAACGCGCGCGCGGCGTCCTCGTCCCCGGGATATCCGCCTAGCGGAAACAGCGCGTCGGGTGCGAAGGCGATGTAGCCCTCGAGGGCGAGGCGGCGCGTGACGTCCTCGATGTGCGGATTGAGTCCGCGATTCTCGTGGATGACGAGGACGAGCGGCCGCTTGCCTTCGGCCTTGGCCGGCCGCGCGAGATAGCCCCGGCACTTGCCGTAGCCTTTCGGCGCGTCGTACTCGAGGTGGCGGACGGCCAGGCGCACGTCGTCCGGCTCGACCTGGCGAGCCTCGGCGAAGCGCGGGCTCAGCGCGGCGAGCAGGCTTGTCGCGCCGGCGGCACCGGTGGCGAAACGCGCGGCGCCGGCGAGGAACTCGCGGCGATCGATGCAGCCGTGCACATACTGGTCGAACAGGCGCAGCACTTCCGGGTCGAAGTCTGCGGCCGTGCTGCGCGATCGCGGCGTGTTCATCGCAACCTCCTGCGGCGTTGGGGTCCGGCGATCTTCCCACAGCGGCTGCGGCGCGGTCGCCCGCCTGTCATGTTCCCGCAACATCGCGGGCCCATGTTTCACGCCATCGTCATCCTGCGTGACCCGCATGCGCCCGATCATTGCCCTGCTCAGCGTCGTCGTCCTCGTCGTGGCCGCGCCGGTTCGCGCGGACGCCGAGCCTGCCGATCTCGAACAGCGCCTCACGCCCGAGCAGCTGCACGCCACCGGCCTCGACACGCTGAGCGCCGAGCAGCTTGCCCTGCTGAACCGCCTGCTGCGCGAGGACACGGCGAAGGCCCTCGCCACGGCGGGCGCGGAGGTGGCCGACGCCGAAGCGGGCGAACGACGCGCGCCGGGCCCGGC
>JAFLDX010000221.1 GCA_017302215.1 Lysobacterales bacterium
AGCTGCTGGCCGTCAACCTGCACGCACCGCTCGCGATCGCGCACGCGTTGCTGCCGCGCCTCGTAGCCGCACGCGGCACGATCGTCGGCTTCGGCAGCATCGCCGCGGCGCGCGGGCGTCGCCGCAATGCGGTCTATGCGGCGGCCAAGCGCGGCCTCGAGACCTTCTTCGAGAGCCTGCGCCAGCGCTACCGACCGCGCGAACTCGCCGTCCAGTTCCACCGCCTCGGCTTCGTGCAGAGCAACCTGACCTTCGGCATGCGCCTGCCCCTGCCGGCCGCCGAACCGGCCGCTGTCGCGCGGGGCGTCGTCGACGCGCTCGGGCGCGGTTCGTTCGCGCGCCACGAACCGCGCCACTGGGCGCTGGTCGCATTCATCCTGCGCCGCCTGCCGTGGTTCGTGTTCCGGCGCATGCAGGATTGAGCGCGGACCCGACGCATCGCGCACACGGTGCGCTCCTACCCAGGTCTCCGATGTAGGAGCGCACCCTGTGCGCGATGCGTTTCGTTGCAGGAGCGCACCCCCTGATCGAGTCCCGGGCAGGCTCTGTGCGCGATTCACCCCTGCCGCAGATCGTTCAGAAGCGACCGCTCGGGTAGTCGCGGATCGCCTCGTGGATCTGCTCGGGCGTGTTCATCAACGGACCGTACTTGGCACACGGTTCGTTCGCGCGCCACGAACCGCGCCACTGGGCACCCGTTGCCTTCGTCCTGCGCCACGTGCCGTGGTTCGTGTTCCGGCGCATGCAGGATTGAGCGCGGACCCGACGCATCGCGCACACGGTGCGCTCCTACCCAGGCCTCCGATGTAGGAGCGCACCCTGTGCGCGATGCGTTTCGTTGCAGGAGCGACCCCCCCGGATCGAGTCCGGGGCAGGCTCTGTGCGCGATTCACCCCTGCCGCAGATCGTTCAGAACCGACCGCTCTGGTAGTCGCGGATCGCCTCGTGGATCTGCTCGGGCGTGTTCATCACGAACGGGCCGTACTTGGCGACCGGTTCGCGCAACGGCCGGCCGGCGACCAGGATCAGGCGCGCCGGTGCATCGGCCGGTGCCGAGAGCAGCACGCCCTCGCCATCGCCGAGCACGGCGAGCTGGCCGCGCGCGACGCGTTGCGCGCTGTCGGCCGGGCCGATCGACAGGTCACCCTCGTAGGCGTAGGCGAACGCGCCGTGCGTCGAGGGCAGCGGCACGTCGAGGCGCGCGCCGGCGTCGAGGCGCACGTCGAGATAGACCGGCGCGGTCGAGATGCCCTGCACCGGTCCCTCGACGTCGCCGAACCGGCCGGCGATCACGCGCACGCGCGCGCCGGGCGCGGCGGTGACCTCGGGCACCGCTTCCGGGGCGATGTTCTGGTAGCGCGGCGCACGCATCTTCTCGCCGGCCGGCAGGTTCACCCACAACTGGAAGCCCCACATCAGGCCGTCCTCCTGCTCGGGCATCTCCGAATGCACGATGCCGCGGCCGGCGGTCATCCACTGCACGCTGCCGGCGGTGAGCAGGCCGCTGTTGCCCTGGTTGTCGGCGTGGCGCATGCGCCCGGCTAGCATGTAGGTCACGGTCTCGAAGCCGCGGTGCGGATGACTCGGGAAACCGGCAAGGTAGTCGCCGGCCTGGTCGGAGCGGAATTCGTCGAGCATGAGGAACGGATCGAGCATGTCGAACTCGCGCGTGCCGATCACGCGGTTGAGCTTGACGCCGGCGCCGTCGCTGGCCGGCTGGCCGCGCACGAGGCGCGTCACGCGGCGCGAAGACGCATTGCGGTCGATCGAAGTGGACATGGAAGGCTCCCGGTTGCGGAATGCCGGCAAGATGGACGCGGTGAGCGCACGCGGCAAGGCGCCGCGCGTGGATGTGCTGGTGTGCGAGCGTGAACAATCGCCGACGCGCCTGCACCCGAACCGGATTTCCGGCGCGTCCCGGCGCGCTGGTGTCGCGCCGCTCCGTGCAGCCAGCCGCGATGCGGACCCGGGAGGCTTCGGCGGCGCGTTGGATGTATGCTGGTCTGTATACGTTTGTTGCCTGATCCGGCCCGGGACGCCGGATCGTCGTCCAGGAACGGGATTCCGCCGTGAACGCAAGTTCCACCACCGCGCCCACCGCGGACCATCCGCACGATCCGGCCGATCCACAAACGAGCGCCCTGCTGCGCACGCTGCTGCTGTGCGACCTGGTCGATTCGACGGGTCTGGTGGAGCGCATGGGCGACCGGGCGGCGGCGGAGCTGATCCGCAAGCACGACCGTCTGGCGCGCACGATCGCGGACCGCCACGGCGGGCGCGAGATCGACAAGACGGACGGCTTCCTGATGATGTTCGAGCGACCGGTGCAGGCGGTCGCGTTCGCGCTGGACTACCAGCGCGGCCTGAAGCAGCTCAACGCGGCGGAGGGGACGAGCCTGGCGGCGCGCGTGGGCATCCACGTGGGCGACGTGGTGGTCTGGGACAACAGCGACGAGGACGTGGCGCGCGGGGCGAAGCCGACGGAAGTGGAAGGGCTGGTCAAGCCGATCACGTCGCGGTTGATGAACCTCGCCCTGCCGAACCAGATCCTGCTGTCGAACATCGCCTACGTGCTGGCGCATCGCGCGCAGGGCGAGCTCGGCATTGCGCTGGAGAAGGTGCGCTGGCGCACGCACGGGCGTTACCGGTTCCGCGGCATCCCGGACCCGGTGCCGGTGTTCGAGGTCGGCGAGGACGGGCTGGCGCCGCTGAAGGCGCCGCCGTGGTCGAGCAAGGCGCATCGCGAGGTGCCGTTCTGGCGCCGGCCGGCGACGATGGTGATCGAAGGCCTGGTCGTGCTCGCGCTGCTGGCGATCCCGTTGTACTCGCTGTTGAAGCCGGAGCCGGCGATCGCGTTCGCGAACCGGGACTGGGTGGTGGTGGGCAGCCTCAACAACCTCACGGGCGAGACGGTGTTCGACGAGGCGCTGGAGAGCGCGCTGAAGATCGGCCTGGAACAGTCGAAGTACGTGAACGTGCTGCCGGACCTGAAGGTGCGCGACACGGTGAAGCGGATGGAGCGCGACCCGGACGCGACAAAGGTCGATCGCGTGGTCGGATCGGAAGTGGCGATCCGCGACGGCGCGAAGGCGCTGATCCTGCCGACCGTGGCCGAGGTCGGCGGTCGCGTGCGGATCACGGCGGAAGTGATCGACCCGCACACGCAGACGACGGTGTACTCGGAGTCGGCGGACGGCGTGGGCGCGGAATCGGTGCTGCCGTCGCTCGACGCGATCAACGGGCGCCTGCGCGTGCGCCTCGGCGAGGCGCTGGCGACGGTGTCGAACGAGACCTTGCCGCTCGAGAAGGTGGCGACGAAGAACCTCGATGCGCTGAGGGCCTACTCGCTCGGAACGAGAAATCACCAGCGCGGCCAGACCCGCGAGGCCACGGAGCTCTATCGCCAGGCCCTGCTGATCGATCCGCAGTTCTCGGCCGTGCAGATGCGCATCGGCGCGATCGAGGCGGGAGCACTGCGGAACACCGAGGCGCGGGCAGCCTACTCGGCGGCGCTGGCGCACCGTGATCGACTTGCGCGCCGCGAGGCGATGTATGCGGAGGGCATGCTGGCCACGCTGGACGGTGCCGACGACACGCTGACCAAATGGGCGGCCTTGAACGAACTCTATCCCGATTATTTCACGGCGGCCGGAGCGTACACCTACGTCGCCTGGCGAGATGCGAACCGCTTCGATGCGGACATACTCAAAGTCGCCGAGGATTCCGCGTCATCGAGAAATCCGATGCCGCTGCCCGCCAAGATGGTGCTCGGCATCCTCCTGCTAGGCAATGAGCGTTTCGACGACGCCAACCGAACCTTCAAGGATGCGGAAGCCGCCGGCTTCACCTATACGTACTACCACGCTGCGAGCGAGGCTGCGCAGCGTCGCTTTGGCGAAGCAACCGCCACGCTGGCCCGCGCACCGGATCTGTCGGCCGACGTCAATCCGGCTGCGAGCAGCGTACGCGCGTTGATGGAGGCTGCATTCCTCGCCGACGCAGGAAATCTGCGCGCGGCGCGTGAGCGCATCGGACGGGCCCGCAGCGAATTGCCACGAGGACATGCGCTGGCGGGTTTGTATGATGCCGTTCTCGCCGGTTTCGAAACGCCTGCGGTCGAACGTTCCATGCGCATCGCGGCGTTGCGCGATCCGCTGCGCGTCGCTGTGGCCGAACGTCGCGCGGCCAACGCCTTCGAGGCGATCAGTCTCGATGCACGCGTGGGCTACCTCGCCTGGCTGACCGCCCGCGCCGGTGACGCTGACGCGGCCGAGCGTGCGCTCGCCGAGAGCAACGCGCACGGTGTGCCGCCGCGCTTCAGCGCGGCCTACAAGATGCGCGCACTGGCAAGTGCGGAGGTCATGCGCGCGCGAGGTCGAGCGGCGGTGGCTGTCGATGAGCTCGCGAAATCACTCGATGGGTCCGAGCTGTATCTGGCTCACCTTACCCTGCTCGACCTGCACGCCGACTTGCGTCAGTGGGACGAGGCGATCGAGCAGGCCCGGTGGCTTGTCGCTCATCGCGGGCGCGCCTATGCGGAAGCCGGTGCCGGGAACCTGCTCCTGCTCGCCAATGTGACGCATGCGAATCTGGCTCTGTTGCGCGGAGCCGAGGTCGCTGACGGGAGCGGTGACGTCCAGGCCGCGCGAGCGATGCTCGAGGCATTCCGCGCGGCCTGGCCGAACGCGGCGGCCGAAGCGCCGCTGGTCGAACGCGTCGAGAAGATTCAGTCCGCCTTACCGTAGTTGGTGCGCAGCATCGGAATGATGAGGCACACGTGATCACTGACGCTCGCATCGGCCAACTTGTCGCGGGTCGCCGCGATCGTCGCCTTGTCGGCCAGCTTGCCCGGTTTCAGGTTCGCCGGATCGATCCTGGCGATGTCGGCGTCGCCGACGCCGGCTTCCTTCAACGCCGACACCGGATCGTTCTCGAACCGCGCGCGATAGCCGTCATCTGTTGACAGCCGACTCAACACGTCGAGCTCCTGCGCTTTCGGCAGGCGTACGTTGCTCATGGTTTTCCCCCTGTTGCATGGATGTGCGCGGACGCGACATCGTGCCCGAGCGGGTCGCTCTCGCCGTTCGCATCCGCGCCGGCTAGGCTAGCAGAATCACGTTCAGGAAAGCCCCGGATGCAGGTGCGTCGCTGCGCCCATGTCTTCATCGAGCCACGCGAGTCGCTCGGCTTCGACCTGGCCGGATTGCTTTCGGGCGAAACCGGCCTCGTCCACGAGCGCGAATGGATCGCGCTCGCCGCGCACCTCGACGACGAGATCGTGCTCGACGAAGCAGCGGTCGTGCTGCTCGGCCAGCTCTCGGCCGATCGCTGGCAGCCGCTCGACGCGCTGCGCGCCGCGCACGGCGCCGCGCCGGTGGATGCCCTGCTCGCCAGCGGCCTTCTGATCGGCGATGAAGGCAGCGATCCAGTCCTTCGCACGCTTCGTTCCTCGCGAACTGGTGCGAGACCTGGTGGCCTCGGGGCAGTCGAGCGGGGTGGGCGGGCAGAACCGGCACCTCGTCGTCATGTTT
>JAFLDX010000222.1 GCA_017302215.1 Lysobacterales bacterium
TCGCGGCCCGCCGCCACCGCGCGCACGCTTGCCCTTGTTCGCTGACGGTGCGCGCCAGCCGTCGTCGCGGATGCGGTCGAACTGGCTGAACTCGCGCGCTTCCTCGGTGCGTGTGCCGGTCCAGGCCTGCTGCGCCTTCGGTTCCGGGCGGAACTCGGTCGGTGACGAGCGTCGTTGGCCGATCACCGGCGCGAGGGTCAGTCGCGCGCTCGGTTCCGCCGCGCCGGCCAGTTCGCGCAGCGCCTTGACCTGGGTCGCGTCGAGCTCGGTGCTGTGCTCGCGCTTGAGCAGGCGCGGCAACTCGACGTTCGCGTAGCGGATGCGCTTGAGCCGGCTGACCATCAGGCCGACCGCTTCCCACATGCGTCGGACTTCGCGATTGCGGCCTTCGCGGATGACCACGCGGAACCACGAATGGCTGCCGCCGCGGCTGATCACCGCGATCTCGTCGAAGTGGGCGGGGCCATCCTCGAGATCGACGCCGCTCTTGAGCCGCTCGACGACCTCGTCCGGCACTTCGCCGTGCACGCGGCAGATGTACTCGCGCTCGAGCTCCGAGCGCGGATGCATCAGCGCGTTGGCGAGGTCGCCGTCGGTGGTCAGCAGGAGCAGGCCGGTCGTGTTGATGTCGAGCCGGCCGACCGCGATCCAGCGCGCACCCTTCAGGCGCGGCACCTGCTCGAAGACGGTCGGGCGACCTTCCGGATCGTCGCGCGTCGTCACCACGCCTTCCGGCTTGTTGTAGGCGATGACCTGGGCGTGCTCGGCATTGTCGCTGATGACGACGAAGCGCTTGCCGTCGATCTCGACGCGGTCGCCGGCCTTTACGCCCGATCCGAGCGACGCGGGGCTGCCGTTGACCTGGACCTCGCCGGCTTCGATGCGTGTCTCGAGCATGCGCCGCGAGCCGAGCCCCGCCGTGGCGAGGACCTTGTGCAGGCGCTCCTCGAGCGAGCCGGCTTCGCCTTCGGCGGCGGCGCGCTTGAGGGAAAGGACGCTGCGGGAGGAATTCATGCGATGTGCTCCGGGGTGTCCGCGCCCTCGTCGGCGCCGGACTCAGGGGTTGCGGGTTCATCGCCGGTCGCGTCGTCCGCGCCGGCATCGGTGGAAGAAAGCGGATCGGTTCCGGCATCCGCATCGACGAAAGCCTGCGCTGCCGCGGCGAGTTCGCCGGCGTCCGCGGCGAGGTCGACGGCGGTGCTCTCGCCGGGCGGGCCGAGCGCGAGCTGCGGATCGATGTCGTCGATGTCGCGGATGTCGCCGAGTGAAGGCAGTTCGTCGAGCGACTTCAGGTTGAAGTAGTCGAGGAAGCCGCGCGTCGTGCCGAGCAGGGCGGGCTTGCCGGGCACGTCGCGATGGCCGACGACGCGCACCCAGTCGCGCTCCTCGAGCGTCTTGACGATGTGCGTCGACACGGCCACGCCGCGGATCTGCTCGATTTCGCCGCGCGTGATCGGCTGGCGGTAGGCGATCAGCGCGAGCGTCTCGAGCAGCGCGCGCGAATACCGGCTCTGGCGTTCCGTCCACAGGCGCGCGACCCAGGCATGCACGTCGGTGCGCACCTGGTAGCGGAACCCCGAAGCGACCTCGACGAGCTCGACGCCGCGGCCATCGCAATCGGCCTGCAGCGCGGCCAGCGCACGCGCGACGTCGTCGTGGGCCGGCTGGGCGTCCTCGGCGAACAGGGCGAGCAGCTGGGTCGTGGAAAGCGGGTTGCCGGCCGCGAGCAGGGCGGCCTCGATGATGCGCTTGAGCAGGTCGTGTTCGATCATGGGCATGCTGGAGTTCAGCCGGCGGTGGCCAGCGACTTGACGTAGATCGGCGCGAGCGCTTCGCCCTGGCTGATCTCGATGAGTTGTTCCTTGGCCAGTTCGAGGATCGCGAGGAACGTGACGATCGCGCCTCGGCGTCCTTCCGCCAGTTCGAACAGGTTCTCGAAACGATGGAACTCGCCGTTGCCGAGCGCGCGCAGGACGTCGCTCATGCGGTTGCGCACCGACAGCGCTTCGCGCTGGATCGCGTGGTGGCCGAACAGTTCGGCGCGGCGGATGACGTCGCGCAGGGCCAGCAGCAGTTCGCGCAGGTCGACCGGCGGTGGCAGGCGGATGACGTTGCGGTCGGGCACGAAGGCGCTGGCCGCGACCGTGTCGCGCTCCATGCGCGGCAGCGCGTCGAGGTCCGCGGCTGCCTTCTTGAAGCGCTCGTACTCCTGCAGGCGACGCACCAGTTCGGCGCGCGGATCGTCCTCGATGCCCTCGGCTTCGGGTGGACGCGGCAGCAGCAGGCGCGACTTGATCTCGGCGAGGATGGCGGCCATGACCAGGTATTCGGCCGCGAGTTCGAGGCGCAGGTCGCGCATCAGGTCGATGTAGTCGATGTACTGGCGCGTGATCTCGGCGACCGGAATGTCGAGGATGTCGAGGTTCTGGCGGCGGATCAGGTATAGCAGCAGGTCGAGCGGTCCCTCGAACGCATCGAGGATGACCTCGAGCGCATCGGGCGGGATGTACAGGTCCTGCGGCATCTGCAGGACCGGTTCGCCGCGCACGATCGCCAGCGGCATTTCCTGCTGCTGCGGAACGGCGGCGAAGGTCGCGGCCTGCGGGTCCTGCGGAATCGGGGTTTCTTGACTGGCGGTGCTCATCTGCAATCGTTGTCGGCCGACGCCTCACGGCGTGGGTCGTGCGCGGTCGATTCGTGCTGGGGGTGGCCCGGCGGCGTTCCGCAGCACGGGCAGGTACGCGTGGTCAGCGACCGGGAGGATGGACGGGTCCCCGTGCTGTCACCATGCGGTTTGCCGATGGCCGGACGCATCCGCGTCTCCTGCCACCGCTTGGATCGGAATCCGGTGCATCCGCCGGAAACTCCGGCGTCGATCTTCGGACGGGCTGCTGCTGCGCACCGGCGCTGCCGGCGATCCGTTCGAGGGTCGATACGGCGCTCGAACGCTCCGTCTCGCGGAGTGGTTCGGTCGTCGATCGTTCCAGTCAGTAAGGCGGTCCGGCGAGACGGCACCGCGATCAGGTGCTTGCGCGAACGAGCCGCACCCTGCCGGCTGTGGCGCACAGCGTAAGGCCTGTGCCGAGCGAAGTCCAGAGTGGCGTGCAGTCGGCGCAGTCGCCGGCATCGGCTACCATGTGCGGCCCCATCCGGAAGCCACCCCATGTGGTACGCGATCATCGGCCTCGACCACCCCGGATCGCTCGCGCGCCGCATCGAGGCGCGCCCGGCTCACGTCGCCCGGCTCGAACATCTGCGCGATGCCGGACGCCTGCTGCTGGCCGGGCCGTTTCCGGCCCTCGACGCCGAGGATCCCGGTGCGGCCGGTTTCGACGGCAGCCTGATCGTCGCCGAGTTCGGCGATCTCGCCGCCGCGCGCGCCTGGGCGGATGCCGATCCGTATATCGCCGCCGGTGTCTACCGCGACGTCAGCGTGCGCCCTTTCCGCAAGGTGCTGCCGTGAGCGATCGCGTGGCGGCGATCCGCGAGCGCCTGCACGCCCGGCTGGCTCCACTCGTGCTCGAGGTGGACGACGACAGCCATCGCCACGTCGGTCACGCCGGTGCGCGCGACGGCCGCGGCCACTTCAGCGTGCGCATCGTCAGCGCCGCATTCGACGGGCTCGCGCCGCTGGCCCGGCACCGCGCCGTTTATGCCGCGCTCGGCGACCTCATGCAGACCGACATCCATGCGCTGGCGATTGACGCCCGCGCCCCCGGGGAGAACCGATGATTCCAATGCCACGCAACCCGATCGCGGCGCTCGCCGCGGCACTCGTCCTTGCCGCCTGCACGCCGGCCGAGTCGCCGCTGCCGAAATGGCCCGTCGACATGGCGATCGCCGAGACGATCAACGGCGAGCCGGTGCCCGAACTGATGCTCGAGCTCGTCGCGCGCGAACGCAAGCTCGATCTCGCGGTGCCTGAACAGCGCGAACAGGCCGTGTCCGAATTGCGCGAGTACGTCGTGCTCGACCAGGTCGCGCGCAAGAACGATTACTCGCGTGACCCGAAATTCCTCGCGGCGACCGAGCTGTACCGACTGCAGGGCGTGGCTGAAGCGGCGCGCGTCAAGCTCGGCGAAGGCGCGAGTGTCGACGACGCGGCCCTGCGCGCCGAGTTCGACCGTCAGGTCGAGCTCGCCGGCCCTTCCGCCTACGACATCAGCCAGCTCGTGTTCGACAACGAGGACGATGCGCTCAAGGCCACCGGCGAAGCCACCACGAAGCCGTTCGAGCAGGTGTTCGATGCCTGGCGCAGCAAGGCCCGGCAAGCGCAGAACTTTGCCGGCGTGCGTCCCGCGCAGCTGCCGGAGGCGCTTGGCAAGGCGCTCGCGGCGCTCTCCGCCGGCGAAACGACCCGGCTGCCGGTCCAGCTCGGCGAGCACTGGATCGTCGTGCATGCGACGGCAGTGAAGCCTGTGACACCGCCGCCGTTCGAGCAGGTCAAGGACGCGGTGCGAGCCACCGTGCTCTCCAATTACGCGGAGCAGCAGGTGCGCAAGTTCCTCGGCGAGGCCAAGGTCGAAATGAAGACGCCGCCGGCGGCGAAGAAATGAGCAGGGATCCCGCGACTCCATGCGACTGACTACGATCAAACTGGCCGGCTTCAAGTCGTTCGTCGACCCGACCTCGCTGCACCTGCCGACCAACATGTCGGCCATCGTCGGCCCGAACGGCTGCGGCAAGTCGAACATCATCGACGCGATCCGCTGGGTCATGGGCGAAAGCGCGGCGAGCCGCCTGCGCGGCGATTCGCTGACCGACGTGATCTTCTCGGGCTCGAGCGCGCGCAAGCCGGTCGGCCAGGCCATGGTCGAACTCGTGTTCGACAATTCCGATGGAACCGTCACCGGCGAGTACGCGCACTACAACGAGATCTCGGTCAAGCGCATCGTCAGCCGTGACGGCCAGTCGCAGTATTTCCTCAACGGCACGCGCTGCCGGCGCCGCGACATCACCGACCTCTTTCTCGGCACGGGCCTCGGTCCACGCAGCTACTCGATCATCGAGCAGGGCATGATCAGCCAGATCGTCGAGGCCGATCCCGAGCAGCTGCGCGTCCATCTCGAGGAAGCCGCCGGCATCTCGAAGTACAAGGAACGGCGCAAGGAGACCGAGAGCCGCATCAAGGCCACGCGCGAGAACCTCGACCGCGTGCGCGACGTACGCGACGAAGTCGACAAGCAGCTCGAACACCTCAAGCGCCAGGCCAGGGCGGCCGAACGCTGGCAGGAGCTGCAGGCACAGCACAAGCGCAAGGAAGCCGAGTCGAAGGCGGTCGCGCTCGGCGCCGCGCGCGGCCAGCTCGAGGCGCATGCCGGCGCGGTGCGCCAGGCCGAACTCGCGATCGAGCAGCAGGTCGCCGAGCAGCGCCAGCGCG
>JAFLDX010000223.1 GCA_017302215.1 Lysobacterales bacterium
CGCGCGCGCCGGCGTGCGGCAGGTGGCGACCACGCGCTCGCCGCGCGCGAGCAACTGGCGCGCGAACTCGAGTCCGAGCCCGCGATTGGCGCCGGTGACGAAGACCTCGGCCATGCCATGTTCCTTCGCGCGAACGGCGACGCCATGAACTTCGGCGCCATGCGCGAGTCTACGCCGGGGCGCATGACTCTTGCCGGTTGCCGGGCACCGGCGCGATGGCTAGCCTGCGCGTCCCGAGATGCAACGACCTGCAGGAAGCCAACGCATGAAGCACCGCATGAGCGCCGCCGTCCTCGCCACGCTCGGTTTCGTCGGCAGCGCGCTCGCCGCGACCGACGCGATCGACATCCCGTTCACGCGCTTCACGCTGCCGAACGGACTCACCGTCGTCGTCCACGAGGACCACAAGGCGCCGGTCGTCGCGGTCGGCATCTGGTACCATGTCGGTTCGGCCGACGAGCCGGCCGGCAAGACCGGCTTCGCCCACCTGTTCGAGCACCTGATGTTCTCGGGCTCGGAGAACCGCAAGGGCAGCTACTTCGAGCCGTTCGAGAAGGTCGGCGCGACGGACCAGAACGGCACCACCTGGTTCGACCGCACGAACTACTTCGAGACCGTGCCGACGCCGGCGCTCGACATGGCGCTGTGGATGGAATCGGACCGCATGGGCCACCTGCTCGGCGCGATCGGCCAGCATGAACTCGACACCCAGCGCGGCGTCGTGCAGAACGAGAAGCGCCAGGGCGAGAATCGCCCGTACGGGCGCACCGACGAGAACATCCTCGCCAACAGCTTCCCGGCCAACCATCCCTACCAGCACGACACGATCGGCTCGATGGCCGACCTCGACGCGGCTTCGCTCACCGACGTCAAGCAGTGGTTCCAGGACTACTACGGCGCGGCCAACACGACGATCGTGCTGGCCGGCGACATCACGCCGGAGATCGCGCGCGCGAAGGTCACGAAGTACTTCGGCGACATCCCGGCCGGCCCGCCGGTGCCGCGCCAGCAGCCGTGGGTCGCCGCGCGCGACACGTCCACGCGCGGCGAGCAGGTCGACCACGTCGCCCAGGTGCGCATCCTGCGCGAATGGAACGTCGCCGAACTCGGCCACGCCGACCAGCCGCTGCTCGAACTCGCCGCCGATGCGCTCGGCGGCGGCAAGACCTCGCGCCTGTACGAGCGCCTCGTCTACAAGGACAAGCTCGTCGACGACGTCTCGGTCGGCGTGCAGGCGTTCGCACTGGCCAGCCAGTTCATGCTGAGTGCCGACGTACGCGCCGGCGTCGATCCGGCACGCGTCGAGAAGGCGATCGACGAGGAATGGAAGAGATTCCTCGCCGACGGGCCGACCGACGACGAACTCGCGCGCGCGAAGATGGCGAGCCGATCGGGCTTCATCCGCGGCCTCGAGAAGGTCGGCGGCTTCAGCGGCAAGGCCACCGTGCTCGCCGAGTCGCAGGTCTACCGCGGCGATCCGGGCGCGTGGAAGATCGACTACGAACGCCTGCAGGCAGCCACGCCGGCGAGCGTGCGCGATGCCGCGAAGCGCTGGATCGCGAAGGGCGACTACACGCTCGTCGTGCGGCCGGCGAAGGACGGCGAGAAGATCGACGAGTCCGCGCCGAAGGGCCTCGCCGCAGCCGACGGCCGGCCTGCGCCGAAGCGGCCGCCGACGCGCGAGTACGTGACGACGGCAAGCGACGTCGACCGCAGCAAGGGCGTGCCGGAAGTGGCCGCATTCCCGGCCCTGACCTTCCCCGCGATCGAGCGCGGCAAGCTCGGCAACGGCATCGAAGTCGTGCTCGCGCGACGCAGCACGGTGCCGGTCGTGCAGATCCAGCTGCAGTTCGACGCCGGCTACGCGAGCGACCTCGGTCGCCCGCTCGGCACCTCGTCGTTCGCGATGGCGATGCTCGACGAAGGCACGAAGTCGCTCGATTCGCTCGAGATCGCGCGCCGCAGCGAACGCCTCGGCGCCCGCATCGGCGCCGGTTCGGGTCTCGACAGCGCGACGGTGTCGCTCAACGCGCTCAAGGCCGAACTCGCTCCGTCGCTCGAGCTGCTCGCCGCGATCGTGCGCGAGCCGGCATTCCGCGAGGCCGACATCGAGCGCCTGCGCGCACAGTGGCTCGCCGACATCGCCCAGGAAAAGACCGATGCCGGCGCGCTCGCCCTGCGCGCGCTGCCACCGCTGCTCTACGGCGAGGGCCACCCGTACGCGATCCCGTTCACCGGCAGCGGCACCGAAGCCTCGATCCGCTCGATCGACGCCGGCACGCTCAAGCTGTTCCACAGTCAGCTGATCCGCCCGGACAACGTGCGCATCCTCGTCGCCGGCGACACTTCGCTCGAGACGATCGTGGCGGCCCTCGACAGGGTATTCGGCAACTGGCGTTCGACCCGCATCGCGGTACCGCCGAAGCAGGCGATCGCGAGTGCGGCCGCGCAGGGGAAGCCGCGCGTCTTCCTGATCGACCGTCCGGCCGCGCCACAGACGCTGATCTTCGCCGGAACGCTCGCGCCATCGACGAAAGCGGCGAACAACCTCGAGCTGCAGACGATGAACGGCGTGTTCGGCGGAACGTTCACCTCGCGCCTCAACATGAACCTGCGCGAAGACAAGCGCTGGGCCTACGGTGCGCGCAGTTCGCTCACCGACGCGATTGGCCAACGGCCGTTCATCGCCTCGGTGTCCGTGCAGACCGACAAGACCGCCGAATCGATCGCCGAGATCCTCGCCGAGTCGCGCGCGATCATCGGCCCGCGCCCGCCCGCGGCCGACGAGATCGACAAGATCAAGGTGCGCCGCGTGCGCGCCCTTCCCGGCAGCTTCGAGACCACCGCCGCGGTGCTCGGCGTGCTCGCGGGCAATGCGCTGTACGGTCGCCCCGACGACTACGCGGCGACCCTGAAGGCCGACATCGAGGCGCAGAAGGACGCGGACATCGCCGCCGCGGCACGCGAGGTCATCCGCCCCGACGCCTATACCTGGGTCGTGGTCGGCGATCTTTCGAAGATCGAGGCGCCGGTACGCGCACTCGGGCTCGGCGAGGTGAAGGTGCTCGACGCCGACGGCAAGGTCGTGCGCTGAGCACGGCGCGGTCGGCGCGCGCGAGGCGCGCCGGCCGTTCAGGATCCATTCGCTAGCCTGAATGTCTCGCCCGCCCCGATTGATGCCGATGAAACCCCTGCTCGCCGCCGTGCTCGTCATTCCCCTCGCCGCCTGCAGCTGGGGCATCAAGCTCGACTCGGCCGGCAGCCGCGTGCGGGTCGCCTGGAACGACGACGTCAGTGCCTGCCAGACGCTCGGCACGATCACGGTGTCGGTGCTCGACAAGCTCGGCCCGGTCAACCGCCGCAACACCAAGGTCAACGACGAGCTCGACATCATGGCGCGCAACGAAGGCGCCGGCATGGGCGCCGACACGGTGAAGCCGCTCGGCGCGGTGAACGACGGCGAACAGCGCTGGGGCGCTTATCGCTGCGGCGACCCGGTACGTCCCGACGCGACGCGCACGCCGAAGCCGGCGGATGGCAAGGTCGAGACATTTCCGATCCGCTGACCTGCGCAAGGCGATCGTCGCACCTCGAGCGTGATGCGGGCATCGCGGCATGCGCGGACACGCGCGCAGCACGCGCCGCCGCAAGAGCACCGGGATGCCGGATGCAGCGCGCCGTGCCGGGACGGACCCGGCAAAAGCGCCGATTGCGCCACGCTTCCGACGCGTGCGATGACGTGTCCGGCCGCCGCACCCCTCGAAATCCGCCGGGGTTTTACTGCACACTCGCCGCAGGGGCCGTCGCATCGCGACGGAAGTTTCACCGGAACGTGCTGCCCATGCAGATCCTGCTGACCGGAGCATCCGGCTTTCTCGGTCGTGCCATTGCGGCTGCGCTGCTCGCTCGCGGGCACGCCGTGCGCGTGCTCGTGCGCCATCAGGGCGCGGCCGTGGCCGGCCTCGACACGCGCCTCGGCAACGCGAGCGCGTTCGACGACGTCTGCGCAGCCGCGACCGGCTGCGACGCGATCGTGCACGCCGCCGGCTGCGTCGATCCACTGGCCAGCATCGAGAGCCTGCACGAAGCGAACGTGCGCACGACCGACTGCGTGCTCGGCGCTTGCGAGCTGGTCGGCGTGCCGCGCCTCGTGCTGACCTCGTGCGCGAGCGTCGTGCTCGGCAGCGAGGATCTGGAAGGCGTCGACGAGACGCAGCCGTATCCGGCGCGCTGGACCACGCCGCTGCCGCATACCAAGGCACTCGCCGAACAACGCGTGCTCGCCGCCAACGGTCCGGACCTCGCCACCTGCGTGCTGCGTCCACACCTGCTGTGGGGGAACGGCGAGCCGCACCTCGTGCCGGCCCTGCTCGACCTGGCCCGGCGCGGCAAGCTGCGCCTGTTCGGCGAGCCGGACAAGCGCATCGATCCGTGCCACGTCGACAATGCCGCCGAAGCGCATGCGCTCGCGGTCGAACGCCTCGAATCCGGCGCGGCGATCGCCGGCAAGGCCTATTTCATCTCCCAGGGCGAACCGCTCAGCATCGATGCGTTCTTCAATGCCTTGCTTCGCGCCGGCGGCTTTCCGCCCGAGAAACGCCGCCTGGCCGGCCTGACCGCGCGCGCGCTGGCCACTGGCGCGCGCATGCAGGGCGACGACGAAGGTCCGTCGCCGCTGGTCAACGCGAACACGCTCGAGCTGTTCAGTCGCGCGAGCTGGTTCAATCTCGCCGCGGCGAAGCGCGATCTCGGCTACGAACCGAAAGTCGGCTTCGCCGCCGGCATCACGCGCCTGCAGACCCAGCTCGCGCGCGAGCGCCTGCAGAGCCGCGGCTGAGCCGCGTCTTCCGAGACCGCCGGAGCGCACGGTCCGCGCGCTGCCCAACGCGACGTCCGCACGAACGCGCCGTGTGCGCGATCGTCCCAACGCGACGCTTCAATCACGCGCGGGGCGTCGATCCGCGAGCGTGCTCCTGTTCACGACCCGGGCCGTGTCTGCATCGTGCACAGAACCTGCCCCGGACTCGGTCGGGGGGTGCGCTCCCACCGGCAGATCGCCGAATCGCGCGACGTGCGCTGCTGCGGCCGCCGCGGGTGCGGTTGCCGGCTAGAATGCCGGCATGCCGAACTCGCCCGACGCTGCGCCGCGCGCGCCAAACCCGATTCTTGCCGCGCTCGGACGTGCGCTCGAAGGCGTGCTCAATCGCGCGCTCGCACTCGATCCCGACACGCGCACGGCGCTCGGGCCGCTCGATGGCCGCGCGCTCGGCATGACCTTCGAGGGAACCGGCCTCGCCCTTCGCATCGGCGTCGACGGCGAACGTCTGCGCGTCGGCCCGGCCTTCGCCGGCGCGCGCGACCTCGACATCGCGGC
>JAFLDX010000224.1 GCA_017302215.1 Lysobacterales bacterium
GCTGCGCGCGTTCGATCGCCGCGGCGCGACTGGCCGCCGGGCGATCGTCGGGCAAGTCGCGCACGCGCACGTCCTTCGTCGTCGCGCAGCCGGCGAGCGCGGCCATCGCGAGCAGCAGCGCACAGGAGCGCGTCATCGCCCACCTCCGGTCCAGCGCCCGTCGAGCATCGCGAGCATGTCGGCGACCTGGGCCCGGCTGCCGATCGTGCCGAGGTGGCCGCCGTGGTCGTAGACGACGATGCGCGGGCCGAACGTCGCCTCGAGCCAGGCCAGCTCCTCGCGATCGAGGATCAGGTCGTCGCGGTTGGTCTGGGCGAACACGTCGGCATCCTCGCGCAGCATCGGTCCGAGCGTGGCGAGGCGGTTGTCTGCGACGAGCGATTCGCGCGTCGCGCCGGGCCGGTGGGCGAGGTAGTACGGCGCGAACACCTGGTCGAAGTATTCGGAGAACGGCTTGCCGCGCAGGATCCGGTAGGTCTTTTCGAGCGGGTCGCCCGGTCGCGGCGGATCTCGCGGGTCGACCACCGCGCCGGTCTTCGCGTAGAGGTCGCCGGCGAAGAACATGTTGGCGAGCGCGAGGCGGAAGTTGAGTGCGATCGCCGCCGAGAATTCGGCGTCGGTGCGCAGCACGCTCGCCGCGGCGCCGTACAGGAAGCTCTCGTCGATCTGCACGGTGCTCGACACGCGGTAGAGGTTGGCCAGTTCGGCGTAGAGCTGCTGGTACAGGCGCTCGAGGCCGTCGTCGGCCGAGCCGATCGACTGGGTGAACAGGCGGTCGAGCCGGCCGATCGAACTGAACAGGCTGACCGGCGGATTGATCATGACGACGCGACGCACGCCGAGCCGGCGCTCGCGTGCGTCGATCGCCTTCAGCATCGCCGCATTGGCGCCGCCGAGGCTGTAGCCGAGCACGTCGACGTGGCGGATCTTCGGCGCGTCGGGCAGGTTCGCGATGACGCGCTCGATTGCACGGTAGAGGTCGGCACCATCCTGGCGCAGGTCGCCGGCGACCCCGGTCGACGAAGCGGCCGTGATGAAACCCGGGAAGGTCGGTGACGGCACGGTCAGCACGTGATAGCCGGCGCCATACAGTGCGCCGCGCAGGAGGCGGATGTTCGCCGTGTTGCCATCGGCGCCGGTGCCGGCGATGACGACGGCGAGCGGTGCCTCGGCCGGCTGCGGCGAGAACCAGACGCGCAGGCGGCTGTTGAACCACAGCACGGGCGGCACGGGTCGTGCCCACGGCATGCGGATGTCGATCTCGCGCACCGGCACGCGCTCGGGTTGCTCGGCGAGCTCGTCGGGCGCGGTGCCGAATACGGTCGCGCGCAATGCGGCCGAGTCGGCCAGGCCGGTGGCCGGTCCGCGCGCGGGCGGCAGCCCGTCCGTTTCGGCATGCGCCGCCGGCGCGCCGAGGGCGAGCACGGCGAAGACGAGGAGCGCGGACAGGCGCGCGGCAGGTTCGGTCGTTCGCGTCATCGATGACCCTCGGGATGGTGCGGGAGGGGTCGACTGCGCAGTGCAGGCCGGACCCGGCGACCAGCATCGCATGGATTGGCGTGCGCGCGGCAGGCGTGCCGGCGGACGTTCATGCGCCGTCGGCAAAGGCACGGCAGGCGCCTGCGCTATGCTTTCGCGCCGCCCACCCGCCGGAAGGTCGAAGTGAAGTCGCCGCTGCCGATGCGCTACTGGCCGTTCGTCCTCGCCGTGATCGCCGGCATCGTCGGCGCGCTGTACTGGAACGAGGGCTGGGGCTGGCGCTGGCTGGCACTCGTCGGCGGCGTGCTGGCCGCGATCGGCCTCTGGGACCTCGCGCAGACGCGCAAGACCCTGCGGCGCAACTTCCCGATCCTCGCCCACATGCGCTACCTGTTCGAGTCGATCCGGCCGATGATGCGCCAGTACGTGGTCGAGGCCGACGACGACGAGGTGCCGTTCTCGCACGACCAGCGCGCAATCGTCTACCAGCGCGCCAAGCTCGCCCTCGAGACACGCCCGTTCGGCACCGAGCGCAACGTCTACGCCAACAATTACGAGTGGATCAACCACTCGATGATGCCGACCCACATCGACAGCCACGACTTCCGCGTGCCGGTCGGCGGCCCGCAATGCACGCAGCCGTATTCGGCCAGCGTGTTCAACATCTCCGCGATGAGTTTCGGTTCGCTGTCGCCGAACGCGATCCGCGCGCTCAACGAAGGCGCGCGGCGCGGCGGCTTCTATCACGACACCGGCGAAGGTTCGCTGTCGCCCTACCACCGCGAGAACGGTGGCGACATCGTCTGGGAACTCGGCTCGGGCTACTTCGGCGCCTGCGAGCGTGCCGGCGTGTTCAGCGAGGCGCGTTTCGTCGAGCGCGCCGTGCTGCCGCAGGTGAAGATGATCGAGGTCAAGCTCTCGCAGGGCGCCAAGCCCGGTCATGGCGGCATGCTTCCCGGCGCGAAGGTCACGCGCGAGATCGCCGAGACGCGCGGCGTACCGCAGGGCGAGGACTGCATCTCGCCCGCGCGCCATTCGGCATTCGACTCGCCCGAGGGCCTGTTGCGCTTCGTCGCGCGCCTGCGCGACCTGTCGGGCGGCAAGCCGACCGGGTTCAAGCTCGCGATCGGCCATCCCTGGGAATGGTTCGGCATCGCCAAGGCCATGCTCTCGACCGGCATCCGCCCGGACTTCATCGTCGTCGACGGCGGCGAGGGCGGCACCGGCGCCGCGCCGATGGAGTTCGCCGACCACGTCGGCGCGCCGCTGCGCGAGGCGCTCATGCTCGTGCACAACACGCTCGTCGGCCTCGGTCTGCGCGAGCAGATCCGCATCGGCGCGGCCGGCAAGATCATCACGGGCTTCGATCTCGCGCGCACGCTCGCGCTCGGCGCCGACTGGTGCAATGCCGCGCGCGGCTTCATGTTCGCGCTCGGCTGCATCCAGTCGCAGAGCTGCCACACCGACCATTGCCCGACCGGCGTCGCCACCCAGGACCGCACGCGCTGGCGCGGACTGGACGTGCCGGACAAGGCCGAGCGCGTGAAGAACTTCCATGGCAACACGCTGCGCGCGCTGAAGGAACTGGTCGCTGCGTCGGGACTGCACCATCCGGGCGAACTCGGTCCCGAGCACATCATCCGCCGCGTGTCCGGCAACGAGGTGCGTTCACTGGCGACGCTGTACACCTTCGTGCGCCCCGGCGAGCTGCTCGAACAGACCGCCGCGCACGCCGTTTTCCAGCGCTTCTGGCCCGATGCCCGCGCCGACAGCTTCGCCCCGCCGCCCGGCGTCGCCGAGATGCGCTGGAGCAAGCTGGTTTGAGGGCAGGGCGAGGGTATAGGGGCGAGGGGCGAGGGGAGAGGTGCGAGGGCGCCTCCTGGAGGCTTCCATGGCGCGCCGGAAGCCCGAGCCGAAGCGGCAACACGCGCCCTCGTCCCTCGTCCCTCGCCCCTGCTCCCTTATCGAATGAGATCCGCCTGCTTCGCCGCCGTGTACCAGAGCAGGCCGTAGTGTCCCCAGGTGTAGGTGGTGCTCGTGTTCTCGCCGGGAATCGAGGACGAATGCACGCCGGCGACCGTGCAGATGCCGGTCGAGCAGACGATCTCGTCGACGTAGGACTTCAGCGAATGCATGCGCGTGCCGAAGCGCTTGCCGGCGAGGCCGTTGAGGAACGGGCTCGACACCGACAGGCCCCACGCGCCGCAGGTGCTCGTCCAGACGTTCCACGGGTAGGTCCCGCAACTGCGCAGTCCGCGGAATGCACCGGCGATGCCGACGAAACTGTCCACGTAGGTCTTGAGGCCGACCCGGTCGATCACGCGCGCCGCGAGCGTGCCACCCATCGAATGACCGATGACGTCGATGCGACCGGTGCACGACGAGGCGATCGCGTCGATCATCGCGTTCTCGACGGGTGTTTCCTCGCTGCCGTTGTGGTCGTTGCAGGCCGCGCAGGCGCTGCCCCAGGAAGGCTTGAAGATCTGCGCATTCGTGTAGCCGCGCGCGAGCAGGGTGCTCGTGGTGTTGACGAAATCCGACGGACTGCCGGTGTTGCCGTGGACGAGGACGACGTTGTCGACGCAGGCCGCGCTCGCGGCCATGGCGAAGCCGAAGGCGAACAGCGCGACGCCGCCGCGCAGGATGCTGGACATGACACTTCCCTCCCGAAGGCCCTGCTGGGCACTGCGGGCGAGTCTGTTCCGCGCGAAGCGGCCGCGCCGTTGTACGAAGGTACAGCGGCGTGGTGTGATCCGTCGCACGGCGCAAGCGCGGCGACGCCCGGTCGACGGCCTCCACGCGCACGGACGCACTCGCCTCCTGCCATGCGTCGGAACATCCCGCCTTCGTTGCCGCGGTCGAAGCGGATGCGTCGTCGCCGGATCGGCTGCGTCGAGACTCGGCGTGAACCGGTGAGCCATCGTCGCCGGCTGTGCGAGCCCGCGTGCGGGGCCTGCGGCGATTTGCACAGGACGCGAGCCGTGTCGCGCTCGGCCATAATGGGCGCTCCGGCAGGAGGGCTGCGATGCTGCTCGAGATTCCCGATGTGCTGACCCGCGACGAGGTGCGCGCCGCGCGCCTCCAGCTCGAGGCCGCGACCTGGATCGACGGCCGCGCCACGGCCGGGCACCTCGCGATCGGCGCCAAACGCAACCTCCAACTCGCCACCGACGATGCGCTCGCGGTCCGGCTTGGCGACGGCATCCTCGAACGACTCGGCAAGCGCGCCGAGTTCATCGCCGCCGCGCTGCCGCTGAAAGTGCTGCCACCGTTCTTCAACCGCTACGAGGGCGGCGGCGAATACGGCTTCCACATCGACAACGCGATCCGCACGATCGCCGGCACGCCGCACCGCGTGCGCACGGACGTGTCTTCGACGCTGTTCTTGAGCGACCCCGACGAGTACGACGGCGGCGAACTCGTCATCGAGGACACCTATGGCACGCAGCGCGTCAAGCTGCGCGCCGGCCAGCTCGTGCTGTATCCGGGCACGAGCCTGCACAAGGTCACGCCGGTCACGCGCGGCACGCGCTACGCGGCCTTCTTCTGGACGCAGAGCCTCGTGCGCGATGCGACGCGGCGCGCGCTGCTGCTGCAGCTCGACACGGCCATCCGCGAATTGACCGTCGCGGCGGCGGGCGAGGCCGCGATCGATCGCCTGACCGGGGTGTACCACAACCTGCTGCGCCAATGGTCGGACACGTGACGACGACGATCCCGTCCGCCGTCGTCGCCGTCGCCGACTACGCACCGCTCGCGCGCGAGCGCATGGACCCTGCCGCGTGGGCCTACCTCGACGGCGGCGCCGCCGACGAAGTCACGCGGCGCGACAACGAGGCCGCCTTC
>JAFLDX010000225.1 GCA_017302215.1 Lysobacterales bacterium
GCTCGGCCCGATGGTCGCGGTCGCTGCGGGCGACGTCTTCGAGGCGCGCATTTCGGGCCTCGGCCGCGTCGCCGCGGCCTTCGCGGGAGGGTGAGGCGATGCAACGACGCAAGGTGGCGGTGATCGGCTCGGGCAACATCGGCACCGACCTCATGCTCAAGCTGCTGCGCCATTCGCGCCGGCTCGAGATGGCCGTGCTGGTCGGCGTCGATGCCGCGTCGGACGGCCTCGCGCGTGCCCGCGCGCTCGGCGTCGCGACCACGCACGACGGCCTCGACGGCCTGCGCCGCATGCCGGTCTATGCCGACATCGATCTCGTCTTCGACGCCACCTCGGCGGCGGCACACCTCGTCCATGCCGACACGCTGCGCGCCGACGGCAAGCGCGTCGTCGACCTGACCCCGGCGGCGGTCGGTCCCTATGTGGTGCCGGCGGTCAACCTCGATGCGCATGCCGATGCGCCGAACCTCAACATGGTCACCTGCGGTGGCCAGGCGACGATCCCGATCGTCGCCGCGATCGCGCGCGCCGCACCGGTGCGCTACGCCGAGATCGTCGCCTCGATCGCCTCGAAATCGGCCGGGCCCGGCACGCGCGCCAACATCGACGAGTTCACCGAAACCACGGCGCGAGCGCTCGAGCAGGTCGGCGGCGCACGGCGCGGCAAGGCGATCATCGTGCTCAATCCGGCCGAGCCGCCGCTGGTCATGCGCGATACCGTCTACTGCCTGACCGAAGGCGGCGATGCGGCCGCGATCCGTGCCTCGGTGCGGGCCATGGTCGCAACGGTCGCCGGCTACGTGCCGGGCTACCGGCTCAAGCAGGACGTGCAGTTCGAACGGCTCGACGCCGCCGCCTGCGCCGCGATCCTCGGCGAACCGGCAGCGCAGGCCGGCCTCAAGGTCTCGGTGTTTCTCGAAGTCGAAGGCGCCGGCGACTACCTGCCGGCCTATGCCGGCAACCTCGACATCATGACCTCGGCCGCGCTCGCCGCCGGCGAACACCTGGCGGCTGCCCTGCCGACCGCACGCGAGGTGGCGTGATGGCCTTCATGACGAGCAGCAGGCTCTACATCCAGGACGTCACCCTGCGTGACGGCATGCACGCGATCCGCCATCAGTACGGCCTCGACGCCGTGCGCGCGATCGCCGCCGCGCTCGATGCGGCCGGCGTCGCGGCGATCGAAGTGGCGCATGGCGACGGCCTCGCCGGATCGAGTTTCAACTACGGCTTCGGCCGCCATGCCGATCTCGAATGGATCGAAGCCGTGCGCGAAAGCTGCACGCAGGCGAAGCTGACCACCCTGCTGCTGCCCGGCATCGGCACCGTGCACGACCTGCGCGAGGCCGTGCAGGCCGGCGTGCGCTCGGTGCGCATCGCCACGCACTGCACCGAGGCCGACGTCGCGAGGCAACACATCGAGGAAGCACGCCGCCTCGACATCGACGTCGCCGGCTTCCTCATGATGAGCCACATGATCGGACCCGACGCGCTCGCCGAGCAGGCGCTCAAGATGGAGAGCTACGGCGCGTACTGCGTCTACGTCACCGACTCCGGCGGCGCGCTGACCATGGACGCCACGCGCGAGCGCGTGCGTGCGCTGCGCGCCGCGCTGCGGCCCGAGACCGGGATCGGCATCCACGCCCACCACAACCTCTCGCTCGGCGTGGCCAACTCGATCGTCGCGGTCGAGAACGGCGTGACGCGCGTCGACGCCTCGCTGGCCGGCATGGGTGCCGGCGCCGGCAACGCACCGCTCGAGGTGTTCATCGCCGCCGCCGAACGCATGGGCTGGGACCACGGCTGCGACCTGTTCGGACTCATGGATGCGGCCGAGGATCTCGTGCGACCGCTGCAGGACCGTCCGGTGCGCGTCGACCGCGAGACGCTGAGCCTCGGCTACGCCGGCGTCTATTCGAGCTTCCTGCGCCATGCCGAGAAGGCCGCCGCGGACCACGGCCTCGACACGCGCTCGATCCTCGTCGAACTCGGCGAGCGGCGCATGGTCGGCGGCCAGGAGGACATGATCGTCGACGTCGCCCTCGATCTCGTCGCGCGACGCCGGAGCGCACGCGAGGACGCGGCATGAAGCACGCCGATCTCGAAGCGATCGCGACGCGCCTCGACGGCGCCGCACGCACCGCCACCGCCACGCCGCAGCTTGAAGCAGCGATCTCGCTCGCGCACGCCTATGCGATCCAGCGCCTCAACATCGGCGGCCGCCTCGCCCGCGGCGAACGCCGCATCGGCATCAAGATGGGCTTCACGAGCCGCGCGAAGATGGTCCAGATGGGCGTGTCGGACCTGATCTGGGGCCGGCTGACCTCGGACATGCTGGTCGACGACGGCGCGAGCATCCGCCTCGGCGACTACGTGCATCCGCGCGTCGAACCGGAAGTCGCCTTCCTGGTCGGCCGGCGCCTGGCCGGACGCGTCGGCGCACCGCAGGCGCTCGCCGCGATCGAAGCGGTCGCGCCGGCCCTCGAGATCATCGATTCGCGCTACGAGAACTTCCGCTTCTCGCTGACCGATGTCGTCGCCGACAACAGCTCGTCATCGGGTTTCGTGCTCGGCCCGTGGCGCAGTCCCGCCACCGACCTCGACAACCTCGGCCTCGTCATGGCCTTCGACGGCCGCGCCGAGGCGTTCGGATCGACCGCGGCCATCCTCGGCCACCCGCTGCGCTCGCTGGTCGCCGCCGCGCGCGTCGTCGCCGAAGCCGGCGAAGCGCTCGAACCGGGCGACATCGTTCTGGCCGGCGGCGCCACCGCCGCGAGCGCGCTGCGCGCCGGCATCCATGTCTCGCTCGAGGTCGAATCACTCGGCCGCTGCGGATTCCACGTCGAAGGCTGAACCTGCCATGCCGATCGTCCACGCCCACATCCTCGCCGGCCGTTCGCCGGAACAGAAGCAGGCCTTCGCGCGCGCCGTGACCGATGCCGCCGTGGCGCATCTCGGTGCACCACTCGCCGCCGTGCGCGTGATCCTGCACGAGATCCCGCCGCAGGAATGGTTCAGCGCCGGCGAACCGAAGGCGCCGCCGGCGCCTGGCTGAGTGCCTGCACGCCACCGCCCTGCCCGCGACCGAAACCGGAGCCCCGCATGACCGAAGTCGTCGAACCCCGTCCGATCGATCCGCGCGCGATGCGCCGCGCCGTCGCCTCGTCGGTGATCGGCAACGCCTTCGAGTGGTTCGACTTCCTCATCTACGGCTTCTTCACCGGACTCATCGCCAAGGCGTTCTTCCCGGCCGGCGACGCCTTCGTCGCGACCCTGCTGGCCACCGCGACATTCGCGATCTCGTACCTCGTGCGCCCGTTCGGCGGCGTGCTGCTCGGCCTGTATGCGGACCGCGTCGGCCGCAAGCCCGCGCTGACCCTCATGATCCTCATGATGGGCGTGTCGACCCTGCTGATCGGCATCACCCCGCCGTACGCGATGATCGGCATCGTCGCGCCGATCCTCGTCATCCTTGCGCGCGTGCTGCAAGGGCTCTCGGTCGGCGGCGAGTTCGCGAGTGCGACCGCGATGCTTGTCGAGTACGCGCCGGCGAACCGCAGGATGCTGTTCGGCAGCCTGCAGATGTGTTCGCAGGCGCTCGCGATCTCGGTCGCCGCGCTGTTCGGCTATGGCCTCAGTGCGCTGCTCGCGGACGATGATCTCGCCGGCTGGGGCTGGCGCATCCCGTTCCTGCTCGGCGTGCTGATCGCGCCGGTCGGCTTCTACATCCGTCGCAAGGTCGAGGAATCGCCGTCGTTCGTGCAGGCGCGCGCGCACGACCGGCTCGGCTTCCTGCAGATCCTTTCGCGCCACCGCGGCGCGCTCGTGGCCGGTCTCGGCGTGTGCGTGGTCGGCACCGTGTCGAACTACCTGTGGTTCATCTACATGCCGCTGTTCGTCGTGCAGCAACTCGGCCTCAAGTTCTCCGACGCCCTGCTCGGCTCTTTCATCTGCGGCGCGATCCTGTTCGTGCTGTGCCCGCTGACCGGCCTGCTCGCCGACCGCTACGGCGCGAAGCGCGTGCTGTGCACGGGCGCGGTGCTGTTCGGCGTGCTCTCGTACCCGCTGTTCGCCTGGGTGGTCGCCGCGCCCGATCTCGCGCGCCTGCTGACTGCGCAGATCTCGATCGCGGTCGTGATCAGCCTGATCTGGGGCCCGACCCCCGGCATGATGGCCGGCCTGTTTCCGACCGGCGTGCGCTCGACCGGCGTCGCGATCTCGTACAACGTCGGCGTGCTGCTGTTCGGCGGCCTCGCCCCGCTGACCCTGACCACCCTGGTCGGCCTGACCGGCAGCAAGCTCGTGCCGGCCTACTACATCATGTTCTGCGCGGCACTCGCCCTCGTGCTGATCGCCTGGGGCACGCGCCGCACGGCGCCGCGCGATTGAGCCAAGCGATCCATGTCCGTCACGTCGACGCGCTGGCATCCCCTCGTACAGGCCCTGCACTGGCTCGGCCTGCTGCTCGTCGCCATGATCGCGGCGATCGGACTCGTCATGGTCGACCTGCCGAAAGGCGATGCGACGCGCAGCGTGCTCTATGCCACGCACAAGTCGCTCGGCATCGCCGCGCTCGCGCTCGCCACGTTGCGCGTGCTCGCACGCTGGCGCACGCGCGCACCGATGCCGCCGCCTTCGCCCGCATGGCAGCGTCGCGTCGCGGCCGCGAGCCATGCGCTCATGTACGCGCTGCTGCTCGCCTTGCCGCTGTCCGGCTGGCTGCTCAACTCGGTCGCCGGCCAGCCGCTGCCATGGTTCGGCCTGGTCGACCTGCCCGCGCTCGCCCCGGCCCTGCCGGACTGGCGCAAGCCGGTCGACCGCCTGCACGTCGCGCTGTTCTGGACACTGGCCGGTGTGGTTGCCGTGCACGTGCTCGCCGTCATCCACCATCACGCGGTGCGCCGCGAACGCATCCTGTCGCGCATGCTGCCGTCGCGGCGCGCGCAGGACTGATCCCGCCAATCGCCTGTCATTGTCCGCGAGGTTCGACATGCCCACTTCCCACTCGAGAACAATCCGCGGCATCGCCACGGCGATCCTTGCCGCAATGGCGTTACCGGCACTCGCCGCGGACGATGCGGAGATTCGCGCACAGATCGACCAGTTGCGCGCCCAGCTCGCCGAGATCGCGCGCCTGCAACGCGACAACGAAGCAGCCCTGCGCGCACTCGAGGCGCGCCTCGGCGTCGCAGGCGTGGCGCCGGCTACACCACCGGCCACCGTCGCAAGCGCCACGCCGTCGCCGGCTGCGCAGTCCG
>JAFLDX010000226.1 GCA_017302215.1 Lysobacterales bacterium
CCTGCACGTCGACGCGACCCGCGCGCAGGGCCGGCACGAGCCCGGCCAGCAGGGTCGCGGCAAGGGCGATGCCGGCGTAGAACGCGAGATCGCGCAGGTCGACCGAAAAGTCGACCCAGTACGGCAGCCGCGTGCCGGCCGATCCGAGCGTGTCGAAAGCGCGCGCCGCGAGGTCGGCGCCGAACCAGCCGAGCACGGTTGCGGCCAGCGCGATGACACTCGTCTCGACCAGCACCTCCAGCACGAGCCGGCGCCGGCTCGCGCCGAGTGCCGACCGGATCGCCCGCTCGCGCGTGCGCGCGGCGGAGCGAGCGAGGATGAGACTCGCCACATTCGCGCAGGCGATCAGCAGCACGAGCAGGACGGCGACGAACATCGCCTTCGTCGCATGGCGGATCTGCGGCAGGATGAACTCCTCGGAGAACGGCTCGAGCTTCGGCCGGTCGCCGCGCAGCGCGACGCCGCGCTCGTCGGCGAGGCCTCGCATCAGCGCGCCGAACTCTTGTTCGGCCTGATCGCGCGAGACGCCGGCACGCAGCCGTCCATAGGTCTTCACGCGTGGCGCCGGGCCGGCGGCGACGAGCGCGCGATCGCTCGACAGCGGCAGCCAGATCGACTCGGCGATCGGGAAGCCGAAGCCTTCCGGCATCACCCCGACGATCGTCGTGGGCTCGCCGTTGACGCGCACGTTGCGGCCAATCACGCCGGGATCGGCGTTGAAGCGCAATTGCCACACGCGCTGGCCGAGCAGTGCAACGCGCGGCGCGCCGGCGCGCATGTCGGCCTCGCTGATCGAGCGACCCAGCACCGGTGCGACGCCGAGCACGGCGAAGGCATCGGCGCTGACGAACGCGCCGGCCAGGCGCTCGGGCGCCCCGTCGATGCCGCCGAGGCTCGCCGTGCCCTGCATATAGGCCGCCAGCGACTCGAGCGAGTGCTGGCGTTCGCGCAGGTCGAGCCAGTCGGCCGCATCGAGGGCGAGGTTGCGCGACGCGTCGCGCGCATCGGTGTACTCGAAGTGGACGAGGCGTTCCGGTTCGGCGAACGGCAGCGGCTTCAGTGCAAAGGCGTTGATCGCGGCGAACATGTAGATCGACAGGCCGATGCCGACGGCGAGCATCAGCACGGCGGCGAGCGTGAACACGGGAGCGCGCAGCAGCGAGCGCAGGGCAAGGCGGATGTCGCTCGTCATGGAGGTCCTCGTCACCAGATGGCCGCTTCGATCTCGCGGTGCTTCCGACCCGATGCCACGCAAGCATCGGGCCAACTCCGTTCGGCTCGCGCAGGCGCGCATCGGCGTCGCCATGCGCACCGGAACTGTCCGCGCGCGAACACGCCGATGGCGACGGCGGACACCGTCGCACGCGCAAGGATGTCCTGCTCAGTCGTCACGCAGCGCCTCCAGCGGTGCGACGCGCGCGGCGCGCCAGGCCGGGATCGCGCTGGCGGCGAGCAGGACTGCGGCGAGCAGTGCGGACACCGCCGCAAACACCAGCGGATCGGTGGACGAGACGCCGTGCAGCAGTCCGGAGACCAGGCGCGAACCGGCCATCGCAACCAGAAGACCGGCGACGATGCCGTGCAGAGCGATGCGTCCGCCGTCACCCAGCACGTGTCGGCGGATGCGCGCCGGTGCGGCGCCCAAGGCCTGGCGCACGGCGAGCTCGCCGCGTCGCTGGCCGACCGAAAATGCCATGAGTCCGTACAGGCCGCTCGTCGCCAGCACCAGTGCAGCGACCGCGAACACGCCGAGCAGGACGAGGTTGAAGCGGCGTTGCGCAAGCGCATCGGCGCGCAGCTCCGACAGCGGGTGCAGCGAGTACGGAATCTGCGCGACGCTGCGTTCGAGTTCATTGCGCAATGCCGGCATCAGGGTGGCCAGCGGCAAGCTCGAGCGGACCACCAGGTTGAATTCGGCGGCTGCCTTCGGCCGCTGCGCGAGCGCGGCGTATATCGTGCCGAGCGGTTCGGTCTCGAGGCGCCGCTCGTGAACGTCGCCAACGACGCCGACGACCGTGACGGGCTGCATGTCGCTGTCGAGATTTCCGATCTGCAGACGCCGGCCGAGCGGATCGGCACTGCCCCAGACAGCGTGCGCGACCGCCTCGCTGATGACGACCACCGGCGGCGCGCCGGCGCGATCGCCCTCGTCGATCAGGCGTCCACGCCGCAATGGAATGCCGATCGCCTCGAAGTAGCCGGCATCGGCCACGCGCAGATGCGCCTGGCCGAGCGGCGCGGGCATCGAGGGCTCGAATCGGTCGACACCGGCATCCCAGAACCCGCCGTTCATGCCACCCGTGAGCGGCAAGCGGTTCGCGCCGCCGACCGCGCTGACCCCGGGTATTGCGGCAATGCGCGCGATGATGTCCTCGTAGCGGCGCGCATTCGCGAACGCCGCTTCGCGATCCTCGCTGGCGGGCTGGGTCAACTGCACCGCAACCGCACCGTCGTCGCGATAACCCGCGTCGATCGCGGCCAGGCCGAGGAAGCTGCGCCCGAGCAGGGCCGCGCCGACCAGCAGCACGGTCGTCAACGCGGTCTGGCCGACCAGCAGCAGCTTGCGCGCGCGCAGGGCGCCGCGTGACACCGCGTGTCCGCGACCACCGGCGCGCAGCACCTCGATCGCCGCACGCCGACGCGAGGCGATCGTGGTCGTCGCCGTCAGCACGCAGGCGATGGCCAGGGCCAGCACGAACGAGGCGACGACGACGCGTGCATCGAGGCCGATCTCGTCCGTGCGCGGGAGACTGGTCGCGGCCATGCCGACCAGCAGGTCGATGGCGAAGACCGCGACGGCCATCGCGAACACCCATGCGACACCCAGCACGACGACATTCTCGCTGAAGCGCTGGAGCAGGAGCCGGCTGCGTCCTGCCCCCAGCGCCGCACGCACGGCGAACTCCCGTTCGCGTCGGATCGCCAGCGACAGCTGCAGGTTGATCGCGTTGGTGACCGCGATCACGAGCAGGAACGAAACCCCCGCCAGCAGGACCAGCAGCGCCCCCCGCACCGGTGCACCGATCGCCGCGGCGAGCGGGACGACGTCGAAGCCGCGCGCGTCCATGTCGGTTGCATGCATCTGCACAAGCCGCGCGGCGACGGCTGCGGCCTCGAGCCGAGCGCGGTCGAGCGAGCCGGCGTCGTCGAGCAGCGCCAGCATCTGCCAGTTGTGCGCGCTGCGGCTCGCCCCCAGCATCGCGTCGTCGACGCCGACCCAGACCCCACTCCCGCCAGGGAAGCCGAACCCCTTCGGCATCACGCCGACGATCGTGTAGTCGCTGCCGTCGACACGGAGGCCGCGGCCGAGCACGTCGGTGCGTCCCTGCAGCAATCCCTGCCACAACGCATGGCCGATCACGGCTTCCGCGTTGCCCGTGCGACGATCGAGCGTGCGGCCGAGCAGCGGCGGCTGGCCGAGCACATCGAAGAATGCACCACCGACCCAGACCACGTGGCTGCGTAGGGTCTGGCCGGGGATGCCCACCGTGGCCTCGCCGTCGCCGAAGTGCGTCGTGCGCGTGAAAGTCCCGACGCCGCCACGCAGATCGGCCACGTTCGGTCCGGCAAGGTCCATCGTGCGTCCCTCGCCATCGAGTTCGCTCACGCGTACCACCCGCTCGGCGTTCGGATACGGCAAGGCGCGCAGCAGTACGGCGTCGATCACGCAGGCCATCGCGATGGCCAGGCCGAGTCCGGCCGCGAGCAGCAGTACCGGCAATGCAACAGCGCGACGGTGCGCGGCGACGCTGCGCAGGGCCTGGTGGAATTCGTCCACGAACACCTTCATCGGCAGTTCCCTGAACAGGCCCGCAGGCATTGATCCGGTTCAATCGTCACGCAACGCCTCCAGCGGTGCGACGCGCGCGGCGCGCAGTGCGGGCAACGCCGCGGCAGCCAAGGCGGCAAGCGCCATCACGAGCACCCCCGCGGCGAACGCGAGCGCAACCGGGCCGCCGCGGGCGACCACGCCCATGTCCAGGTCGAACGCGCGCAGCAGGCCGGCCACCACCAACGCGCCGGCGGCGACCCCGAGCGCACTCGGCACGAAGCTCTCCGCGAGCACGCCTGCGGCGACGCGCCGCGGGCTCGCACCGATCGCAAGACGCAAACCGTGTTCGGAGACGCGTCGACGCTGCTGCAGGGCAGCCACCGCATGCACCCCGAACACCGCCAGCAGAAGGGCCAGCGCGGCAAAGGCGGCCACGATGCGGGCGAGGAAGCTCGCCGCGCGCAGTTCGTCGGCGAGATCGTCGTCAAGCGCATAGGCCCGCGTGATCGCCTGGCGCGGATCGAGTTCGTGCAGCACGGCAGCCATAGCTGCGCCTGCTCCGGCTCCCGCGGCCGGCGACGTGCGCACGAGGAAAGCCATCGCATTGATCGGCTGCTGGGCGAACGGCACGAGGACTTCCGGTTCCGCTGCGTTGCGCACGCCGTTGTTGCGGATGTCGTCGACGACTCCGACGATGCGGCAGGTCACGCTCTCGCCGCCGCGGCCGAGCGGCAGCACGAGACGTGCATCGAGCGCGGACCCGTCGCCGAACAGGCGGCGCGCGAGACCCCGGCTGACGATCGCGACCGGTTCGTTGCCGCGACGATCGCCGGCATCGAAATCGCGACCGGCGACGAGCGGTGTGCCGAGCAGGGCCCGATACCCTTCGGAAACGCGGCGCAGGCCGGCATGGGGCGACTGCGCCCCGTCCCGACCGACCACGCCGACCGTGATGCTTGCGCTGCCGATTCCGGACAGCGGCGGCGCGCTGCTGAGCTCGGCACCCTGCACGCCGGGCAAGGCGCGCAGGCGTTCGAGCAGGTTGGCCGTGAACGGAATCAATGCTTCGCGACCGACGCGGAAGAACTGCATGACTTCGACCCGGTGCGCATCAAATCCGGGTTCCACCCGATGCAGGCGCCACAAGCCGCCGGCGAGGGTCAGCGCGAGCACGAGGCTGATCGTCGACAAGCCCGTGGCGAGCGCCGGCAGCAGGCGTCGCGAACCACGCCGCCCGACCAGCCCCTTGCCGCCGCGGCGGATGGCCTCGATCGGCGCGGCGCGCAGTTCGAGTGCACCGGCGACCGCGGCGACGGTCGGCACGACGGTCGCGAACACGATCGCGAACGCGGCCATGCGTGCATCGAACACGATGCCGTCGACGCGCGGGATCGCATTCCGCGCGAGCTCGCGCAGCACGTCGACGGCGATGGCGGCGAGCGCCGTGCCGACCACCGCGGCGGCCAGTGCGAGCATGGCG
>JAFLDX010000227.1 GCA_017302215.1 Lysobacterales bacterium
CCCGGCCAGCGTGGCCGGCACCGGCCGCCGCGGCGCCGTGACCAAGGAAGACCTGGTCAACCATGCCAAGGCCCCCGCCGCGGCGCCCGCGCCGAAGCCGGCCGTCAGCGCGACGCCGGGCGCACGCCCGGAAGAGCGCGTGCCGATGACGCGCATGCGCGCGAAGATCGCCGAACGCCTCATGCAGTCGAAGAACTCGATCGCGATGCTGACCTCGTTCAACGAGATCAACCTCGCGCGCGTCGCGACCATGCGCAAGGAACTCGGCGAGGCGTTCGAGAAGGCGAACGGCATCAAGCTCGGTTTCATGAGCTTCTTCGTCAAGGCCGCGTGCGAGGCGCTCAAGCGCCATCCGGTCATCAACGCCTCGGTTGACGGCAACGACGTGATCTACCACGGCTACCAGGACATCTCGGTCGCCGTGTCGACCGACAAGGGCCTCGTCACGCCGGTCCTGCGCAATGCCCAGGACATGGGTTTCGCCGACATCGAGAAGGCGATCGCGAACTACGCGAAGAAGGCGCGCGAAGGCGGCCTGACTCTCGACGACCTGCAGGGCGGCACGTTCACGATCACCAACGGCGGCACGTTCGGCTCGCTGTTCTCGACGCCGATCGTCAATCCGCCGCAGAGCGCGATCCTCGGCATGCACACGATCAAGGAGCGCCCGATCGTCGAGAACGGCCAGGTCATCGCCGCGCCGATGATGTACGTGGCGATCAGCTACGACCACCGCATCATCGACGGCAAGGACGCGGTGCTGTTCCTCGTCGACATCAAGAACCAGCTCGAGAATCCGCAGCGCATGCTGCTGGGCATGTGACTTCTTTCGCCCCTCTCCCACCGGGAGAGGGTGCCCCGCGAGGGGCGGGTGAGGGTTCGGAAATGCGCAGAGGATTGAATCCGCCGCTTCCTTCAAGAACGTTGCGCGCTGCTCGCGACCTGCGCACCCAGGCAACGGATGCCGAGACGAAGCTCGGGTACCGCCTGCGAGCCGGACGCCTCGATGGTTTGAAGTTTCGCCGACAGCATCCACTTCCACCCTATGTCGTGGACTTCTACTGTCATGAAGCGAAGCTCGCAGTCGAACTTGATGGATCGCAGCACGGCGATGAAGAAGATGCATTGCGCAAACGCCTGCTGGAACAGGGAGGCCTGCTTGTGCTGCGCTTATGGAACAACGATGCGCTTGGAAATACGGCTGCGATGCTTGAGGTCATTCTGAACACCGCGCGAAACCGTACCCTCTCCCCAACCCCTCTCCCGGTGGGAGAGGGGCTCAGAAAAGAGAAACAATCATGAGCGACAACCATTACGACGTCGTCGTCATCGGAGCCGGCCCGGCCGGCTATCACGCCGCGATCCGTGCGGCCCAGCTCGGCCTGAAGACCGCATGCATCGATGCCGCGCTCGGCAAGGACGGCAAGCCCGCGCTCGGCGGCACCTGCCTGCGCGTCGGCTGCATCCCGTCGAAGGCCCTGCTCGATTCGTCGCGCCAGTTCTGGAACCTCGGCCACCTGTTCGGCGAGCACGGCATCAGCGCGAAGGACGCGAAAGTCGACGTCGCGACGATGGTCGGGCGCAAGGACAAGATCGTCAAGCAATTCACCGGCGGCATCGCGGCGCTGTTCAAGGCGAACAGGATCACGCCGTATTACGGCTTCGCCACGCTTGAGCCGAACCGCGTGGTCAAGGTGAAACAGCACGATGGCAGCGACGTCGAGCTCACCGGCACCAATGTCATCCTCGCGCCGGGCTCGGACTCGATCGAGCTGCCGTTCGCGAAGTTCGGCGAACACATCGTCGACAACGCCGGCGCGCTCGACTTCAGCGAGGTGCCCAAGCGCCTCGGCGTGATCGGTGCCGGCGTCATCGGCCTCGAACTCGGCAGCGTGTGGAACCGGCTCGGCTCGGAAGTGACGATCCTCGAGGCGATGCCGACCTTCCTCGCCGCCGCCGATGGCGAGGTGTCGAAAGTCGCCGCGCGCGAGTTCAAGAAGCAGAAGCTCGACATCCGCCTCGGCGCGAAGGTCAGCAGGACCGAGGTGAAGAAGGACGGCGTCCACGTCACCTACAGCGACGACAAGGGCGAGCAGTCGCTCGTCGTCGACAAGCTGCTCGTCGCGGTCGGTCGCCGCGCGGCGACGAAGGGACTGCTCGCGGAAGGCACCGGCGTCAAGCTCGACGAACGCGGCCGCATCGAGGTCGACGCGCATTGCCACACCGGCGTCGACGGCGTCTGGGCGATCGGCGACGCCGTGCGCGGCCCGATGCTCGCGCACAAGGGCTTCGAGGAAGGCATCGCGGTGGCCGAACTGATCGCCGGCAAGCCCGGCCACGTGGACTTCGCGACGATTCCGTGGGTCATCTACACCGAGCCCGAGATCGCCTGGGTCGGCAGGACCGAGGAAGAACTGAAGGCCGAGGGCGTGCCGTACAAGGTCGGCTCGTTCCCGTTCGCCGCGGTCGGTCGCGCCGTCGCCATGGCCGAGCCGGCCGGCTTCGCCAAGGTCATCGCGCATGCCGAGACCGATCGCGTGCTCGGCCTGCACCTAGTCGGCGCGAACGTGTCGGAACTCGTCCACGAGGGCGTCATCACGATGGAGTTCAAGGGCTCGGCCGAAGACCTCGCGCGCATCGTGCACGCCCACCCGACCCTGTCCGAAGCGATCCACGACGCGGCGATGGCGGTCGACAAGCGCGCGATCCACAAGGCCAACTGAGTTCAGGATGAACTCATCCCGTGCAGGCCAGGGATGGCCGATGACACGGGATCCACGGCTGCATGACGAACCCGTCGCCGTAGGAGCGCACCCTGTGCGCGACCCGGACGTTCCAGAAAAAGCGATCGCGCACAGGGTGCGCTCCTACACCGGCAATTCCGCGGATAATCGACTGGATGGACGCGAGGAATCCCGCATGAACGACGACACCCGCTTCCGTGCATTCCGCATCCGCAACGACGACGGCGGATACCGTGCCGCGGTGCAGGACATGGCCGTCGATGAACTGACGCCCGGCGAGGTGCTGGTCAAGGTCGCGTACTCGTCGGTCAACTACAAGGACGCGCTGGCCGGCACCGGCAAGGGCAAGATCCTGCGTCGCCATCCGCTCAACGGCGGCATCGACGTCGCCGGCTATGTCGCGGCTTCGACCGACCCCGCGCTCCGCGAGGGCGACCAGGTGCTGTGCACCGGCTGCGGCCTGTCCGAGGTGCGCGATGGCGGTTACGCGCAGTACGCGCGGCTCGAGGCGAAGTGGACGATCCCGTTGCCGGCCGGCCTGACCCTGCGCGAGGCGATGATCCTCGGCACGGCCGGATTCACCGCGGCGCTGTCGCTGTACCGCATGCAGCAGAACGGGCAGACGCCGGAGCTCGGCCCTATCGTCGTCACCGGTGCGACCGGCGGCGTCGGCATGCTCGCCATCGACCTGCTGACGCGTGCCGGCTACGAGGCGCATGCCATCACCGGCAAGGTCGACCATTTCGACGACCTGATTGCGCTCGGCGCGCGCCAGTGCATCGCCCGCACCGACCTGCACTGGGGCCAGCGCCCGCTCGAGGCCGCGCGCTGGGGCGGCGCGATCGACAACGTCGGCGGCGACATGCTCGCCGGCCTGACCCGCGTCGTGCATCCGTACGGCAACATCGCGAGCTGCGGCAATGCCGCGAGCATCGACCTCGCGACGACCGTCATTCCTTTCATCATCCGCGGGGTCAGCCTGCTCGGCATCGCCTCGGCCGGTACGGCGCGCGCGATCCGGGACGACATCTGGCGTTATCTGGCCGACGACTGGAAGCCTGCACATCTGGAAAAAATCGCCATGCGCGAAATCGGACTCGACGGCCTCGGTGGCGTGTTCGATGCCATGCTCGGCGGCGGATCGTACGGACGCACGCTCGTGCGCCTGGACTGAGACCCCGTGCTGGTCGCCCAGGCCGAGCTGTGATTAGAATGCCGGCGGCCGACCGGCCCCAGGGGGACACTGGACATCTTATGGCGCGCGTACTGATCGTCGACGATTCTCCGTCGCAGCTCGTTGGCCTGAAGCGCATCACCGAGAAGCTCGGCCACGAAGTCATCACCGCCGAAGACGGTGCCGCCGGCGTCGAGGCCGCGAAGCGCGAGTTGCCGGACCTGATCCTGATGGACGTGGTCATGCCGAACCTCAACGGCTTCCAGGCGACGCGCACGCTGGCCAAGGATCCGAAGACGAGCCATATCCCCGTCATCCTCGTCACGACCAAGGACCAGGAAACCGATCGCGTCTGGGGCATGCGCCAGGGCGCCAAGACCTACGTGACCAAGCCGGTCAACGAAAGCGACCTGATCCGCGCGATCAACGAGAACCTGCCGCACTGACCCTGGCGTCATGACGCCCGGATCGGGCGGGAATCGGGTCTCTCGCGACGACGTACGCGTGCACAGCCAGGGCATGAAGACCGGCTTTCAACAGCCGTAGGGCTGGTCAGCCGTTTCCTGCGTGCCCGTGAGTGGCGCGGCCGTGCATCTCCTCCGGAAAGCGCCTTCAGGGGTGCTGCCGTTTCCTTGCGGGCACGATGCGCTCGGTCACTCCGCGCGGGCGGACTCGAACGCCGCGGCAAAGCGTTCGTAAGCCGCGCGCTGCGCATCCGTCGCGGCCTTTGGCGCGTGCACCACGAGCGTGACGATCTGGTCCCCGGCTTCGCCGCGACCAGGCCATCCCTTCCCGCGCAGGCGCAGCTTGCGCCCGCTGTCGGAGCCGGCCGGAATGCGCAGTTCGACCTCGCCCGACAGGGTCGGCACGGTGACCGTCGCGCCGAGCGCGGCCTGCCACGGCATCACCGGGACGTCGACGTGGATCGTGCGGCCCTCGAGCCGGAACCGCGAATCGTCGCGGAACGCGACCTCGAGCAGCAGGTCGCCGGCGGCACCTCCGCTGTGGCCCGGATGCCCCTGCCCGCCAAGGCGGATCTGTCGACCCGGTTCGATGCCGGCCGGAATCCTGACCTCGAGCGTGCGTTCGCCCTGGATCGGGTCGCGCAGGCTGATGCGCTCCTTGCCGCCACGGAACGCGGTCGCGATGTCGATCGCGACCTTTGCCTGCAGGTCGCCGCCACGGCGCGGGCCCGCACGCCCGCCGCGCGCCGGACCACCGCGCCCGAAGATCGATTCGAAGAAGTCACTGAAATCGGCGCCGTCGCCGCCGAAACCGCCGCCCTGGCCCTGCCAGTTCGGCGGCGGCCGGAAATCGTCG
>JAFLDX010000228.1 GCA_017302215.1 Lysobacterales bacterium
CGACATCATCGACAAGGAAGAGGCGGTTCATCTGCCGCGTCGCGTCGAGCGCGTGCCGGTGCTGACCGGTGGGCCGGTCGAGACCACGCGCGGCTTCGTGCTTCACTCCATGGATGTAACCCTCGACGATTCGACGCTGCCGATCTCCGAGAACATCGGGCTGACCGTCACCCTCGACATGCTGCGGATGATCGCGCGCGGGCAGGGGCCGGAGCAGGCGGTTCTTGCGCTCGGCTATGCGAGCTGGGGCGCGGGGCAGCTCGAACGGGAGATTCAGGAGAATACCTGGCTGCACGGGCCGGTCACGCCTGCGCTGGTGTTCGGTGCCGAAAACGACACCAAGTACGACATCGCCCTGCGGCAACTGGGGATCGACCCGGCCTTCCTGTCGCAGGAGGCGGGGCACGCCTAAGATCAGGCGGTGATGCCGATCAGCTTGCGCGTTTGTTCGAGGTTGATCGCCGGGCCGAACACGTAGCCCTGCGCGAACTCGCAGCCGAGCTGGAACAGTTCCACCGTGTCGGCCTCGCTCTCGGCGCCTTCCGCGACGATGTTCATGCCGAGATCATGCGCGAGCCCGACGATCGAGCGCAGGATCAGCGGCCGCTTGCCGCTATCGTCATGCCGGACGAAGCTCTGGTCGATCTTGAGCGTGTCGAACGGAAAGCGCTGGAGATAGGCCAGCGAGGAGAAGCCCGTGCCGAAATCGTCGAGCGCGAGGCCGGCGCCGAGTTCGCGGATCTTCTGGAGAATCTGCGCGGCGTATTCCGGGTTCTCCATCACCAGCGTTTCGGTGATTTCGAGCTTCAGCGAGCCGGGCTGCACCGGGTAGCGGATCAGGACGTTCTTGACGTCCTGCAGCAGGTCGGACCGCAGCAACTGACGGCTCGACACGTTGACGGAAGCGAAGATCGGCGGATCGACCACGAGATTCTGCTGCCAGAGCAGCAGTTCGCGCGCGGTGGTCTCCAACACGAACATGCCGAGATCGACGATGGCGCCGGTCTCCTCCGCCACGGAAATGAATTCGGACGGCGGCAGACGGCCGAGGCGCGGATGGTTCCAGCGCACCAGCGCCTCGAAACCGGCGATGGAGCGATCTTCCAGCCGTACGATCGGCTGGAACTGCACCTCAAGCTCCTTGCGCTCGATCGCCTTGCGCAGGTCGGCGGCGAGGGTCAGCTTGTCCTGCGGCATCGAGCGCATCGAGGCGCGGTAGACCTCGATCCGGTCGCGCCCGGTGCGCTTGGCATGGATCGAGGCGAGTTCCGCATTCCGCAGCAGGGCGTCGCGGTCGAGCAGCGAGGAATCGTCCGGAAAAGCGATGCCGACCGAGCCGGTGAGATAGATTTGCCGTTCGCCATGCGTGATCGGCGTCGAGACGGCGCGGCGCACCAGATCGGCCAGCGCGAGAATGCGCTGCGGGTCCTGCTCCGACACCACCACGAGGCCGAAACTGTCGCCGGAGAGGCGCGCGAGCGTATCGCCTGCGCGCACCACGCGCGCGAGCCGCCGCGCAATCGTCAGCAGCACCATGTCGCCGGCGTTGAAGCCGATCTGTTCGTTGACCTGTTTGAAGCGGTCGACATCGACGATGATGAGGCTCGGCTTCGGGGGTGGCGGCGTCGCCTTGGCACGGGCCGAGACGAGCGCAGTCTCCAGCCGGTCGAGCAGCAGCTTGCGGTTGGGCAGGCCGGTCAGGTGATCGTGGATCGCATCGTGCAGCAGGCGATCCTGCGCGAGATGGAGCGAGGTGACATCCGCCATCGTACCGACGATGCGCACGACCTCGCCCTCGCGATTGACGACAGGGCGCGCCTTCAGGCGATACCAGGAGATCGAGCCGTCACGCGCGACGAGGCGGAGATCCTGCGCGACGCGTCCGCGCCGCTGCTCGATCAGCGCGCTGAGGATTGTCCGGTAGCGGTCGCGGTCGACGTGGTGGACGACCTCCATCAGCGCGGAGGCGCGGCCTTCGAGATCGCCGCGTTCAAGGCCGAGATGGGCTTCGAGATCGGGGCTGACATGGAGATGGTCGTCCGCCACGTCCCAGTCGAACACGAGATCGCCGCCGCCGACAAAGGCAAGCGCCTTGCGTTCCGCATCCGGCACTGCGCCGGTCGCGACCGCGGAGGAGGTGAAGACGTTCTGCATCACCGTGAAGCCGATCAGCAACACGATCAGCACCAGCCCGCCGAGCAGGGCCGGCGTCGCGATGTCGTTGGTGATCTGCCCGCTGATGACGAGGCCGGCGGCAATTACCCAGATCAGCAGCATGAACCAGGTCGGCACCAGCATCGTCGCGCGGTCGTAGCGGTGCAGCGCGAGATAGACGACCAGCACAAAGCCGATCACCGCAATGGCGGCGATCGAGATGCGGGCAATGCCGGAGGCCACCGCCGGGTCGATCGAAGCGAGCGCGATCAGCGCACCGATCAGACCCAGCCAGACCAGCGTGATATGGGCGTAGCGCGAATGCCAGCGGTTGAGGTTGAGATAGGCGAACAGGAACACCAGCAGCGTCCCGCCCAGCACCGCTTCGGCGCCGGCGCGGTAGATGTTCTCGATTTCCGGCCGCACGCCGAAGAAGCGGCCGACGAAACCGAAATCGATGCCGAGATAGACCAGCACCGCCCAGGCAAGCGCGGCCGAGGCCGGAAAGATCAGGGCGGCGCGCAGGGCGAGCACGATGGTCAGGAACAGCGCCAGCAGTGCCGCGATGCCGGTGACGATGCCGCGATAGAGCGTCAGGGAGTTGAGCTTGTCCTTGTAGGCGTCCGGGTCCCACAGCGTCAGTTCGGGCAGGCGGTTGCCCTTCAGTTCGGCGACGAAGGTGACGACCGCGCCGGGGTCGAGCGTGATGACGAAGATATCGGCCTCGGAGGCTTCCTCGCGCTCGGGCTTGTGGCCGTGGCTGGCGGTGATCGCCTCGACGCGGCTCGCCGCGAGGTCGGGCCAGAATACACCGGAGCCTGAGAGCTTGAAGCGCGGCGCGACCAGCAGCCGCTCGATCTGTTCGTTGGTCTCGTTAGCGAGCGCGAAGGCGATCCAGCGCGGCCGCGAGCCGGGTTCGCGCGCCTGCACCTCGATGCGGCGGACGATGCCGTTGGCGTCGCGCGCGGTCTGGATTTCGATGCGGTCGTCACGCGATTGCTGGGCCTGCGTGACGGGCAGCAGATCGATCGCTTCCGCCTGCGGCGTCACCCGCACGGCTTCAAGCGCGCGGGACGGCGCAACGAATGAAACCAGCAGCCACAGCAGAATCCCGACGATCCGAATCCCGGCCGACTGCCGCGTCAAAGCGGCCATTCGGTCGTGAAACGGCGTGGAGAGCCGGGAAAGCGCGACGCGTGGCAAGTCAAAGTCCATTCGTGAGCAGTAGCCGCAGCCCAAGTTGTGAGCAAGCGTCGTGATGGCTTCTGAACAGCGGTCTGCCGCTATCCGGGGCGGCGGTCGCTCGCCAGCAGCGCGAACAGCAGATGATCGCGCCGCGCCCCGGCAATCGAAAGATACCCCCGCGCATAGCCCTCGCGCTGAAATCCGGCTTTTTCGAGAACACGGATCGAGGCGGCATTCTCCGGCAGGCAGGCAGCCTCGACGCGCAGCAGACCGAGCCGGCCGAAGGCGAAGGCGCAGATCGCCGGAACGGCCGCCGACATATGGCCGTGGCCAGCGTGGGCCGCGCCCATCCAGTAGCCGAGCGTCGCACTCATCGCCGCCCGGCGCCGGACGTTGTTGAGATTGACGCCGCCAAGCAATTCGCCATCGCTCCGCCGTTCGAGGAAGAAGGGGTAGGCCATGTCCGCCTCGCGCTCCTCGCGGTAGCGTGCGAGACGGCGCTTGAACGCTTCGGGCGTCAGGTCGTCCGCCGGCCAGTTCGGTTCCCATGGTTGCAGGAAGGCGCGCGAGCGGCTGCGCAACTCGGCCCAGCGCTCGTAATCCCGTGCCGCCGGCAGGCGCAGGCGGAGATCACCGAAATCCAGCGCGACATCATCGTCTCGCTCTTTCCGGCCGCCGAACCATCCGACAAGGAGCCGGGCCAAGGTCAGCGCCCCTGCTTGAGCCTGGCGCGGATGAACGCCTCAAGCGCCTTCGGATCGTTGGCGACCGCTTCGCTGCGTTCGGCGTCGGTCATCAGGTGGCGGAGCCGCTCGGGCAGCGGCGCCTCGAGCCCGGCGACTTTCTTCATCGCGTCGGGGAATTTCGCCGGCGCCGCGGTCGCGAGAATGACGAGTGGAATCTGGGCGGCAAGCCCGGCCTTCGCGGCGGCGGCGACGCCGGTCGCCGTATGCGGATCAAGGTCGTAGGCGCTTTCGCGATGCGTGCGCCGGATCGTTTCGCCCACCTCCTCCTCGCTCGCGCGGAAGGCCATGAACTCGGCACGGATGCGCGCCAGCACGGGTTCCGGCAGCGTGAAGGCGCCGGATTGCTTGAGGCTCCCCATCATACGGTTCACCGCCCCGGCATCGCGCCCCGAGGCCTCGAACAGCAGGCGCTCGAAATTCGATGAGATCTGGATATCCATCGACGGCGAAAGCGTCGCTTCCACCCTGGACATCTCGTAGCGGCCGGTCGCGAGCGAGCGGGCGAGAATGTCGTTGATGTTGGTGGCGACGATCAGCGTTTCGATCGGCAGGCCCATCTTCTTGGCGACAAAACCGGCGAAAATGTCGCCGAAATTGCCGGTCGGCACCGAGAAGGCGACCTTGCGGTGCGGCGCGCCCAGCGCCACGGCGGCGACGAAATAATAGGTCACCTGCGCGACGATCCGCGCCCAGTTGATCGAGTTGACGCCGGAAAGCGCCACCTCGTCGCGGAAGGCGAGGTTGTTGAAGAGGCCCTTCACCAGAGTCTGGCAATCGTCGAAGGTGCCGGGAATGGTGATGGCGTGGATATGCGCTTCCTTCGGCGTCGTCATCATCCGCCGCTGGACATCGGAGACGCGCCCGTCCGGGAAGAGGATGAACACGTCCGAACGCTTCGAGGCGCGGAAGGCTTCGATCGCCGCCCCGCCGGTATCGCCCGAGGTTGCGCCGACGATCGTTGCCCGCGCGCCCTTGCGTTCGAGGGCATAGTCCATCAGCCGGGCGAGCAACTGCATCGCCACATCCTTGAAGGCCAGCGTCGGGCCGTGGAACAGTTCCAGCACGAAGCAGTTCGGCGCGATCTGCTGGATCGGCGTCACCGCCTCGTGCGCGAAGCTCGCGTAAGCGGCTTTCGTCGCCTCGGCGA
>JAFLDX010000229.1 GCA_017302215.1 Lysobacterales bacterium
TGCGCGCGCTGCTCGACGATCCGCCACGCGCCGCGCGCTTCGGCGGCGCCGGTCGCGACTGGGCCCTGGCCGAGGGTTCGGTCGCAATCATGGCAGAACGTTACGACTCGCTGTATGCCGGTCATGCGCGATGATCGCGATGATCGCGGACGCCGCGACGGCTCGCACGGGTTGAGATGGGCGGCTGCGGCCGGCAGACTGCGATGCGGGCGCCAGGCGTGCACTTGCCGAGCGCGCGCCGATGCGGGGGAGAAGCGATGAATCCGAGGCCAAGGAAGATCAAGCTGCTGCGCTGGCTGCCGCGCCGGCTCATGCTGACCACCGGCCCGGCCAAGGACAATGGGTTGTACCTGAGCTTCGACGACGGTCCACATCCCGGACATACCGAAGCGATCCTCGACCTGCTCGCCGCGAACGATGCGCGCGCGAGTTTCTTCGTGCTCGGCGAACAGGCCGAGCGCCACCCGGAGCTCATGCGCCGGATCGCCGCCGAAGGCCATCTGCTTGGCAACCACTCCTATGACCACCCGTCGTTTCCGCGCATCCCGATCGCCGAACAGATGAGCCAGATCGAGCGCACCGACCAGCTCATCGCCGCGTTCGACGGTCGCCAGCGACACCTGTTCCGTCCGCCGTCCGGGCGCTTCTCGATCGGGTTGCTGCTGCGCTTCGCGTTCGAACGCCGGCGCATGGCGTACTGGTCGTACGACAGCCTCGACTATCGACGCGTGCCGGCGGAGCGGCTGGTCGAGACGATGCGCCGGCACCCCCCGGCCGCCGGCGACATCGTCCTCATGCACGACGACAACGAAGCCACCACGCAGGCACTCGCGATGCTGCTGCCGGAATGGCGCGCTGCCGGGTTCTCGTTGCGTATCCTGCCAGTCTGAGGGCGAGCCCATGATCGTTTCCCCGGTGACGCACCGATGAACCTGCCGATCGTCGCCGCAGTCCTCGTCCTGCTCGGCCTGGCCGGGATCATCGTGCTGTGGCTGGCGGCGCGCTCGCGCAACATGCACCTCTGGTTGCGCGACTACTTCGCCCGGAAGCCGCGTCCGCCGGTTGTCGGCCCGACCCACGTGATGTTCTGTTTCGTCGATCACTACGAACCGATGTGGGGCAAGGCCGACCTCGACGCGCAGCGTCGGCGCGTGGACCGCTGGTGCCGCGACTACCGGGCGATGGCCGGCCGCCATCGCGATGCGGACGGGCGCCATCCGCAGCACGGCTTCTTCTATCCGGAGGAGGAGTATGTCGAGGAACACCTCGACAAGATCGCCGCGTTGTGCGCCGACGGGTTCGGCGAGATCGAGATCCACCTGCATCACGACAACGATACGCCGGAGAATTTCACCACGGCGATGCGCCGCTTCTGCACCACGCTCAACGAGAGGCATGGCGCGCTGTCGCGCGATCCGCGCACCGGCGGGCTCGCCTTCGCCTTCATCCACGGCAACTGGTCGCTCGACAACTCGCGTGCGGACGGACGCTGGTGCGGAATCAACAACGAACTGGTCCTGCTGCGCGAGCTCGGCTGCTACGCCGACTTCACCCTCCCGTCGGCGCCCAGCGACACCCAGACCAGCACGGTCAACGCGATCTATTACGCCACGGACGACCCGCTGAAACCGAAGTCGCACGATCGCGGCGAGCGCGTTCGCGTCGGCGGCAAGGCCGCGGGCGACCTCATGATCGTGCAGGGTCCACTCGGCCTGAACTGGCGCGAGCGCCGCTTCGGCATCGTGCCGCGCATCGAGAACTCCGATGTACGTCGCTCGTGTCCGCCGACGCCGGCACGCGTCGATGCGTGGGTCGGGACCGGCATCCACGTCGAGGGTCGGCCGGAATGGGTGTTCGTCAAGGTCCATACCCACGGCACGCAGGAACGCGACATCGACACCCTGCTCGGCGCCGAGATGGACGCCATGCACGACCATCTCGAGCGCACCTACAACGATGGAAGGAACTACGTGCTGCACTACGTGACGGCGCGCGAGGTCTACAACATCGTCAAGGCCGCCGAAGCCGGCAAGAGCGGCGATCCGAACGACTGGCGCGACTACCTGCTGCCGCCGCCACCGCATCGCGCCCGACGGACGGAGGCGTGAGCGCGACACCGGTACCCCACACCGGCGCCGACGATTTCGTCTCGGTCGTCATGCCGGCGTTCGATGCGCAGGCCACCATCGCCGCCTCGATCGAATCGGTGCTCGCCCAGACCCATCAGCGGCTCGAACTCGTCGTCGTCGACGACGGTTCGCGCGATGCGACCGCGGCACTGGCCGAAGCACTGGCTGCGCGCGATGCGCGCGTCGTCGTGCTGCGCCAGGCCAATGCCGGCGTGGCGGCGGCGCGCAACGCCGGCATCGACGCCGCGCGCGGCGACTGCATCGCCTTCCTCGACAGCGACGACCGCTGGCATCCGCGCAAGCTCGAGCGCCAGCTCGCCGGCATGCGCGCCGCCGGCGCGCGCGTGAGCTATACGGCGTACCGACGCGTCGATGCGGCGGGACGCGTGCTGTCCACCGTGCTGCCCCCCGTGCGCATCGACCATGCGGCGCTGCTGCGCAGCAACCATATCGGCAACCTGACCGGCTTGTACGACCGCCGTCTCGGCGATGCGCGCTTCCGTCGCATCGGCCATGAGGACTATGTGTTCTGGCTCGACCTCGTGCGGCGCGCCGGCGAAGCGGTGCGCGCCGACGACGGCGAACCGCTGGCCGACTACCTCGTGCGCGACGGTTCGGTATCGGCCAACAAGTGGCGGGCCGCGCGCTGGCAATGGCGCATCTACCGCGAGGTCGAGGGATTGTCGCTCGCGCGCGCCGCGGCACTCATGCTGGCGTACGTCCGCCACGCGCTTGCCAAGCGGCGCTGAATGCCCGCTGTCCACGCGGCTCGCCGGACGGGCGTGCGTGCCGCCGGATTGCGCGCTGCGTCACACCGGACCGGCGCGGCGCGCGGATTTCCGGAAATAGTCCGCAAAATCCACGTCGTGGCGTGATTAACGTGGCGCCCGTCCGCTCAGCCCTTCCGACCGTTGGGAGGGAGCGGTTACAGGGCCTTCCCGATGACCATCCGCTTCAACCGCCTCGCGCGGCGCTTCGCCGCCGTCGTCGCCGTCCTCGCCGCCGGCAGCGCGCAGGCCGCCATCACGATCGACCTGTCCTACGTCGACACGCAGGGCAGTGCCTACACGCGATTCCGCAACTGGGTCAACCAGGCCGTCGCCGGCAATCCGGGCTACGAGTTCTCGGCGACCGACGCCGCGATGATGGCGCGCATCAGCGGACAGGCGAACTACTGCACGCTCGCCGTTTCGATGATCGAAACCCAGGTCGCGACGGCCGAAGCGCGCATCGCCGCGGGCCAGAACCCGGCCGTGGCGAGCGATTCGTACCTCCAGGCCGGGCCGATGATCGGCGACCTGGCCCTGACCTACGACTGGTGCGCGGCCCAGGTCAGCGCGAGCCAGCGCACGCGCTGGGCCGCCTACGCCGAGCGCACGATCGCCAACATCTGGACGCCGGCACAGGCACAGTGGGGCGGCCGGGCCGCTTCGTGGAGCGGCTGGGGCACCAACGATCCGGCCAACAACTACTACTACAGCTTCCTGCGCGCGACGATGTACTGGGCGCTGGCCAGCAACAGCAGCACGTGGATGGCGTTCCTGCAGAGCCAGAAGCTGCCGCCGCTGCAGGCCTACTTCGCCCTGCTCGTCGGTGGCGGCAGCGAGGAGGGCACCGGCTACGGCACCTCGCACCACAAGCTGTTCGAGCTGTACCGTGTCTGGCGTGACTCGACCGGCACGAACCTCGCCACGGCGAGCCCGCATCTGACCGACACGATCTCGTACTGGCTGCACGCCACCGTGCCGACGCTCAACCGGTTCGCCCCGTACGGCGACCAGGCGCGCAACTCGAACCCCGAGTTCTACGACTACCATCGCCACCTGCTGCTCGAGGCCCGCCGCATGACCGGCGATGCCGTGGCACGCGATCTCGCCTCATGGTGGCTCGGCAACAGCTCGGTGCCGCAGATGACGAGCGGCTTCAACCTGCGCGACGACCTGCTGCCGGCGGGCACGGCGCCTGCCCAGGCCGGCGGCGGCGCGCCGCTGACCTATGTCGCCAGCGGCATCGGCCACCTGTTCACGCGCACGGCCTGGAATCCGGCGGCGACCTGGCTCACGTTCTCGGCCGGCTCCTACGACCAGAGCCACGCCCACCAGGACCAGGGCTCGTTCACGCTGTTCTCGGGCAACTGGCTCGCCGTGACCGAGAACATCTGGAGCCACAGCGGCATCCAGAACGGCACCGAGGTGCACAACCTCGTGCGCTTCGTGCGCAACAACGCCAACGTGCGCCAGCGCGAGGGCACGCGCTCGACGATGACCGTGCACCAGCTCGGCCCCGCGGCGGGCGAAGTGCACGTCAGCGGTGACCTCACGGCGGCCTACACGGCCGGCGCCGGCGTGACGGCCTGGACGCGCCGCCTCGACTTCACCGGCAGCAAGCTCGTCGTCAGCGACCAGTTCGCCGTGCTCTCCGGCACGCGTGCGATCTTCCAGCTCAACACGCCCGTGCAGCCCGTCGTCAACGGCAACGAGGCGACCGCCGGCAGCCTGAAGGTGCGCGTGCTCGAGCCGACCCAGGCCACGCTGCGCGTGATCGACTGGCGCACGCAGGGCAGCGATTTCGCCTCGGGCTGGAAACTCGAGATCGAGGGCGCCGCGACGAATACCGGCTTCATCGTCGAGCTGACCACCGGCGAGCAGATCTTCAAGGGGTCGTTCGAGTCGCCCTGACAAGCCGGAAGCCCGCGCACCCTGTGCGCGACTGTCGGATGTCGAACAACAGCGATCGCGCACAGGGTGCGCTCCTACATGTATCGGGCTGGACGGTCGCGCACAGGGTGCGTTCCTACATGTATCGCGCTGGACGGTCGCGCACAGGGTGCGTTCCTACATGTATCGCGCTGGACGGTCGCGCACAGGGTGCGCTCCTACATGTATCGGGCTGGACGGTCGCGCACAGGGTGCGCTCCTATGTATGGACTCGCCCTCCGTTACAACCCTGCTGTGAACACGACCATCCGGTTGCGTCTATGTATGAGGCCTGTTCGAGGAAGCAACGAAGTGCTTCTGGCC
>JAFLDX010000230.1 GCA_017302215.1 Lysobacterales bacterium
CTCGAGGCCGTCCATGCTGCGATCAGCGACAGCGACCGGGAACACCTGCGCCTGATCGCGCGCTGAGATCGCGGCCGGCACGCCAGCGCCGCAAGCGGGCAGGCAAGGACGCCGCATTCGTGGCGATCCCTTCGTCGCAGGACGAGCGCGCGCCCCGTCAGCCTGGCGCGGCCGATGACACCGCATGGCGTGATCGGTGACCGTTCGACGTCGAACCGGGAGATCATCCTCGAAAGGAAGTCAGGCCATGCACAAACTCCCTGCCGCGTCGCTCGCATGCTGCGCGGTGCTGTCGGTTGCGACGCTCCCCGCCGCTGCCGCCGTCTACAGCGTCGGCAACGATGCCGACGGCAGCTGCACGCATGCCGGCATCCAGGCCGCCCTCGATGCCGCCGCGTCAACGCCGGAGGCCGACGAGATCCGCATCAGCAAGGCCGTCGAACATTCGGGCCCGTTGCGCGTCTACCGCGGCGACCTCGTGATCGCGGGTGGCTACGCAGGCTGCTCCGCGACCATGCCATCGGGGCGCAGCGTGATCCGCGGAACGACCGGCGAACCGTTGCCGATTCTCGCCATCGATACCGGACCCTGCAACACGGCTTCTCCGCCACCGGTGCGCGTCGAGGGGCTCGAACTGACACTGGGTTCCCACCAGGGGGTCTACGTCGGCGGCTGCATCGACCTCGAGCTCGCGCACCTGCGCATCCACGGCAACAGCGCCGCATACGGTGCCGGGCTGGCGATCAGCGGATCGGGCGCCGCGACCACGCGCGTGGCGCTCGGCCATGACGTGCGCATCGAGGACAACACCGCGACCCAGGCGGGCGGCGGCGTCTATGCGTACGCCGCCTCGCTGCGCATCGACGGCATCGATACCCTGGTGCGCGGAAACCGGGTCACCGCCGCGGAGGGCTTCGGTGGCGGCATCGCCTTGTTCGGTTCCGATGCCGCGCTGTCGACGACCGCCTCGCTTGTATCAAGCGGCGATGGCGACGACGGCGTCATCTCGCGCAACGCCGCCGCACACGGCGCCGGGCTGCATGGGTCCGGACATGTCTTCATCGAGGCCTATACCGGCGATGGCACCCGGCCGGTGCGCTTCGACCACAACGCGGCGGCTCCGAACGGACGCGGCGGCGCGATCAGCCTGTTCGGCGCCGACGCACGCATGCTCGTCGTCGAAGGCGTGATCGACGCGAACAGCGCGGCCGCCGGAGCGGCGGTCGCGCTGGACGGTGGCGCGCGCTTCCTCATGCAGTCACTGCCGCCCGCGCACCCCGCCGATGCCGTGGCCTGCGTACCGGCCACGTCATGCAACCGCATCGGCGCCAACATCGCCGCAAATGGAGGCGGGCGCGGACTGGTCGTCGCGGCCAGCGGCGGCGCACCGGGCGCACCGACATCCGCCCGCCTCGCGTCGCTGCACATCGACGGCAACGTCGGCGACAGCCTGTTCAGCGAAACCTGCAGCGGATCGAGCTGCCCGCCACTCGAGTTCGAAGTGGTCAACAGCCTGATCGCCGGCAATGCGACGCGCAACGTGCTCGATGCGCCCGGCGTTGCGTCGTTCGAATGCGACCTGTGCACGTTGACCGGACCGTCCGCATCGACGCAGCCGGTGTTCCGCACGGCAGGCGGGCTGTCGTTGTCGCGCAGCGTCGTCTGGGAACCCGGGCGACCCGTCGTCGGCGGCCTCGTACCGGCGTATCTGAATGCGATCGCCGTGCAACTGCACGAGCGCAGCGCGTTCGCGCCGGACGATTTCCCGGTCGAATCCGACATCCAGGTCGGCGATCCGCGCTTCGCATCGTCCGTGACCGGCGACTACCGGCCAGCCGCAGGCTCGCCGCTGCTTGACCGCGCCTGGGACAGCGTGACGATTCCGCTCGACGCGGGTGGCCGTCCTCGCGTGGTCGACCAGGCCGGCATTCCCGATGTCGGCGGACCGGTCGATGTCGGCGCGTTCGAACGCGGACCGGACGACGTGCTCGACGACACGCTGTACGTCGACGGCTTCGATGCGGCGGCCGATCGCGATTGAGTCGCGCGTGTCGGCGCGCAATGGCGAAACACGTCGGAAGGAAGACAGACCATTCCTTCCGGGCGGGGACAGCTCCCGCCGCCGACGTGGAGATTCCCGATGCGCGCCCTGCCATTGTCCGTCCTGTCGACCCTGCTCGTGCTGCCGGCGATGCAGGCATCCGCCGATGTCGATGTGCGCGTGGGCACCGGTGCGGGATGCTCGACCAGCAACATCCAGCTCGCGATCAATGGCGCGAATCCGGCCAACGGCGTCACCAACATCCTGATCGCGCGCAACGCGGCCTACAACGCCCAGCAGCTCGACATCAACGGGCGCAACGTGCGCCTGATCGGCGGCTTCGCCGACTGCAGCCAGATTCTTCCGGATGCGACGAAGACGATCATCAACGGCGCCGGCGGCGGCGCCAACACGGTGATCACGGTGCGCGGCACGACCGGCACGGTCGCTTTCCAGAACCTCGAGGTCACCGGCGGCGACGAGGTGACCACGAGTGCAGGTCGTGGCGGCGGCTTCGCGATCGCCGGTGGCCCGCATGCACACATCGCCTTCGACAATCTGCTGATCGACAACAACCAGGCCGGTTACGGCGGCGGCATCTACGTGGACAACGAGCACTCCTCGACCGCCGCCGACGTGTTCGTGCAGATCGGCAGCAATGTCGCGATCAACGGCAACCACGGCGCGTACGGTGGCGGCGGCATCTGGTGTCGCAACGCGCGCATGCACATCACCGGCAGCGCGAGCTTCGTCGTTCTCAACACGACGAGCACGGCGGCCGGCGTGCTCGGTCCGGGCGGCGGCATCCGCGCACAGAACTGCGAGATGGACATCGCCAGCGCCGGCGCCTTCGGCTCGGTCAGCCTCAACACCGCCGGCGGCCCCGGTGGCGGCCTCAGCGTCAGCGGCGAGCGCTCGATCACGAGGTTGTACACGCAGGTGCCGTCGCGCCCCGTGTCGATCAACGGCAACACGGCCGGCGGCATCGGCGGCGGCATCGACATCGGCTCGAGCGCGATCGTCACCGGCTGGGACCTCGTCGTCGACGGCAACCGCTCGTACGCCGGAGGTGGCGGCGTCTCGATCTTCGACAACGACGGCGCCTATTCCGATCGCGCGCGTTTCACGATGCTCGGACGCCTTGTCGGTGCACCGAACGATCCGGCCACGGGCGGCATTGCCGTGCTGTGTGCCGCAGGCCTCGCATGCAACCGCGTGTCGAACAACATCGCGCGCAACGCCGCCGGTCAGGCGATGCCCGCGGCGGCGCTGCGCGCCCAGGCCGATGGCTCTTCAGGCCCTGCAGCCAGCACGGGCTTCGTCGAGGCCGAGCTGCAGGGCACACGCCTGACCGCCAACATCGGCGAATCGCTGCTGCGCCTGTACTCGCCGTCTTCGGGAATCGCGCGCGTTTCGCTCAACGGCAGCGTGGTCAGCGCGAATGCCGTCACCGGCACGCTGCTGCACAATCCGGACGACCCATTCGCCGGACAACACGGCATCCTCGGCGTGTACGCGACCACGATCGCCGGCAATGCCATCGACGGCGGCGAGGTGATCCGCAGCGTCGGCCGCGAGGGACTTCTGCTGTTGCGCAGCATCCTCTGGCAGCCCGGCAAGCGCACCGCCGTCTCGACCGATGGTGAAGGCTTCTTCGCCGACAGCATCGACTACGTGCTCGGCAATGACCTGACCGGCCTGCCCACCTCGGCGCACAACCTGCAGGAAGACCCGCGGTTCGAGAACGCCGATTCCGGAAACTTCCGCCTCAAGCGCAGTTCGCCGGGCGTCGATGTCGCCGCGCTCGAACACCCGGCATGGCAGCCCGACTACCTCGAGGCGGACAACGCCACGCGCGTCGTAGACCTCGCCTCGGTCGCCAACGCGTTCGGCGCGCAGGATCTCGGCGCGTTCGAACGCGCCTTCGACTGCGCGCAGGACACGATCTACTGCCACGACTTCGAGCCCTGAATCGGCTCGCGGCAGCATGCTTCAATCCAGTGACCGGTCGGAGGCCGCGCGCACGCGCGCCGGCTCAGAGCGCCGCGGCGAACGGATCGCTCTTCAGGCGCACGCGCGAGTCGAACGCGAGTGTCTCGCCCTCGCCCAGGCTTGCCGTGCTGCCCGGAGGTGTCCAGCGTGCGCAGCCCTCCAGGGCACGCGAAGTCTCGGCCGGCCGCGTGCCGATCGCGAAGCAGATCGGCGTGACGACGCGCCCCGGCACGCCGATGCCGCCGACACGCTCCGGCTCGAACGTCCATTGGCGGATCGCGACGACCGACGCGTCGACCAGGCCCTTCGGGGCCCTGGTCGCGCCCGGCACCGCCGCGACCTCGATCGGCTTGCCGTCGCCGTCGTAGCGGGCCTCGATCACGACCATGGCGGATCGCTCGCGGCTGCGCACCATGCGCTCGAGTTCGCGCGCCGTCATGCGCGGCGCCACGTTACCCGCCGGCGCTATCGAGCCGCCGGTGCGCACGTCGCGCAGCTTGACGCCGAACGCCTTGCCGTCCGCTTGCGGAACCAGCGTGACCTGCACGCTCAGCATCGTGTCGGTCGGCGCGGGACGCCCGTCGATGCGGCCGGGCTCGAAATCCCAGCCGCGCACGACCGGCTCGAGCCGCTCGCGCAAGGCATCGTATGAACGATTCTTCGATGCCAGGGCGATCACATGTCCGTCGGCATCGAGGGCCAGCTCCCATTGCAAGGTGACGATCCGCTCGCCCTGCGGCTCGGCGGCGATCGCGCCGAGCGGCACGCAGGCGATCGCAACAGCCATCATCCACGCCTTCATCACGCCCACTCCTTGTGGTGTTCCCCGAGTGCCCGACCTTAACGCGCCCGCGCGAGCGCGGGCAAGCCTGGCGCGGTCGTCATCGACATCGCGGCGGCGCTTCGCTAGCGTTCCGGCTTCCACCAGGAAGCCTCCCTTGCGCGATACCGTTTCCGCCATCGTCGGCCTGCTCGAGCAGGGTCGGCTCGACGAAGCCGCCGCCCAGGCCGCGGACGCTCGGGCGCGCTTCGCCGGCGAGGCCGAACCGGCGCGCCTGCACGGCATTGCGCTACTCCAGCTCGGACGCGCGCGCGAGGCGGTCGATG
>JAFLDX010000024.1 GCA_017302215.1 Lysobacterales bacterium
CCCCGGACGTGCTCGCGGCGCCGGGCCGGCCCGCGCGCCCGCGCCTGGTCGATCCGCGCCATCTGCCGCGGCGTGGGCTCGGCAGCGGAGAGGGCAGGGCGGCGCTCGTGCACGCCGTCGCGCACATCGAGCTCAATGCGATCGACCTGGCCTGGGATGCCGTGTACCGGTTCCGTGGCATGCCGCCCGAGTACTACGCGGACTGGGTGGGCGTCGCCGACGACGAGGCGCGGCATTTCGCGATGCTCTCAGCGCGGCTCGCCGAACTCGGGCACGCCTACGGCGATTTCGACGCCCACGATGGCCTGTGGGAAATGGCCGTGCGCACGGCACATGCCTGCCTCGCGCGGATGGCGCTCGTGCCGCGCGTGCTCGAGGCACGCGGACTCGACGTCACGCCCGGCATGATCGAGCGCCTGCGCAACGTCGGCGACGATGCCACCGCGCGCCTGCTCGAGCGCATCCTCGAGGAGGAGGTCGCCCACGTGGCGGCCGGTTCGCGCTGGTTCGCCTGGTGTTGCGCGCGCGAAGGCCATGATCCGCAGGCGACGTTCGCCGCGTTGCTCGCGTCGCATCTCGGCGGCCAGGTCCGCGGTCCGTTCAATGTCCCGGCGCGGCTGCGCGCCGGATTCAGCCCGGACGAGATCGCCGCGATGGAGGCCGCCGCCGCATGAGGCGTGCGCTGTTCATCGTGGCGGTGCTGGCCAGCGCCTTCCTCGCGCTGGCCTGGGCGTCCGGGCTGCACTGGGGTGCGCCGTTGTCGGCGCAGCAGCGCAATGCGTTCGATGGATCACACTTCAATCCCGTCATGGGCGCCGCCGCCGCCGATGGCGCGCGCTTGCGCATCGCCGGCCTCGGCGAGGGCGAAACGGCGCTGCAGTCGGTTGCTCTGAACGGCGTCGATGCCGCCGAGTACAGCCTGTTGCGCTATCGCTTCGACGGATTCCCGCATACGCTCGAGCTGTCGCTCGTGTTTCGTCGTGCAGACTCGCGCGATGATGTTCGCGTCGTGTCGTTGCCGTGGCCGGGCGGCGATTCGTGGTTCGACCTGTCGAGCGTGCCGGAATGGCAGGGGCGCATCATCGAGGTCGGTTTCGCCGAGTACCCGACTCCGCAGGTCGTGCCACCGGGAACGGCCTTCGAACCGTTCGTGCTCGTCGATGCCGCGCTCGAGTCACGCTCGTGGCGCGGCGATCTCGCCGCGCTGGCCACCGACTGGCTCGGCTACTGGCCGTGGAGTCAGCGTTCGGTCCACGCGCTCGGCCGGGACACCGACACGCCGCGCGCGGGTTCGCTCGTGGTTTGCGTCGCCATCGTCGCGATCGCGACGATGGCTTGCGGTTTCGTGATCCTCGGATGGCGCGGCCGACGCGTGCTCGTTGCGGCCTCCACTGTGGTCGCCGCGGGGTGGCTGCTGCTCGACCTGCAGTGGCACTCCGGCCTGCGCTGGCGGCAGGAAGGATCGCGCGCGCTGTATGCCGGGCTCGAGTGGCCGCAGCGCGAGCAGCGCTCGGCGGATACCGGCGTGATCGAGGCCGCGCGCGAAATCGCTCCGCTGCTCGCACGCGAGCCGGATGCGACGCGCATCCTCGTGCATGCGGGCTCGTCCTTCGAGCAACTGCGCCTCGTGTACCACCTGCTGCCGCGCAACGTGGCGGTGCTCGCCCAGGTGCTCGCTCGTGCCGGCGCCACGCCGTTGCCGGCCCGCTCGATCCTCGTCGTCTACAACGCGGAGGGCTGGGCGTGGGATGCGGATCGACGCGAGCTGCGCTCGGATGACCTGAGCTGGCCGGCCGAGCTGTTGTTCGAACGCGGGCCGCTGATCGTCGTGCGCATCCGCGGGGTCGGCCCATGATCACGGCGCTGCTTGCGTGGGGATTGCCATGGGCCGCGGGATCCGGTCTGTGCGTGCTGCTCGGGCGTGGCCTGCGCGCGCGCTGGGACGTCGCGGCTGCGCTCGGCAATGGCCTCCTGCTCGGCTGGTTCCTGACCGCGCTGCTCGCCTCGCTGCTCGCCGCAGCGGACACCGGGCACGCGTTCGCGCGCGTCGCGCCGTGGCTCGGTGCGGTGGCCGTACTTGCCTGGATCGCCGCCTTCGTTCTGCGTCGTCGCGACCCCTCGCCGGCGTCGGCCCCGTTGCCGCGCGTCGGGCGGATCGTCTGGTGGCTGCTGGTGGTCCTCGTCGTCGTGCGCCTCGGCGTCCTCGGCGGCGAGGCGCTGTTGCGGCCGACCTTCCCGTGGGACGCCTGGTCGGCATGGGCGATCAAGCCGAAGACATGGTTCCTGCTCGGTCATTTCGTGCCCTACGTCGACCCCTCGACCTGGCTCGCCGATCCTTCGATGCCGGCGCGCACCTCCGCCGTTTGGGACTACCCGTCATTGCTCGCCTGGATCCAGGTCTGGTTCGCCAGCGCCGCCGGCGACTGGAACGAGCCGCGCATCAACCTGGCATGGACCGGTGCGCTCGCCGCACTCGCGCTCGCGAGCTACGGCCAATGGCGCGCCATCGGCGTCGGGCGGCGACTCGCGATGGTGCTCGTGTACGCGCTCGTGTCGCTGCCGCTGGTCGGAGCGCATGCGGCGCTGGCGGGCTATGCCGACCTCTGGCTCGCAGCCGCCTTCGGTGCGGCCGTGCTCGCCTGGCTGCGCTGGCTGCGGCGCGGTGAAGCGGGCCAGCTCGTGCTCGCGATCGCGTTCGCCTTGAGCCTGCCGCTGATCAAGCTCGAGGGCGCGGTGTGGCTGCTCGTGTTCTCGGTGGTCGTCGTGCTGGCGACTCTGCCGGTGCGCTGGCGCTGGCGGGTCGTCGCGCTCGCGCTTGGTCTGATCGTGCTCGGCGTCGCGCTCGGTGGGTTCATCTTCCCGATGCTCGGCCTTGGCTGGGTACGCGTGAACTGGGGGCAGGTCATGGTGCCCGCGCTCGGCACGCTCGACCTGCACTGGCGTCCGGTCGGCACGGCCATGCTGAGCGGTCTGCTGACCCTGCCGAACTGGCACCTGCTCTGGTACGTCGTGCCGGTCGTCGTGACCTGGCGCTGGCGCGCTTTCGCCGTCGATCGCGCCAGCGCCTGTCTCGGCAGCCTGCTCGCAGCCTGTGCGCTGTTCCTGTTCGTGCTGTTCTTCTTCACCGACGCGTCGGCCTGGGCACAGAACTACACCAGCGCCAATCGCCTGGTCCTGCACCTCGTGCCGACCGTGTTCTCGCTGCTCGCGCTGCTGCTGCAGAACCTCAGCGCAACACTTCGAGATACAGGTCGAGCACCGCTCGCGCCGATCGATCGAGCGTGAAGTGTTCGCGCCAGCGCCGTCGCCCGGCTTCGCCGAGCCGGTGTCGCAGCGCGACGTCGTTGCCGATGCGCGCGAGTGCCGCGGCCAGCGCAGGCGCATCCCCGGGCGGCACCAGCAGCCCGGTTTGGCCGTCCGCGACCACGTGGCCGATGCCGGAACCGCGCACGCCGCTCGCCACAGCCGGCAGGCCGGCGCGCATCGCTTCGAGCAGGACCAGGCCGAACGCCTCGCTGCGATCGAGCGAAGGCAACACGAAGGCGTCGGCCTGCGCGTAGGCCCGGGTCAGGGTCTCGTCATCGAGCCGGTTCGCGAACACGATGCGCGCGCTGATGCCGAGCCGATCGGCGCGTTCACGCAGCGACAGCGCACACTCGCCATCGCCCACCAGCAGCAGCCGAGTCGTCGGCGCGCGTGCCAGCGCATCGAGCAGAACATCGAAACCCTTGTAGTGGCTGAGCCGGCCGACCGCGAGCAGCTTCGGTTCATCGTCGTTTCCGGGCCAGAGGTCCGGCGAATTCGGCGCAGGGTCCGGGGTCGGCGCCTCGCCGATGCCGAGCGCGATCACGCGGGTCTTGGCCCGCCAGTCGGCCAGCGCGGCGCTCGCATCGAGGTAGGCCCGAGACGTCGCGATGATTGCGCTCGAGCGCGCCAGGATGGCCTGTTCGAACGGCCGGTAGGCGCGGTAGGCGAGGCGCAGCGCCGTGCTCGGTACCTCGGCCGAAACGTCCGCGTGCCAATGCACGATCCAGGGCAGGCGGCGCGCGCGCGCGCTGGCCAGTACGGCGATGCAGGAAGGATTCGGCAGGTGCAGGTGCAGCAGGTCCGCCGGCATCGTGGCCAGCGATCTCGACAGCAGCCACGGCAGCGTCGGACTGAGCGGTGCGTACAGCGGAGCGGCCAGGCAACCGGCGCGCCATACGTCGACACCGTTGCGTCGTTCGCGCGCGCTGCGCCAGGTGCCGGCCGGCTGGTGGACCAGCACGCCGGCATCGACGCCGTGCCGAACCTGCCACTCCGCGAGGTCCTGCACGTGGCGTTCGATGCCCCCGTGCTGCGGCGCGTAGTACTTGCCGATGTGCAGGACGCGCATGCTGTTGGCCTGGCGGTGGCCCGCGCGTCCCGGCGGGGTCGGGGGTGCCGTCGTCGCGGGCGATTGGCCGAAACGGCCTCAGCCGTTACGAGGGTTGACCAAGGCGTTCCGCGTTGCGACGAGGGCAGGTCCGATCCTCGACTCGGCCGCGACTCAACGCTCGCTCCATTCCTCGTCGGCTTCGCGCGTGCGCGGCCGCAGCGGCCCTGCCGCATCCGGTGCCTGGCGCAGGCGTTCCAGTTCCTGTTCGAGGATAGCCAGCTTCTGGGTCAGCCGCCGTACCTGCCGCTCCTGTCGCGAGCGATCGATGTCGAGCTTCAACATCCGCAGCAGCACGAACGACAGGCCGACGATGATCGGCACGACCGGCGCATAGCTGATGCCGGTCAGGACGCCGAGCCATACGACCAGCGACGGAAACATGCCGAGCGCGAGCGTGGCCGCGGCGACTGCCAGCCACCACGCGGCGAACGGGCCGTGCAGGTGGTCGCGGCGGACCAGATAGAAGATCGCACCGGCGAGGCCGATGCCGAGGATGGCCGCGGTGATCTGCGCGTTCAGCATCAGCGTCGTGCCGCCCCGGTCCCGATCGCCGCGCCGCGGTGCCCGCGGTCGAGTCGCGAGATGCACAGGATCGTCGTATTGAACATGTAGCGCGCGACCACCGCCCACGAAGCGAACACGCGCGAATGGCCGACCTCGCGCGGGTTCATCGGCGTCGGCGTCTCGACGATGCGCAGGCCCTGTTTGGCGAGCAGCATCAACACGCCGACGTCCTGGTAGTCGAGCAGGCTCGCTTCGGGAGCGGCGAGCATGCGGATCGCCTGCGCGTCGTACAGGCGCAAGCCCGAGGTGAAATCGCGCAGGCGCAGGCCGGTCAGCAGGCGCAGGTAGCGCCACGCGATCTTCTTCGGCGTGCTCAGGCGCTCGAGGCAGGTGCCGATGACGACGTTCGCGCCGTGCCGGTCGCGCTCGCGGAACAGCAGGGGCAGGGATTCGGGCAGGTGCTGGCCATCCGCGTCCAGCGTGACGACGGCATCGAAGCCGTTGCGCAAGGCGTAGCGGATGCCGGTCTGGCTCGCCCCCCAGGCGCCGAGGCCCACCGGCAACTGCAACACGGCCGCGCCGGCCGCGCGTGCAGCCGCACCGGTACCGTCGGTGCTCGCGTCGTCGACCACGAGGACGCGGCAATCGAGTTCGCGGCGTACCCCGGCCACGACGGCGGCCACCGTCGCGACTTCGTCTCGCGCGGGAATGACGGCCAGGCAGCGGGCAGGCGGGGTGGGAGGCAAGGGGACGGATGGCGCGGAAGGGGCCGCGATTCTTGGCAGGGGGGCGGCTGCCTGTCAATCCGCGGCAGTCCATGCCGGCCAGGTCCATGCGTCGGGCCATGGCCAGGTGGCCGGAATCGTACCGGGCGCACAGGACGTGTCCGGTTTTCGTGGTCCGATGCGTCTCACCGGACGTGGACGTGGTGGATCCCCCGGGGGTCCGCTGTTCGTGGCCGCGAGGCCAGGTGCTGTGGGAGCTGCCACGGGTTCCTTCGAGGTCGGTCAAGCAGTGATCGGGAACGTGTTGACGGGGAAGGGGTTCAGTCCTTATGCTCCGCGCGGTTCAGATGCCCGCAAGGCCGTTTTGCAGCAATTGAAATGGGGACGGGGAAACGCCCTGCCCGGACACTCTCTGGAGAAAGTCAGATGAACACGAAGATGAAGAAGCTGTCGCTCGCGGTTCTTGGCCTGACGGGTTTCGCGTTTGCTGGCGCCGCGATGGCGCAGTGCCCGACGAGCCTGTCGCCGCCGTGGTCCGGCACGAACATCGGTGGCGGCACGTCCGCCGCGAGCAGCGTCACGGGTGGTTACGCCGGTACTACGTGCCGTCTGTCGTCGACGCTCGGCAACAACGGTGCGGCGCGCGCCCAAGTGCGTGACGACACGCCGGCCAGCGAGACGCGCTACCGCGCCCAGTTCCTGTTCGATCCGACCTCGATGAGCGGCACGAACGGCACGAACCAGGCGGATATCTTCCTCGCCAACGCGCCGGCAGCGTTCAACGGCCTGCTGCGCCTCGTCCAGGTCAAGTTCTCGGGTTCGGGCGCCGGCACGAAGCGCGTCCTGTTCAATGCCGCCTGCAACAACGGCACGACCAACGTCTGCACGGCCGTACTCGACCTGCCGACGCAGGCGGGTGCGAACCGCATCGAGATCGACCTGACGGTTGGCGCAAGCGGCTCGCTGCGCTATTGGGTGACCCCGCTCGCCACGTCCACGACCGACACTTCGCCGACCGGTACGCTCACGCTCACGGGCGGCAATGCCGGTTGGGTCGGCGTCGACCAGGCCTATCTCGGCCTTGCTTCGCCTTCGGCCAACTACCGGACGATCAATGCCGCCGGCATCGGTTACTTCGACCAGTTCGATTCTCGCCGCCAGACGTTCATCGGCTCTAACTGATAGCCCGCTTGCCCTGCATAACAAAAAACCTGCCTTAAGGAGATTTCAGTGAAAAAGTACATTCCCTACGCTGCCCTGCTCGCCTCGCTGGCGGTGGCGCCGAGCGCGTTCGCGCAGACGTGTGCCGCTCCGGGCGGCCCGATTAACGCGGCTGGTTCGTTCAATGCGACTTGCACGACTGCCGACGAGTTCAACTCGATCTGCGCTGGCAGCGTGACGGCCGTTGGTACGAGTGCGGTCTACCGGGTCAACGTCGGCAACCCGAACAGTTTCGCCGTTACGGTCACTCCGTCGGGAGCGTACGATCACGCGATCTTCCTGATTGGCCCGAACAGCTGCGCGCAGACGACCCCGTGCGTAGCCGACAACGATGCCGCTGGCGCGGGTGCGCCGGAATCCATCACGATCCCGGCGAACATTCCGTCGGGTACGTACTACCTCGTGATCGATTCGACCGCCGCGGCCGTCGGATGCGTGCCGTCGACGATCGCCGTCACCGGCACAGTTCCGGTTTCGCTGAAGAACTTCAGCGTCGAGTAACGCGTTTCGCTCGGCTGATTGTTCCGTGTCACCCGAAGGCCTGCCTCGCGCAGGCCTTCTTTTTTTCCGGAACTTGGTCTCGTCTTAGAGTGTCTGCCGCTCGATGAGACGTTTCGCGTTTGGAACACATTGGGAGTTGCAGATGATGGGTTCGTTTTCTCGGCAATGGTGCGCATACGCTTTCGTCGCGCTCGCCTCATGCGGTCCGATCCTGGCGCACGCCGAGGCGCCGGCGGCGCCGTCGCCAGTTGTCATCGACGCGTCGTCGATTGACGCGGGCACGGTCTTTCCGCTCGCCGTGATTGAAGCGAGCGGCATGGTGACCAACACTTCGAATCGCCCCGTGAAGATCGCGCGGATCATCCCCCGCGTGGCGGCCAGTCGCGACGAGATCCAGTTCGAGCCCAAGCTGCTGCAGCCTGGACAGACCTTGCCCGTTCGGGTGAAGGCAAGTCTCGGCGACCATATTGGTCGCTTTTCTCTCGTGTACTTTGCGTTCGCGGACGGGCAGGTCGAGCCAGTGGCCAAACTCGCGGTCCGCGGTTTCGTCGATTGGATCGTCGATCCGGTGAGCACGCGATTCGACGCGGGGGTCGTCAAAGCAGGTGAAACGGTTCGTCACGAGTTCCGTCCATCTATCCGGTCGGGGGTCGATCTGAAGCTTACAAGCGCGGAGGAGATAGGCGGTGCTTTCAAGGCATCGGTTGCGGCTGATGGCCGATCCGTGATCGTCGAGCTGAAACAGGGTATGCCTTGGGGGCCGTTCGACGAAAGCGTCGTGATCCGCACAAACAACATTGAGCAGGGCAAGGTTCCCTTCCGGATTTCAGGAGAGGTACGCGGTGCTGTCGTTCCAAATCCGGCTTCCGTCGACTTCGGCGTCATCCGCGAAGGCCAGACCGCCGAGCAGATCGTCCGCTTGACGGACGAATCGTCGCGACCGCTCCGGGTTGGCGAAGTGTCGGTCGCGGGAGCGGACGCGCAGGTGCGAATCGAGCCGTGCATTCCCGCGGCTGAGTCGTGCCGGCTCGCCCGCATCGTGATGAACGGTGGAAAGATCGGGTCGGCCGGACTGCGCGGCACGATCAACGTCGTGCTCCCCGACTACGAGCAGGCACTCCCGATCGCGTTCCGCGGGGCGCTCATTGGCAAGGACACGGTTGTCCAGGACCTCGACAAGCTGATCGAAGGATCGAGATCGAGTCCGGAGAAAATTTCGGCGATGCTGAAGTCGTCGACGTCGCCTTCTCCGCGCCCGCCCGAAATGCCCAAGCCGGATGGGGTTGGGCCCCTGCTGACCTGGGAGGCCGCAGGTGAAGCCGAAGTCTATGGCTATGAGATCTACCGGGCGGCGTCCGAGAACGGCGTATTTGAGCGGGTAAATGCCGACATCATCAAGCGACTGAGTAACGCGCAGGAAGTCGGCTCAATCTATCGCTGGCGAGATATGTCAGTGGCTTCAGGGACGTACTGGTATTACATTGGCATCGTGAAACTCAATGGTGAGAAGAAGCCCCTGAACTCTCCCCAGCGAGTACTGGTCAAGCAGTGATCGTTTCATGCCCGCGCAACACAGCGAACCATTTGCCGGGAATTGCGAAAGAGATTCAGCAGATCGACAGACCTCGTGAGTGAGGGGAGGCTCGTCATGGAACCGATGCTACGACTGATCACCCTTTCTGTGGCGATCCTGTGCTCGTCGAGTGTCTTTGCTCAGACTTGCGACAATCCGGCCGGGCCAATTACCCTGCCGGCTTTTGGTGTGACCTTCCAGTCGGTGTGCACCGGCCAGGACGAGTTCAATTCGATTTGCCAAGGCAGCCTGACATCGATTGGTACAAGTGCGGTCTACGAGATCCGCAATCCGCAAAACCTAGAGGTTGGCTTGTTCATCACAGTTGATCCACCGGCGACGTATGACGTGGCGATTTTTCTGGTCGGTCCGGACAGCTGCCTGCAGACGTCACCGTGTGTCGCCGCGGAGGACTCGGCGGGACCCGGTGGTTCCGAGAGCATCTCGATTCAACCCCCGCTCGCTGCGGGAAACTACTATCTCGTGATTGATTCCACGGCCGCGGTTTCCGGATGCCTCCCTTCACAGGTCAGCATTTCCGCCGTCCCGGTGACGCTCCAGCACTTTTCCATCGAGTAGCTTCGAGAAAGACGCTGGAAGTTCACGCGAGCACGAGCCAGCTCTCGTGCTCATACCAATCCCCCAGCACGATCCGCTCCGCCGGTTGGCCATCGAGTTCGAACCGATGCGTCGCCGGTCGGTGCGTGTGGCCGTGGATCAGGCGCAGGCAGCCGTTCGCGCGCATGGCGGCGCGCACGGCTTCATCGTTGACGTCCATCAGTGCCGAGTTCGTCGTGTCGGTCGTGTAGCGCTGGCTCTCGGCACGGGCCTGACGCGCGAACGTTTCGCGTTCGCTGCGTGGGCGGGCGAGGAAGGCGCGCTGCCACGCGGGTGAGCGGGCTTGCGCGCGGAACACCTGATAGGCCGTGTCGTCGGTGCACAGCGTGTCGCCGTGCATGAGCAGGGTGCGCACGCCTTCGATCTCGACGACCGACGGGTCCGCAAGCAAGGTCATGCCCGCGCGCCGCGCGTAGGCCTCGCCGAGCAGGAAGTCGCGGTTGCCGTGGATGAAGAAGCACGGTTTGTGCGCATCACGCAGCGGCTTCATGGCGTCGACGAAGCGGCGGCCGGCCTCGTCGCCGGAGTCGTCGCCGATCCAGGCCTCGAACAGGTCGCCGAGGATGTAGAGCGCATCGGCGCTCGGTGCGTGCTCGACGATGAAGCGGTCGAATGCATCGAGGATGTGCGGGCGCACGCTGTCGAGGTGCAGATCCGAGACGAACAGCGTGCTCATGGCGCGTGGAAACCTCGCTCGCGGACCCTGGGCCGCATCCGGGACGGAGTCCGCCCCACGTGCCGCAGGCCGCCGCCTGTCCGCGGCCGCCCGCAGCCGGGCTCCGTCACTCGACGATCGTGACCTTCTCGATCACGACGTCGGTGGTCGGCACATCGCGCGGGAACGGACCCTTCGGGCCGACCGGCGTCGCCTTGATCTGGTCGACGACCTCCATGCCGCTGACGACCTTGCCGAACACGGCATAACCCCAGGTCTCGGCGCGTTCGTCACTGACGTAGTCGAGATTGCGGTTGTCGACGACATTGATGAAGAACTGTGCGGTGGCCGAGTTCGGATCGGGCGTGCGCGCCATCGCGAGCGTGCCGCGCTTGTTGGACAGGCCGTTCTTCGCTTCGTTGGCGATCGAGGCGCGCGTCTGCTTCTGCTTGAGGTCGGGCGTGAATCCGCCACCCTGGATCATGAAGTTGTCGATGACGCGGTGGAAGATCGTGCCGTCGTAGAAACCATCCTTCGCGTACTGCAGGAAGTTCTCGACGCTCTTCGGTGCCTTCTCGGCGTTCAGTTCCACGCGGATCTCGCCGAGGTTGGTCTTGATGATCGCCTGCGGATTGGCCGGCTTGGTGGCTACGTCCGGCGCGCCGGTCGCGGGGGCGGGCGAGGTCTGCGCCGACACGGCAAGTGGCAACAGCAGGGCGAGGGCGGCGACGCGCAGCAGGGCGGTCACGGAACGGATGCACGGGGCCATGGACGGAACCTCGAGGCGAAGTCGGGACGGCGCATCATAGGGCCTGCCGGTCCGCGCGGAAACCGCAGCGCCTCAGCCGAGCAAGCTCGGCTCTACGAGAGCCACGCCATCACGTCGTACAAGCACTCCGCTGCCATATCCGTAGAGCGGAGCTCGCTCCGCTGCTTCGGCCGTGCTCTAGCCTTCGGCGCCGTCACCACGCCTCAGCCGAGCAAGCTCGGCTCCACGAATGCCGCGCCATCACGTCGTACGAGCACTCCGCTGCCACATCCGTAGAGCCGAGCTTGCTCGGCTGAGGCGTTGCGGGAAGTGCCAAAGCAGCGGAGCAGGCTCCGCTCTACGGTGGAGCCGAACTCGCTCGGCTCGGGCTTCGCGCAATCATTCCTGGGCGGGGACCCTCCGGGCGTCCGGCTTGGCGACCTGCAGCTTGATGCCGACGTGCTTGAGGTAGTCGCGCTCCTGCTCGAGATCGACGCGTGTCAGCGGGTGCTGTTCGAGCCAGCGGCGCGGAACGGACAGTTCGACCTGGCCGGAACCGGCTTCGAGTCGCAGGTCCGGCAGCGGTTCGTCGCTGCGAGCACGATGGAACAGCACGGCGAGCCGCAGCAGCGCGGTCAGCCGCTGCGCAGTCGGCTGCATGCGCGCGGGCAGGGCGCGCAGGGCTTCGGCGTCCGGGCGGCGGCGGTGCGAACGCAGGATCGCCGCGAGCAGGGCCTGCTCCTGGCTGCCGAAGCCGGCCAGGTCCGAGTTCGCGGCGATGTAGGCGCCGTGCAGATGATGCTGGCTGTGCGCGATCGCCAGGCCGATCTCGTGGATGCGTGCGCACCAGGCGAGCAGGTCGCGCGCCTCGGCGCCGAGATCCCAGGATCCCTTGACCTGGTCGAACAGCAGGTCGGCGGTCCGGCCGACGCGCTGGGCCTGGGCCGCATCGACGCCGTGACGTTCGGCCAGCGAGGCGATGCTGGTGTGGCGCGGATCGGTCTGCAGGACTCTGCCGAGCATGTCGTAGAGCAGGCCCTCGCGCATGGCCGTTTCGCAGACCTGCATGCGCTCGAGCTCGAACACGTCGAACACGGTTTCGAGGATGACCACGCCGCCGGCGATGATCTTCGCGCGGTCGCTGGCCAGTCCCGGCAGGTCGAGGCCGTCGCTCGATCCGACCCGCAGCAGGGTGTCGCGCAGCTTGCCGAGCGACGCGGCCGTGATGCCGGAATCGCTCCAGCCGTTGGCCTGCACGATGCTGCCGATCGCCTTGGCCGTGCCCGAGGATCCGATCGCCTGTGCCCAGCCGCGCTCGCGATAGTGCGCGCCGAATTGCTGCAGTTCGACCGCGATCTCGTCCTGTGCCTGATGCCAGCGGCGCGAGGTGATCTTGCCGTCGGCGAAGAAGCGCAGCGTGCTCGCGATGCAGCCGACCTGCAGGCTCTCGCGCTCGAGTGCATCGAAGCCTCGGCCGATGATGAACTCGGTGCTGCCGCCGCCGATGTCGACGACGAGGCGCTTCTCGTCCGACAACGGCAAGCCGTGGGCGACGCCCTGATAGATCAGGCGCGCTTCCTCGCGGCCCGAGACGATCTCGATCGGATGTCCGAGCGCGGTTTCCGCCGGCAGCAGGAACGCCTGCGGATGAGCGAGCTGGCGCACGGCGTTGGTGGCCACGGCGCGCACCCGGCCGGTCGGGAAACCGGCCAGCCGCTGCCCGAAGCGCGCCAGGCAGGCGAAAGCCGATTCGCGTCGTTCGCGCGTCAAGGTGCCATCGCTGCGCAGGCCGGCGGCGAGCTGCACGGTTTCGCGCAGGCGATCGATCACGCGCAGTTCGCCGTGTCCGTAGCGAGCGACCACCATGTGGAAGCTGTTCGATCCGAGGTCGGCCGCGGCGATCAGGTCGCCGTCCCGGATCGGCGCGGCGCCGTCGGCGGCCATCAGCCGCACAGCTCCGCGAGCAGGGTCGACTGTGCCGAATGCGGCGTCGCGTCGCCGGGCTCGAGATGCGTGTAGCTGCCGTCGGCTTCGAGCTGCCAGGCCTGGGTGTTGTCGGCGAGGTAGTTGGCGAGCGCTTCGTCGTGGACGCGCGCGGCGAGTTCCGGATCGCGGATCGGAAAGCAGGTCTCGACCCGGCGCAGCAGGTTGCGGTCGAGCCAGTCGGCGCTCGAACAGTAGATTTCGGGTTGCCCGTCATTGGCGAACCAGTACACGCGGCTGTGCTCGAGAAAGCGGCCGACGATCGAGCGCACGCGGATGTTCTCCGACACGCCTGCGAGGCCCGGGCGCAGCGTGCAGGCGCCGCGCACGATGAGATCGATCTGCACGCCGGCGCACGACGCCGCATACAGCGCCGCGATCACGGCCGGCTCGTTCAACGCATTGATCTTGGCGGTGATGCGCGCCGGCCTGCCGGTGCGCGCATGCTCGGCCTCGCGTTCGATCTTCGCCATCAGGCCCTTGTGCAGCGTGAACGGCGAATGCAGCAGCTGCTTGAGCTTGATGATCGGGCCGAGGCCGGACAACTGCAGGAACAGGAGGTGCGCGTCCTCGCCGATCTCGGGGTCGGCCGTCATGAGGCCGAAGTCCGTGTAGATGCGCGACGTCACCTGGTGGTAGTTGCCGGTCGAGAGGTGCACGTAGCGGCGCAGCGCACCGGCCTCGCGGCGCACGACGAGCAGCATCTTCGCGTGCGTCTTGTAGCCGACGACGCCGTAGACGACCTGCACGCCGGCCTCCTGCAGGCGATTGGCCAGGCGCAGGTTCGCTTCCTCGTCGAAGCGCGCACGCAGTTCGACGACGACGGTGACGTCCTTGCCCTGGCGCGCCGCCTCGATCAGATGGTCGACCAGCGGCGAATCGGTGCCGGCTCGGTACAGCGTCTGCTTGATCGCGAGCACGCCCGGATCGAGGCTCGCCTGCTTGACCAGCTCGCTGACCGTGGCGAACGACTCGAACGGGTGATGCAGCAGGATGTCGCGCTCGCGGATGGCGTCGAACAGGCTTGCTTCGTCGGCCAGCGCAGGGTGTACGCGCGGCGTGAACGCGGCGTACTTGAGGTCCGGCCGGTCGATCTGGTCGTAGATCACCGTGCTGCGACTGACGTTGACCGGCCCTTCGCAACGGTAGACGTCCTGGTCGGTCAGCTCGAAGTTCTGCTTGAGCATGCTCGTGATCGCCTTCGGGCAGTTCGAGCCGACTTCGAGACGAACCGCCTTGGCATAGCCGCGCCCGCGCAACTCGTCGCGCAGGGCCAGGGCGAGGTTCTCGACCTCCTCCTCGTCGACCGAGAGCTCGCTGTTGCGCGTGACGCGGAACTGGTAGGACCCCTTCACCTGCATGCCCGGGAACAGCTCGTCCATGAACTCGTGGAGGATGTCGGCGAGAAACACGAACTCGTACGCCCGCTCGGCCACCTCGGCCGGCAGCCGGATGATGCGCGGCAGCGAGCGTGGCGCGCGAAGCAGCGCCATGTGGCCCTCGCGGCCGAATGCATCCTTGCCCTTGAGGACGACCGCAAGCGTGAGGCTCTTGTTGAGGATGCGCGGGAACGGGTGGGCCGGATCGAGGCCGAGCGGCGACAGCACCGGCAGGGTCTCGTTGCGGAAGTAGCCCTGCAGCCAGCGTCGCTGCTTGACCGTCCACGCGTCGCGGCGCGGGAAGCGGATGCCTTCGCGCTCGAGTTCGGGCAGCAGCGTTTCGTTCCAGAAGTCGTACTGTTTCTTGACCAGCGCAAGCGTGCGTTCGCGGATGCGTGCCAGCACCTCGACGGTCGGCATCGCGTCGGCACCGACCTGCACGTCGCCGAAGGCGAGATGATGCTTGAGGATCGCCACGCGCACCTCGAAGAACTCGTCGAGGTTCGTGCACGAGATGCACATGAAGCGCAGGCGCTCTAGCAGCGGGTTGCGCGGATCCTCGGCCTGCGCCATGACGCGCATGTTGAATTCGATCTGGGCGAGTTCGCGGTTGAGGTACAGCGACGGGTCGCCGAAATCGCGCGACGGCAGGGTCGCGGGTGGCGCCGGAACCACGTTGGCGAGGGTTGCGGGTGGAACCATGTCTAGATTTCCTCGGCGAGGATTTCCGGCTGCAGCAGGCGCTCGGCGCCGAAGATACACGTGAACGAGCTGCCGACACCGACCTCGCTGGCCACGTCGAGGTGGGCATCGTGCAGCTGCAGGACGTGCTTGACGATCGACAGGCCCAGGCCGGTGCCGCCGCTTTCGCGCGAACGGCTGGTTGAAACGCGGTAGAAGCGCTCGGTCAGCCTCGGCAGGTGCTGCGGCGAGATGCCATGCCCGGTGTCGCGCACGCCGAGGCGTCCGCCCTGCGGGCCGGAATGCCAGCCGATCGTGATGCTGCCGCCGACCGGCGTGTAGCGCACGGCATTGCTGACCAGGTTCGAGAACGCGCTGTACAGATCCTTCGGCGAACCACGCAGGTCGTGCTCGCCGTCGAGCTCGATCGTGATCGCGTGGCGGCCGCGGCTCAAGCCATCGGCATCGCGTTGCAAGGTGCGCAGGAGAGGCCCCATGGCAACGCGCGTCTCGGGCAACGTCTCCTCGGCATCGAGGCGCGACAAGGTCAGAAGATCCTCGACGATCTGGGTCATGCGCCGCGACTGGTTGCGCAGCTCGCGCAGGATCGACTCGAACTCGGGGATCTGCTCCGGTTCGATCAGGTCGAGGTAGCCGTGCACGACGGTGAGCGGCGTGCGCAGTTCGTGCGAGACGTTGGCGACGAAATCGCGGCGGACCTTCTCGAGACGCAGCACCTGGCTGATGTCGCGGCCGAGCAGGAGCGCGTGGTCCTCGGCGTAGGGAATGAGGCGCAGGCTGAGGTGCACGTCGGGGTCGCCCGGTGCTGCGACGTCGGCGAGCGCATCCACGCCGCCCGCTTCGATCCATTCGATGAAGCCGGGAAGGGCGACGACATCGCCGAGTCGCTGGTCGAGGTGTTGCGGGTAGAGCAATCCGAACAAGCGCCCCGCGGCGGCGTTGAACCAGAGGATGTGCTGGTGGCCGTCGATCGCCACGAGCGCGTCGGGCAGTGCCGCGGCAGCATCGCGGAATGCACGCAGGAGGCCGAACAGCCTCGAGCGGCGACGGGCGGCACGCTGCTTCACTCGCTGGCTGAGAAGCGGTAGCCGGCGCCGCGCACGGTCTGCACGAGGCCATCCTTGCCGAACGGGGCGAGGGTCATGCGCAGGCGCCGGATGTGCACGTCGACCGTGCGTTCCTCGACGTACACGCCGCCACCCCAGACATGGTCGAGCAGCTGGCTGCGCGTGTAGACGCGTTCGGGATGGGTCATGAAGAAGTGCAGCAGGCGGTACTCCGTCGGGCCGATCGACACGGTCTGCTCGCCGGCGAACACGCGGTGCGCCGCACTGTCGATGCGCAGGCCGGCGATCTCGATCACGCCCTCGGCGTCTTCACCGTGCGCGCGGCGCAGCACGGCGCGGATGCGCGCGATGAGCTCGCGCGCCGAGAACGGCTTGACGACGTAGTCGTCGACGCCCGCGTCGAGGCCGTTGACGCGATCGGTCTCCTCGCCGCGCGCGGTCAGCATGATGATCGGGATGTCCCGGGTCAGGTCGTCGCGGCGCAGGCGGCGTGCGAGGTCGATGCCCGGCATGCCCGGCAGCATCCAGTCGAGCAGGATGAGGTCCGGTATGCGATCGCCGATCGCCGTCTGCGCGCTGCGTGCGTCGGCGGCATGCACCGCCTCCATGCCCGCCTTGCGCAAGGCAAACGCCACCATGTCGCGGATGGCCGGCTCGTCTTCCACGATGAGGACGCGTTTCTGCACGGATTCGCCTGGGTCGGGCCCTTCGAGGGCGCCTTGTGACGGGATCATTGCAGCGGAGGATTATTACGACCCGATGACACGCCGACGCACAGGCGTCGCTCGCATGCGGCCTTTTCGGCGAGGCCACCCGAGCTCCCGCTGCTTTCCTCGCGCATGCCGCGCTTGCGCAGGTCGAGCACGATCGGTGTCATCGAGGTGATGCGCGCATCGACGCGCGCGCGCTGGGTGTAATCGAGGTTGCCGTCCTTCGACAACGCCTTGAGCTGGTTGAGGGCGTCTTCGGCGCGCCCGTTGAGGAACGTGGCTTCAGCGAAGGCCTCTGCGGCGCGGACCTTGTCGCCGGAAAGTTCCGCCGACCGACCGTAGGCGCGTTGCAGGTCCGGATCGTCGGCGTGGCGCGCCACCATCGGCCGCAGCAGGTCCTGTGCGCGCTGCGCCGATTTCGCGTCGGCATCGGCGAGCAGGGCATCGGCATAGGCCAGCGCGATGGCGCGGTTGCCGGGATAGTTCTCGTTGATGCGCGCGTAGCGGGAGAGCGCGTCGGCCTTTCGCCCCGCCTGGTCCTCCGCGGCGGCCAATCCGAGTTCGAAGACGGATTGGCCAGGGTGCGCGGCGACGAGCGCGCCGAAGGCCTCGACCGCGGCCTGGGACTGGCGCACGCGCAGGAGCGCCAGCGCGTGCCCGTAGCGGTTCGCCGGCGTGTCGAAGCCGGGTTTGTCGCGCAGGTCGTCGGCGTAGTAGCGCAGGATCGCGTTCGCCGAATCCGCATTGAGCGTGCGCGCGCGCTCGCGCATCAGTTCGAAGTAGTTCGGTGCCCCGGGCTCGGTGACCTTGCTGCGCGGGGCGAGCGTGGTGGCTTGCGTCGGCACGGACAGGCGCAAGGGTGCGGGCTGGCACGTCGTCGTGCGCGCCGCGCCCAGCTCGGTTTCGCCGATGCGGGCCACACCCGCGCAGGCCTCGTCTGCCTGTTCCGGTGCCGCCGGCAGCGCGGGTTTGCCGAATGCATGGGTCTGTGCGCGCGTCAGTGCCTCCGCGCGCGCCTTCGCGTCGGCGATGCGGTTGACGTCGACCGGATGCGTGCGCAGGAACTCCGGGACATCGATGCCGTTGGTTCGCATGATGCGCTGGAACATGCCGAACGTGTCGGCCATCGCGAGCGGGTCGTATCCGGCTCGCGCCAATGTCTGGATGCCGATGCGGTCGGCCTCGATCTCGTCGTAGCGCGTGAAGTTGATCGCGCGCTGCTGCATGAGCGAGACGCCACCCATGATCGCGGCCTGGCCGGCATCGTCGCTGCGTCCGCTCGCCGCGACCAGCGCGCCGAGCATGGCCAGCGCGATCGGCAGCGACACCTTCTTCGAATCCTCGAAGGCGCGCAGCGTGTGCTGCTGGGTGATGTGCGCGATCTCGTGGCCGATCACCGCGGCGAGTTCGTCTTCGCTCTGGACCGAGTTGATCAGGCCGATGTTGAAGCCGAGGTAGCCGCCCGGCGCCGCGAAGGCATTGATCTCGTTGCTGCGCACGACGAAGAACGTGAACGGCTGGCTCGCCCCGTCGCTGAAGGAAACGAGACGGTAACCGAGCGAGCCGATGTAGTCGCTGACCAGCGGGTCGTCGAACACGAGATTGTACGAGCGCAGTTCGCGCAGCATGCTCGCGCCGTACTCGCGCATCTCCTCGGGCGAGGCGATGCTCGCCGCCGAACTGCCGATGTCGGGCAGGCGAACGCCGGACTCCTGCGCGCCGGCCAGGCCGCTGCAGGCGGCGGCGAGGAACAGGGCCCACAGGTTCGGCGTGCGCATCGGATATCTCCACGATCGGGGTGCGGCGGACGGGCTAGTCTAGCGCCGCGTTCCTTAAGCCGTCGTGATGAGGCCGCGCTTGCTTTCCGGGGCGCAGGCCGCATGTAATCGGCTCGGGATTCCTCCCGCACGTGGCCCGGCACGCAGCGACCGGGAGCCGCACCGGAACGATCCGATGGCTTCGGTCGAGATGTACACGACGGCGATCTGCCCGTACTGCGTCGCCGCCAAGAACCTGCTCAAGCAGAAGGGCCTCGATTACGCGGAGGTGCGGGTCGACCTCGACGTGGCGCGCCGCGACGAGATGATGTCGCGTTCGGGCGGACGCCGCAGCGTCCCGCAGATCTTCGTCAACGGCGTCCACATCGGTGGCTTCGATGACCTCGTCGTCGCCGACCGCAGCGGCCGTCTCGCCGGGATCCTCGCCGAGGCGCGTTAGGAGTTCCGATCGACGCCGCCGCGACAGGCGCGTCGGGCAGGCTCGCAATGTCTGCGCGCATGTTCGTCGGCGCGGCTTGAACGCCGACGGGCAGTGCTGCAGCGCTCAATCCGGCATGCGCACGAGGCGCACGGACGTGCCGTCGGCGGTCCTCCCCTCGAACCGGTCGAGGCCGACGCGATCGAAGATCGCGTCGGGGGCGCCGCCCATGCGAAACACGCAGGTTTCCGGGAGTGCGGCGGCACTGCCCTGGCGACATTCGAGCGTGGCATCGCCGTCCATGTCGACCAGACCGAACGATTCCGCGTCCGACGAGCGTGTCGCCGAGAACGCGATCAAGCGCGCTTCGCTCGAGTCGACGCGCGTGTAAACCCATGTGCCGAGCCAGCTGGCACCGGCGCGTCCCGGCTCGAACGCGAGGCGTGTCAGCGCGATCGGCTGCAGGTCGATGCCGAGGTCGGCGCCCGGCAGCGGCTGCTCGAGCCGCGCCTCGGCACGCGCGGGCGAGGAAAAATTGAGGTGCAGGGCCGGTCCCGCTTCGGCGATCGTGGCGCGCGGAGGCACGCCCGGCGCATCGTTGCCGCCGAGCATGCGCATGAGGCGCACGCGGGCCGTGTTGCCGACCAGATCGGCCGTGCCGAAGTACCAGGTTGGCGCGCCATTCGCGAAGCCGAGCAGGGTCACCGCGATGCGCCCGCCCTGGCGTTCGATGGTCACGCTGCTGACCGGTGCGCTTCCAACTGCGCCGTCGCCACTGCGCGAGGGCCACCAGAACCCGCTTTCCGGATGGATCGGTCCCGACTCGACACTCGCATCGAGCCAGCGAAACGCGACCAGTCTCGGCGGCGCGGACGCCTCGCGAAGGTATACGCGGACTTCGTACAGCCCGCCCTGGAAATCGTTCAATCCCGAGGCCCGGGCCGGATTGACGCGCAACGCCAGCGGGGTCGGCGCTGCCGCGCACGCGGCACTCCCGGCGCGCAACTCGAGGTCGATGTGGCCGGTCGACATCGAGGCGCGTTCGAGCGTCGGCAGGCACGGATCCGGCCAGACCAGCGCGGCGACCAAGTCCGGCGGTGCGCCGGGTGCATGCGGCGACTGCGCCGTCAGCGAGACGGAGAGGTCGAGCCCCGCATCCGTCGCGAACGCGTGCTGCCCGCACAACACACCAGCCGCGCCGATGGCGCAGGCTGCGACGATTCGGGCAAGGATTCGTGTTGTGCGATGCACGGTCATTTCCGGATAATGCACGGATTTGCCGGCAGACGGCAGTACCGCACAGGAGATGACCACGATGGCTACGACGATAGCGGTGATCCGGGGCGACGGCATAGGGCCGGAAATCGTCGACTCGGTCCTGCGCGTCCTCGACGCGGTCGGCGCCGGACTGTCCTTCGACTTCGTCGAGGCCGGCATGGCGGCACAACAGAAGCACGGCGAGCTGCTGCCTCAGTCGACCGTGGACGCGATCGCCCGTCATCGGGTCGCGCTCAAGGGGCCTTTGACGACGCCGGTCGGCGGCGGATTCAGTTCGCTCAACGTCGAACTGCGCAAGCGCTTCGACCTCTACGCGAACGTGCGACCGGCGATCACGTTCCCGGGCACCAAGGCGCGCTACGAGGCCATCGACATCATCACGGTGCGCGAGAACACCGAAGGCGCCTACGGATCGGAGGGCCAGACGCTGTCGCAAGACGGCGAGGTCGCGCAGTCGCTCATCCGCAACACCCGCCATGGCTGCGAACGCATCGTGCGCTACGCCTTCGACATGGCGCGAAGCCTGCAGCGCCGCAAGGTCACGGCCGTGCACAAGGCGAACATCATGAAGACGACCTCGGGCCTTTTCCTCAGGGTCGCGCGCGACATCGCGCAGGAGTATCCCGACATCGCCTTCAACGAGATGATCGTCGACAACACCTGCATGCAGCTCGTGATGAACCCGCACCAGTTCGACGTGATCGTGACGACCAACCTTTTCGGCGACATCATTTCCGACCTGTGCGCGGGCCTGGTCGGAGGGCTCGGCCTTGCGCCGGGAGCGAACATCGGTGCCGAGGCCGCGATATTCGAGGCGGTACACGGCTCCGCCCCGGACATCGCCGGGAAAGGCATCGCCAATCCCTGCGCGCTCCTGCTCGGCGCCACCCAGATGCTGGGCCATCTCGGCATGGAGGACCGGGCGCGGCGCGTGCGCGAGGCGATCCGTGCAACGCTTGCTGCGCGCGACCGCACCACCCCAGATCTCGGCGGCAGCGGCACGACGACGACGTTCACCGATGCCCTGATCGAGCGCCTTCCCGCCTGAGCGATGCCTGCGACCCGGCGGCCTCCGGGCGTGCGCCGAGGTGGTCGAGCACGCGCAGCGGCGCATGTCCGGGTCGGTAGCCACGCTCGAGGGCAGCATGCACGAACTCGATCGCGACGCGCACGGCGTCGACGAGCGACTCGCCGCGAGCAAGGCCCGCGACGATCGATGCAGCCAGCGTGCAGCCGGTGCCATGCGCTTCGCCGGCAAGGCGAGGATGGCTGAACCAGTGCGCACCGGCGTCGTCGACCAGCACGTCGTGGACGCTTCGTCCGGCCAGGTGCCCGCCTTTCAGCAGGACCGCGCGTGCGCCGAGCTCGCGCAGGCGCAACGCCGCGTCGAGAAGGTCCGCGCGCGTGCGGATGCGCTGTCCGAGCAGTTGTTCGGCTTCCGGCAGGTTCGGCGTGACGAGGTCGGCGCGCGGCAGCAGGTGGCGGCGCATCGCTTCGACGAGGCCGTCGCGCGCGAGCGCAGCGCCCGAAGTCGCCACGAGGACCGGATCGACCACGAGCGGCACGTGACGTCGGGCGGCAAGACCGGCGGCGACCGCGCGCACGACCCGCGCGGTGCCGAGCATGCCGGTCTTGACCGCGCCGACGCGAAAATCGTCGAACACGGCGTCGATCTGCGCGCGGATGCAACGGACCGGCTGCATCTGGATGGCGGTCACGGCGCGCGTGTTCTGCGCGGTCACCGCGGTGATCGCGGTCGCGCCATGCACGCCGAAGGCCGCGAAACTGCGCAGATCGGCCTGGATGCCGGCACCCCCGCCCGAATCGGAGCCGGCAATCGTCAGGGCAATCGGAGGTACGGGCCGCCGGAGGCTCATGTTGTCTTTCCGCTACAGGTGTGGGCAGTCGGGATTCTGGGCGCTCGCACGCGGCCTGTACATCGCTTGGCGTGGCGCGGTTTGCGCGTGCTGTTGCGTGCTTGACCCGCTGTTGCGTTTGCGCCAAAATCGCCCCCGCAACGGCAACACTCCCTCCGACCGCAGCAACAGGGCAATGCAGCGGGCAGCAGCAGCAACAGCACGAACTTTTGCGGGAGCGATCGGCATCATGCTGACGCTCCCTCTTTCGTGCGCGCTCGCCGCGCCGGCCAGCGTGTCGGCGTCCGGTTCCGATACCACCGCGTCCGATCCGATCCCGACGCGCTGGCGCAATTATGCGCTGGCGACGATCAGCCCGATGTTCGCCTGGGCGCAACAGGCCAAGGTCGCGGAACCGCAAGTCACCGACCTGCTCGTCGAGGGCGGCAGCCTCGCCTTCGCACTCGGCGCGCTCGGCGTTGACGCACAGGCGACGATCGGCGTCTCGGTTGCGCGCGGCACGGTCGACGAACGCGTCAACGTGCTGTCGATGCCGAAGGTCGATCCGTTCGCGGAGCTTCCGCGCGTCGGCCTGCAGCGCACGGTCGTGGCGCCGTCGTACCAGCAGCGTTGGGGCGATGGCGGCTCGCTCGGCATCACGGCCGTGCTGGCCTACCAGCGTTTCGCGAGCCTCGGCCTCGGTGAAGTATCGATGCACGAGGGCATGCCGGCCTGGCCCGTGCTGGCCGGGGAGACATCCTACGGCGGCGGCCTGCGCGTCGATGCCGGTAACCGCATCGGCGACAAGCTCGACTGGACGATCGGATACCAGTCGCGCGTCAACATGGACGCGTTCAACACCTATCGCGGCGTCTACTCGGATCCGGGCCAGTTCGACATCCCGGCCAGCGCCAGCGTCGGACTTCGCTACGCGCTGACGCCCTCGATGTCGCTCGACATCGGTGCGCAGCGCGTCATGTACAGCGCGGTCACGCCGTTCACGAGTGCCGCCTTGCCGCGCCGCTTCCTGGCCCTGCTCGGGACCTCGGCGAGCCCGGAGTTCGCCTGGCGCGACCTCGACGTCTACAGCGCAGGCTGGACCTGGCGCGCGCCGGCGTTCGGCACGGTCGAACTGCGTTACACGACGCGCCAGCAACCGTTGCCGACGTCCGCTTTGCTGCGCTCCGCGCTCGATGCGGAGCCGGCCGACCACACCTTCGCGCTCGGCTATTCGCGGGCCACCGGCCGCCACGCGCAACTGAGCTTCCAGGCGGTCTACTCCAGTGCGCCGTACTTCCTCGGGGTGCCGAGCTATCGCGCCAGCGCCGACACGACCGGCGAAAGCGTCGAGTTCGAAGCATTGTGGGCGATGCGCTTCTGAGCCGCCGACGCGGGCTCGAGTGAACGATTGACAGGGCTGTGCGACCGGGCGGAACGGAAATCCCCCGGTCGCATTCTGTCGCGCGCCGCCGGCCTCCGCGTCATGGAACACCGGGTGGTCGCCACCCACCCCGCGAAGCGGTTTCGAAACGATTTCTGGTAGAGCGCAGCTCGCTGCGCTGCCCTGCTTCAAGGGCCGTCGAGCGCAGCAAGCTGCGCTCTGCAAGAGCCGCGCCGGAGAACAGCGCCGACGCCCGCCGGCACGCGATCGGGGTCGGTTCAGAGCACCTCGGAGGCGAAGTCGGCCAGGCGCGAGCGCTCGCCACGACGCAGGGTCAGGTGCGCGGAGTGCTCCCAGTTCTTGAAGCGGTCGACGGCATAGGTCAGTCCGGATGTCGTCTCGGTCAGGTACGGCGTGTCGATCTGCTCGACGTTGCCGAGGCAGACCATCTTGCAACCGGGTCCTGCGCGCGTGATGAGCGTCTTCATCTGCTTCGGGGTCAGGTTCTGCGCCTCGTCGATGATCACGTAGCGGTTCAGGAACGTGCGGCCGCGCATGAAGTTCATCGAGCGGATCTTGATGCGCGAAGCGAGCAGGTCGTTCGTCGCGGCACGACCCCACGCGCCGCCTTCCTGCGGTGACGTCAGTACCTCGAGGTTGTCGGTCAGCGCACCCATCCACGGCGTCATCTTCTCCTCCTCCGTGCCGGGCAGGAAGCCGATGTCCTCGCCGACCGAGACGGTCGCGCGCGTCATGATGATCTCGCGGTAGCGCTGCTGGTCCATCACCTGGGCGAGGCCGGCTGCCAGGGCGAGCAAGGTCTTGCCGGTGCCGGCCGTGCCGAGCAGGGTGACGAAGTCGACCTCGGGATCCATCAACGCATTGAGGGCGAAGTTCTGCTCGCGGTTGCGCGCCGAGATGCCCCACACGGTATGCGAGCCGCTGCGGTAGTCGTCGACGATCTGCAGCGTGGCCTTGCCATTCGCCACGCGCAGCACGCGCAGTTCGATCTCGTTCTCGCCCGGAAGGTAGAGGAACTGGTGCGCATGCCAGTCCTCGTCCTTGCCGAGCGCGACCTCGTAGAACGTATGGCCGCGCTCGGACCACGAACGCAGTTCGGGGTGGCGATCCCAGAAATCGGCGGGCAACTCGTTGTGCCCGGCATAGAGCAGGCTGAAGTCATCGAGCGCGCGGTCATTCTCGTAGTCCTCGGCGGCGATGTCGAAGATCGACGCCTTGATGCGCAGGTTGATGTCCTTGGTCACCAGCACGACCGGCACATCGGGATGCGCGTCGCGCAGCGCGATGACCGAGGCGAGAATCAGGTTGTCGGGAACGCCGCGCTTGCGCCCGTTGGCGGCCGCGTCGGCAACCTTGGTCTGGAAATGGAGCCGGCCGACTTCGGCCGAACGGTCCAGGCGCAGGCCCTGCGGCAGGCGCAGGTCGAGACCCTGGTCGATGCGGCGCGTGCGGTCCTGCTCGATCAGTTCGTTGATGAAGCGGCTGACCTGGCGCGCATTGCGGGAAACTTCCGATTGTCCCTTTTTCGCCGCATCGAGCTCCTCGAGCACGACCATCGGGATGAAGACGTCGTGTTCCTCGAATCGGAACAGCGAAGTCGGATCGTGCATCAGCACGTTCGTGTCGAGCACGTAGATGCGCTTGCCTCGGGTCATGCACGGGCCTCGGTCGGTGAATGCAGGTGGATCGCCGGGCCGCGCGCGGGTGCACGGCGGATCGACGGCTCGGGTCGCGGCTCGCGATTCACGGGCTGGCCAGTCGCTCCAGCACGGCCGCGGCGTGGCCGGCGACGCGGACGTTGCGCCATTCGGCGCGCAGCACGCCGTTCGGATCGATGAGGAAGGTGCTGCGCACCACGCCCATGTGGCGCTTGCCGTAGAGCACCTTCTCGTGGATCACGTCGAAGCCGCGGCACCAGGCTTCTTCCGTGTCGGCGACGAGCGGGAAGGGCAGGGACTGCTTCGCGCAGAACTTCGCATGCGAAGCCACGCTGTCGCGTGACACGCCGACGATCTCGCAGCCGAGTGCCTTGAAGCGCGGGTGGAGGTCACGGAACTCCTGCGCCTCGAGCGTGCAACCGGGCGTGGCGTCCTTCGGATAGAAGTACACGACGACCCAGGTGCCGCGCAGCTTCGCGAGTTCGAGCGTCGAACCGTCCGCCGTGGTTCCGGCCACGGCAGGGACCTTGCGGCCGATGCCGGGCGTGTTCGCCGTGCCCATGGAGTCGTCCGTCTTCGCCACCTCAGAACTTCATCGGGTCCATGATCGCGTCGAGATTCAGTCCGTCGCAGAACTCGAGGAAATCGTCGCGCAGGGCGGCGAGATGCATCGTGTTCGGGATGCCGATCGTGATCTGCGCGGAGAACATGTCCGCTCCGGTCTGCATGGCGCGATAGCGCGTGGAGTGCAACTGCTCGATGCTGATGTTGTGCGAGGCGAAGAACTCGGCGAGCTGGAACAGCACGCCCGGCTTGTCGGCTGCGATCACTTCGACGACATACGGCAGCAGGGTCGATTGCTGCTGCTTGGCGTTCGTGCGGAAGTGGACGATGCGCAGGCCGCCGTCGCGCTCGAGCTTGGCGAGCGCATTCTCGAGCTTGGCGATCGCGTCCCACGAACCCTGGGCGAGCACCTGGACGCCGAGCTCGCTGCCGAGCGCGGCCACGCGCGCCTCGGTGACGTTGCAGCCACAATCGCTGACGCGCTTGCTGAGGGAGATCAGCGGCGAATGCTCGGCTCCGGCAAACGCACTGATCAGCAAGTAGTTCTCGTTCGTGGTCGGACGTGGCGCGCGATCGCTCAAGATCTGCTTTCCTGCCTGCTTCACGGCTTCGTCGACGCTCGTCTGGCAGGGCATGTCGCCTGCCCACGGGAGAATACTTGGCACCCCCGGGGGTCGCAAGGGAACCACGCGCGCCGTCCTTGGATCGGCGCGCGCGCATTGGACTTCGCCAAGGTCACGACCTACCATCGCGTGCTCCACAAGCGCAAGCCCGACCCTGCCTTGAACCTCTCCGGAAGCCTGTGCGCGCTCGCCACGCCGTTCGTCGCGGCGACCGATGCGATCGACTTCGACGCGTTCGCGCGCCTGGTCGACCACCAGCTCGCCGGCGGCACGCGAGGCCTGGTCGTCGCCGGTTCGACAGGCGAAGGTGCCGCGCTCGACGCCGACGAGTTCGTTGCCCTGGTCGAGTACGCCGTGCGACGCGTGGACGGGCGCGTCCCCGTACTGGCCGGCACCGGCCTGCAATCGACGCGGCGGACGATCGCGCAGACACGTCTCGCCGCCTCCGCCGGGGCCGACGCCGCCCTCGTTGTGACGCCGGCCTACGTGCGTCCGACCCAGGAAGGCCTGTTCAGGCACTTCAGCGAAGTGGCCGCGCATGGAGACTTGCCGCTCGTCCTGTACAACGTGCCGACGCGCACCGGTTGCGACCTGCTGCCCGCGACGGTGGCCAGGCTCAGCACGAATCCACGCATCGCGGGCGTCAAGGAAGCGCTGCCCGCCGCCGAACGCATCGATGCGCTGCTTGCGCTGCGTCATGCCGATTTCGTCATCCTGTCGGGCGACGATCCGACCTGTGCACGCTCGATCGCCGCCGGCGCGGCCGGCGTGATCTCGGTCGCGGCGAACCTCGTCCCGGCGGCGATGCAGTCGCTGTGCGAGGATGCGGCGCGTCGAGGAGCCCCGGATGGCGCCGACGGTCGATCGCTGCAGCCGTTGTTCGACCTGCTCGGCGCCGAACCGAATCCGATACCGTTGAAATGTTGCCTGCGCCGCATCGGCATCGGCGACGGCCACCTGCGCCTGCCGTTGACGCCGTTGTCGAAGGAGCTGCACGCGCGCGTCGACGAGGTGCTCGCGGCGCTCGGCCTGCTCGAACCGGTGCGCGCCGCCGGCTGAACCCACGAAACCCCAATGGAATCCAGCACGTGAAACGAATCCTTGCGCTCGCTGCCTGCCTGCTCGTCGCCGCCTCGATGCTCGGCGGATGCAGTTACATCCGCGGCAAGTTCGGCAACAAGCAGGATGCCTACAAGTCCGGCACCCAGGTCCGTCCGCTCGAAGTGCCGCCCGACCTCGATCGGCCGAACACGAGCGGCACGCTCGTGATCCCCGCGGCGGCCACCGACGCGGCGCGCGCCTCGGCCTCGACCGTTGCCCCACCCGGCGACGCCGCGCC
>JAFLDX010000231.1 GCA_017302215.1 Lysobacterales bacterium
CACGCGACCCGCCGTCTGCGCCGACAGGCGCGCCTCGCGCACGGACTCGACCACGCCGTCCCAGGCGCGGCCATCGGCGTCGGCCGCGGCGGCGACGGTGAACGTGGCGATGTCCACGGCGCCGACCGGCTTCGGTGCCGGCACTTCGCCGTTGCAGGCGGCCAGCCCCGCGCCGAGGGCGAGCACGGCGCCGCAACGGCGCACGAAGGCCAAGCCGTTCATCCCTTGAACGCACTTCCGCCGGCGACGCCGAGCTTGCGCAACACCATGGCGGCAGGGCAGAAGCCGGTGAAGCTGGCCTGGATCAGGTTGGCGCCGACGAAGACGGTCAGCCAGAGCCACTTCGGCGAGACGAAGCCGGCGAGCAGGGCGCTGGCGAGGACGAGGATTCCGGCAAAGGCCATCACGGCGCGATCGAGGTTCATGGCGAGGTGCTCCAGGCGGGGAATGCGGACCGGGCGCTGCCCGGGTTGCTTGTATATTAGCAATTCATTATATTAGATTCAACTCATATTTGGAGTCGGGCATGGCCATCACCGTCAACGATCTGGTCGCCGCGGCCCGGCGCGTCATCCGCGAGGTTGCGCCGGCATCCCTCGTCGATGCCGGCAGCCGGCCCGTGCTGATCGACGTGCGCGAGCCGCACGAGTACGCCGCGGGCCACCTGCCCGGGGCGATCAACCTCCCGCGCGGCGTGCTCGAGTTCCAGGTCGACGCGCATCCGGCGATGGCCTGTGCGACCTCGCCGGCGCTGGCCGAGCGCTCGCGTCCGCTCGTGGTGTACTGTCTGACCGGCGGGCGATCCGCGCTCGCCGCCGAAAGCCTGCAGCGGCTCGGCTTCACCGAGGTCGAATCGCTGGCCGGCGGATTTGCCGCCTGGCGCGATGCCGGCCTCCCCGTGACGGGCGGATGAAGACATGGCAAGGCCTGCGCGCGACGCTCCCGTTCTCTATCCCGACGACATGCGCGTGCATGCCGACGAGGCGGCGCGCCTGCTCAAGGCATTGGCCAACGACAAGCGCCTGCTGATCCTGTGCCTGCTGGCCGAGGGTGAGCGATCGGTCGGCGAACTCAACGCAGGCCTTGATCTCAGCCAGTCGGCGCTGTCGCAGCATCTCGCCGTGCTGCGTGCCGAAGGACTCGTCGAGACGCGACGCGAAGCCCAGGTGATCCGCTACTCGCTTGTCCCTGGACCGGCGTTCGAGGTCATCCGCACCCTGCACGGCATCTACTGCGCGCCGAAGTCGCGGCGGCGCCGATGAGCCGAACCGCCGCACTCGGCACGGACACGGGATCACGCACGACGCTGCAAAGGCGCCTGCAGCACGTGGTGTGACGCGCTGCGCTGCCTTGCGGGGAAAGGATGCGCGGATCGTCACGCGCCGGCGCGCCCTGGATCGCGCGCCGCGACGCAGGAATCAGTCGCCGGCGGGCCTGTCGCGGAGCAGGTAGCTCAGCACGACGGTCTTTCCTGTCTGGCGTTCGGCGGAAGCACTGGGAGAATAGCGATCAATGTGCAGCCGCAGCACCGTCGCGTCTCGAGTCCGAGCCGGCGACGTAGCCTCGGTTCGCTTTCATGACCGCCTGACCGCCACCAAAGGTCAGGCCGCGGCTGTTGCCGAGGAAAAAACTGTGCGCGGTCGCCAACACCGGATTCTGGGGCGCATGTCCCATCGACATCAATCGATCGACAGTCTCCTCTGGAATGCCTTGCTCAAAACTCACGCTGTTGCCTTCCCAATGCCTGAACCTGGGCGCATCCAATGCCTGCTGGACGTCCATGCCGAACACCACCATGTTCAGCAGCACCTGGACATGGGCTTGCGGTTGCTGGGGCCCACCGACAATGCCGAAACTCAACCAGGGCCGCTGTCGGCCATGGGCGTCCTCCTTGGTGACGAATCCTGGAATGATGGTGTGGAACGGCTTGCGCCCCGGCGCCACCGTATTGGCACGGCCGGGTTGAACCGACAGGCCGACTCCGCGGTTCTGCAAAGCAAAGCCAGTGCCCGGCACCACCACGCCGGAGCCGAAAGAGCCCGCCAGGCTATTGATGAGCGAGACCATGTTTCCTTCGCTGTCGGCGGTGCTCAGGTACGTGGTCTCGCTGGCAGTCAATGAAGGGTCTGGATCTGCATGCCGCATGGCCTGATCGGGCTCGATATGGGCCCGACGCCTGGCTATCGCCTGTTCCGACAACAACTGCTCGGGCGAAACCTGCATGAACTCGGGATCACCGACGAAATGCTCCAGATCGGCATACGCCAGCTTCTTGGCTTCAATCAGATGGTGCAGGTACTCAACCGAGTTGTGCTGCATGGCCGCGAGGTCGAACGGCTCGAGAATCTTCAGCATCTCGAGGGCGGCAACACCCTGTCCGTTGGGCGGCAACTCCCACAGCCTGTACGCCTTGTAATCCACGGAGAGCGGTTCCACCCATCGAGCGACGTAACGCGCGAAGTCAGCCGCGGTCAGATAGCCGCCCAGCTCTTGCACCCTGGCGGCGATCCGCTCGCCCAGTTCGCCTCCGTACATCACCTGCACACCCTCTCTGGCAATCAGTTTCAGCGTGTTGGCGTAATCCGCGTTGCGGAACCATTCACCCACTCCTGGTGTGCGCTCGCCATCGACCAGGAAAGTGACGCGTGCACCGGCATCCCAACTGACCTTGCTTTCGAACAATGCCCATTCCGCAGCTGTCGTTGCGGAAACCGGAAAGCCTTGTTCGGCCAAGGCAATCGCGGGTGCCAGCGCCTCGGCGAGGCTGATGGTGCCGTGCGCCTCCAGAAGGGTCGCCCAGCCGGACAACGCCCCGGGCAAGGTAATCGATCGCGCGCCCTCGTCGGGGACGCGAGCCCGGTCAGCCACCTTGTCCAACGTCATCAAGGCGCCTGCATGACCACTGCCGTTGATTCCGACCAGACGCTGCTCCTTCTCCAGCCAGACCATGGCAAACATGTCGCCCCCGATGCCGGTCATGTAGGGCTCGACCACGCTGAGGACTGCCGCCGCGGTGACTGCTGCGTCGATGGCATTGCCCCCTCGTTGCAGCACCGCAAGGCCTGCCTGACTGGCGAGTGGCTGACTCGTTGTCACCACGCCATTGGGTACATACACGGCGTTCGCCTGATAGTTGTCAGGCATCTCGCCTTGTGCCGCCCGAAACGAGTATCCGGCGGTGCCGGCGGCCAACGCCAGCACGATGGTGACGCCGAGCGTCCAAAGAACGAAACGTGTGATCGCACGCATGCTGGCAGTACTTCCTTCGTTGTTGCGCCATCCGCCCGAGACCCGAATGACGGTGGGCCGCGTTGCAAGCAGCTCCGGAGTTCAGCTGCCGGAGCGGTTGCAGCCCCCGCGAGTCACGGGAGTCGATGAAGTACACTAGCAAGGCAGGGCAGTTCTCCATTGAACGAAATTGCGCGCCGTGATCACGGGCGCATTGCCCATGTCCGACGCTTGTCGGCATTCGGAGCGGAAGCTTTCAGGAGCGGCACAAGGTTGGTCAATTCTCGTAGCTTGGCCATGCGGCCGGCGGCCAACTGGGTCAGGAGAGCTGCCGGAGCCGCCGAGCGCATCGAAGCGTGTTTCAGTGGGCTCGCCTACGCGCCCCACAGCCACGAGACCTACACACTGGCCTTGACCACGGACGGGGTGCAGAGTTTTCGCTACCGCGGCGAGCTGCGCAGTTCCTTGCCAGGGCATGTCGTGGTTCTTCATCCTGACGAAACCCATGACGGACAGGCAGGCAGCGACAGCCCGTTTGCCTATCGAGCAATCAGCATCGATCCGGCGGCTGTGCAGGATGTCCTGGGAGGTGCGTGTCTGCCGTTCCTCCCGGACGGTGTGAACAACGCTTCGTCTCTGGTGCAGATCGCTTGCCGGTTGCTGGCGGATATGCGCCAGCCTCTGGCTCCACTTGAACACCAGGAGCTGGTTGCGTCGTTTGCCACCACCCTGCAGACATTGACCGGCAGGAGCGTGAAGCACACCGCGGCCAACTACACGGCGATAAAACGGGTGCGCGACTACATCGACGACATGATGGCCGTGAGCGGAGAACTGCTGCTGCATGTCGACCTTGATGCGTTGGCGGCGATCGCGCAGTACAGCAAATGGCAAGTCACCCGTGATTTCAGGACCCTGTACGGCACCACGCCGTATCGCTACATCACGCTGAAGCGACTGCAGAAGGCCCGGATGCTGATCGAGCACGGCCGGTCATTGGCGCTCGTCGCTGCCAGCACGGGCTTTGCCGATCAAAGCCACCTGAGCCGCCAGTTCAAGTCCAGTTTTGGAACCACCCCCGGAGCCTGGGCGACACTGCGGCGTCGGCAGACCACAGCCTCTCGCTGACGTCTGCGCCGCGGTGCCGGTACAGATCACGCGAGCCGATCTGCCGCCTTCCTCCGGCTTCCTGATCCCGTTCCACTCGGCATGAAGCCCGGTCGCCGCGGAAATCGACCGGGACAAGACGCCGTGTGACGCGCTGCGCTGCCTTGCGGGGAAAGGATGCGCGGATCGTCACGCGCCGGCGCAGCGGCATCCGCCGGCGCGCCCCGGATCGCGCGCCGCGACGCAGGAATCAGTCGCCGGCGGACCTGTCGCGGAACACGTGACTCAGCGCGACGGTCTCGCCATCGACGCGCTCGTAGCTTGTCGATCCTCCATTAAAGCCTCCGGGACCGACTTCCGGGATGAGCAGGCTGTTCGCGGCACCGGTCCAGCCAGAGAGGCGGTCGTTCTCGGTCGATTCGATGATCGCGCGCATGAGGCAGATGCTCGCCTTGCACACCGGAGCGCCGACGCGCACGTCGGCCAGCTGGTCGCGACGCTGCTCGAGCACCGTGCGGATCGCGTCCTCGCGCACGCCGGCCCAGGCCGGATCGCGCTCCTCCCGTTCGAAGCGCGCGTTGTACTCGGCGACGTCCGGATCCCTGTGGCCGAACTGGCCCGAACCCGTCTCGCGCGCGATGGCCATGGCATCGAGCTTGACCTCGTCCTCGGCCGACAGCCAGCGCAGCGGCGGCGCGGGCACCGACGTCGGACCCGGTCGCGGCGGGCGCGGCGTCGCAGCCGG
>JAFLDX010000232.1 GCA_017302215.1 Lysobacterales bacterium
CGGCGCCGGCGGCGACGACCGCGCTCGGGTGGATGCCCGGCACGGGCGCCGGACGCTGCGCGAACAACGCGGCGACGCGCGCGAAGGCCACGTACGGGTCGTCGGCGACGAGCCGAGCCGGTGTTCCGTCTGCTTCGGCGTCTGCGCGGCGCACGATCACGGCGCAAGCGCGGCTCGCGGCGAGCTGCGCGCGGTAGCGCGGATTGGCGAGGAAGGTGATTTGTCCCGGCCCGGCGTTGGCCAGCGTGGCCACCCCGTGCACGCGGCACGCGCCATCGCCCTGCAGTTCGAGGCCGAACCGCGAGGCCAGCTCGGCGAGTGTGTGCACCGGCCCGGCGGGCATCGGGGCTGCCGTCATGGCGGCGTCGCCGCGGCGCCGTGCTGGCGCTTCAGGCGATCGAGCACCTGGTCGGTGATGTCGATGCGCGGGCTCGCGTAGATGACCGGGCTCGGCACGATGAGGTCGATGTTCTGCTCGCGCGCGAACTCGACGACCGCGTTGTTGATGTCGCGCCAGCTGCGATCGAGCTCCTGGTCGCTGCGCGTCTTCAGTTCGGCGCGCAGGTTGTCGCGATTGCGCCGGATCGAACGGTCGAGGGCATCGATCTCGCGCTTGAGCGCCTCGGCCTCGTCGCGTGCGAGCAGGGCGGCGTCGCGATCGTAGCGCGAGCGCAGGCCGGCGAGGCGCGTCTCGTCGGCGCTGAGCGCGCTGTCGCGCGGCGCGAACTCGCGTTCGAGCCTCTGGCGACCGGCCACGACCTGCGGGGCGTTGTCGAGCAGGCGCTTCATGTCGACATAGCCGATGCGCGGCGCCGCCGGATCGGCGGCGAAGGCCGGCAGCAGGCTCAGGCCGGCGGCGACCAGCAGGGCCCGGGGCATCGCTGTCCATGGTCCGCTTCGCGCCACTTCCGCTCCCCGTCCGCTGATCGACCCGCCTGCCGGTCCGCCCGCCCTGTGCAGTATCGGCCTAGAACTGCGGGCCGAATGTGAACTGGATGGTCTCGGTCTCGTCGCCGTCCTTCTTGCGCAGCGGCTTGGACACGCTGACGATGATCGGGCCGATCGGCGCGCGCCACTGGAACGACAGGCCGGTCGACGCGCGCAGGTCGCTCGCCGAGAACGCGTTGTAGTCCTTGAACACGTTGCCGACGTCGACGAACCACGACAGGCGCGTGGTGTTGTCGTTCTCCTTGACGAACGGGGTCGGGAAGATGACCTCGGCCGTGGCGACGGTCTTGAACGCGCCGCCGAGCGGCTGGCGGTAGTTGAGCGTCTCGTCGACCGGTCCGAGCGTGTTGTCGCGGAAACCGCGCACGTCGGAGGCGCCGCCGGCGAAGAAGTTCTCGAAGAACGGCAGGCCGCGCGCGCCGTATTCGGTCACGACGGCCGGGTCCTGGCCCTCGTCGACGACCGTGCGGTACTTGCCGTTGTAGCTGCCGCCGTAGCCGACCGACGCGGTGCCGAGGAAGGTCAGCTTGTCGGTGATCGGCAGGTACTGCGAGTAGCGGTAGTTCATCTTGAAGTACTCGACCGTCGAGCCGGGCAGGGTCGTCTCGAACGAGACCGTCTGCAGCGAGCCGCGCGTCGGGTTCCAGTACTTGTTGCGCGTGTCGTGCGCCCACGACAGCTCGACGTTCCAGACGTGGAACGTGCGGTTGTTGAGGGCGAGCAGGTAGTCGATGAACTGCTGCGGCGTTGAACCCGGAAACGTCGTGATCTCGGTCTGGCTGATGCCGAAGCGCGTGTTGAGCGTGTCGTTCTCGGTCAACGGGAAGCCGAGGTAGGTGCTGAACGAGTCCGAGTTGGTCAGGTAATTCGCGATGTTCGCCTCGCCCGAATCGAGCTCGCGGTGGCTCAAGTCGTAGCCGAGGCCGAGGCCGTCGTCGGTGAGGTAGGGCTCGTAGTACGAGAGGTTGTAGCGCTTGAGGTAGGCGCTGCGCTGCAGGGTCAGGCCGATGCGGTCACCGGTACCGAAGAAGTTGTTCTGCTGCACGGCGATGCTCGTGATGAGCCCCTGCACCTGCGAATAGCCGAGGCCGAACGTGAAGCTGCCGGAAGTCTGCTCCTCGATCGACACGGTCAGGTCGACCTGGTCGTCCGAGCCGGCCACGCGCGGCGTCTCGATCGACACGGTCTTGAAGAAGCCGAGGCGCTGCAGGCGGATCTTCGAGCGATCGATCGCGGCCTGCGAGTACCACGCGCCCTCGAGCTGGCGCATCTCGCGGCGCAGGATCTCGTCCTCGGTGTGCAGGTTGCCCTTGAACACGATGCGGCGCACGTAGACGCGCTTGCCGGGGAGGATCTGGAAGTTGAGTCCGACTTCGCGCTTCTCGCGGTCGATCTCGGGAACCGGGTTGACCTGGGCGAACGCGTAGCCGATGTTGGCCAGCACCGAGGTGATTGCATCGGCCGACTGCTCGACCTTCTGTCGCGAGAAGATTTCGCCGCTGTGGATCGACAGCTGCTTGCGCAGGTCCTCGTCCTTGAGGATCAGGTCGCCGGTCAGCTTGATGCCGGTGACCGTGTAGACCTCGCCCTCGCTGATGTTCGCGACGACGTACATGCGGCGCTTGTCCGGGCTCATCGACACCTGGGTCGAATCGACGGCGAAGTCGACATAGCCGCGGTCGAGGTAGAACGACGACAGGCGTTCGAGGTCGCCCGACATCTTCTCGCGCGAATACTGGTCGTCCTTGGAGTACCACGAGGTCCAGTTCGTGGTCGACGACTGGAAGTCCTCCTCGATCTCCTTGTCCTTGAACGACTCGTTGCCGACGATGTTGAGGTGCTTGATCTTCGCGGGCTTGCCTTCGGTGATGTTGATCGCGATCTCGACGCGGTTGCGGTCGAGGTTGACCACGGCGGTCTTCACCGACACGTTGTACTTGCCGCGGTTGTAGTACTGGCGGGTCAGTTCCTGCTGCACGGAGTCGAGCTTGAGGCGGTCGAACGCCTCGCCCTCGGCGAGACCGATGCCCTTGAGGCCCTTGCGCAGGTCCTCTTCCTTGAGGTCCTTGTTGCCGCGCAGCGCGATCTTCGAGATCGACGGGCGTTCCTTCAGCGTGACGACGAGGATGTCGCCCTGGCGGCTCAGGCTGACGTCATTGAAGAACCCGGTCTTGTAGAGCGCGCGGATCGCCTCCTCGGCGCGCTCGGTGGTCAGGGTGTCGCCGCGCTCGACCGGAAGGTAGGTGAAGACCGTACCCTGGGCGATGCGCGAGAGGCCGTCGATGCGGATGTCGGCGACGCGGAAGCTCTCGAACGCGAGGGCATCCTGGGTGCTGAGCCAGGCGAGCAGGAGCAGGGCGGCGATACGCTTCATCGTCACTTCCGTAAGGGGCGGGGCCGGCAGGCGGCTGGGGCGCACCGCATCCGTTGTTGTTGTAGGGCAGGCGCGGTCAGGAGCCGAGGCGCATGATGTCGTTGTAGAAGACCAGTCCCATCAGCGCGGCCAGCATCATCAGGCCCGCATACTGGCCGGCGATCATCGTGCGCTCGCTCACCGGGCTGCCTTTTATCAATTCGATAAGGTAATACAGCAGGTGTCCGCCGTCCAAGATCGGGATCGGCAGCAGGTTCATGATCGCCAGCGACAGCGAGATGATGGCGAGGAACCACAGGAAGTCGGGGAAGCCGTGGCGTGCCGAGGCATTGGCCACGCGCGCGATGGTGATCGGACCGGACAGGTTGTCGAGGCTGGCCTGGCCGACCACGAGCATGCGCAGCAGGTTGAGCGAGCTTTTCGTCGTGTCCCAGGTTTCGGCGAGCGCGCGCGGCAGCGCCGCGACCGGCCCGTAGCGCAGCGTTGCGTCCTGTTCGGCGGCGGCGGCGCCGATGCCGACCCGGAAGCGCGGCTGGCCGTCGGCACCCTTGGCGGTTTCGGCGACGACGTCGAGATCGAGTGCGCCGCCATCGCGCCGGATCGAGAAGGCCAATCGCGGATTTTTCGTGGATTCGAGTGGAATGAGCCTCACGACGTCGTCGAACCCGGCCACCGGCGTGCCGTTGATCGCGACGATGAGGTCGCCCTCGCGCAGGCCGGCCCGGAAGGCGGGGCCGTCCGCGTCGACGAGGCCGATGACCGGCTGCGCGTTGAGGCGCAGGCCGATGCGGTCGAACAGTTCCTTCTCGGGCACCTGCGCGGGCAGGTGGCTGAAGGCGAGCGTGCGCGTGGCCTCGGTGCCTTCGGCGGTGACCACGTCGACGCGCGTGTCGACGCGGCCGATCGCGCCCTCGCCGACCTTCTGCAGGGCCTTCGTCCAGGTGTCGACGGCATCGCCGCCGATGCGCACGATGCGGTCGCCGGCCGCGATGCCGGCGTCGGCGGCGACCCCGGTCGGGGTTGCCACGACCGGCTGGTAGTCCGGCTTGCCGACCACGAACATGAGCCAGAACGCGGCGATCGCGAAGATCAGGTTGAAGGCCGGGCCGGCGGCGACGATTGCCATGCGCTTGAGCACCGGCTTGCGGTTGAACGCCTGCGCGACCTCGGCCGGCGCCACCTCGCCCTCGCGCTCGTCGAGCATCTTGACGTAGCCGCCGAGCGGGATCGCGGCGATCGCGAACTCGGTGCCGTCGCGGCTGCGTCGCGACCACAGGGCCTTGCCGAAACCGACCGAGAAGCGCAGCACCTTGACCCCGCACAGGCGCGCGACGACGTAGTGGCCGTACTCGTGGAAGGTGATCAGCAGGCCGAGGGTGACGATGAGCCACCAGACGGATCCAAGGAACTCGTTCATTCGCGCGTCTCGGTCACTGCCGGGGTCAGGGCGCCCGGGCCGCAATGATACGTTGGGCCTGCCGGCGCGCGGTTAAATCACTGTCAAGCAAGCCTTCGAGTCCGTCGGCGGGACCGGCGGCGACGCGTTCGAGGCAGGCGGCGACGACGTCGGCGATGCCGAGGAACGGCAGGCGCGCGTCGAGGAAGGCGGCAACGGCTTCCTCGTTTGCCGCATTGAGGATCGCCGGCGCGGTGCCGCCGGTGCGCAGCGCCGCGTAGGCGAGGTCGAGGCAGGCGAACGTGGCGCGGTCGGGCGCCTCGAAGTCGAGCCGGCCGAGGCCGACGAGGTCGAGCGGGC
>JAFLDX010000233.1 GCA_017302215.1 Lysobacterales bacterium
CGGCCGGCCCGTGCGCTTCGGCGAACTCGAACTCGCCGGGTTCGTGCTGCCGGCCGTCGCCGGCGACCTCTACACCGGCGACAAGGGCGCGTTCGCCAGCCCGGATGTATCGGGCAATCTCGGCGGCGGCGTGCTGCGACGCTTCACGGTCGCCTTCGACTACGCAGGCAAACGCATGTACCTCGCGCCGAACGAGGCCTTCGGCGAGGCCGACGCGTTCGATCGCAGCGGCTTGTGGCTGATGGTCGACGCCGATGGCGTGCGCATCGCCGACGTCGCCCCGCGAAGCGCCGCGCAGGAAGCGCAGCTCGCCATCGACGACCGCATCGCCACGATCGATGGCGAGCCGGTCGCGCCGCGCAGCCTCGTCGCCTGGCGCGAACGCCTGCGCGAGGCGCCGGCCGGCACGAAGTTGCGGCTCGGCCTGCGTCGCGGCGGGAAGAACATCGAGGTGGACCTCGTGCTGGCCGATCGCATCCCGGCGCGCTCGCCGATCAAGCGGTGACTCCTCGCGCCGGGCTGCACCGCACACCTCACTCGACCCGGCAGAACACCGCCTTGAGGTAGCGCGATTCCGGCACGTGGGCCTGCCATGGATGGTCGGCGCCCGCGCCCGAAACCTTGAGCACCTGCACGGTACGGCCGGCATAGAACGCGGCGCGGCGCAGCATGTCGAGGAACTGCTCCTCGCTGACGAGGCCGGTGCACGAGCAGGTCAGCAGGATGCCGCCGGGCTTGACCGCCGCCATCGCGAGCTTGTTCATGTCGAGGTACTTCTTGAGCGCGGGGATGACCTGTTCGCGGTCGCGCGTCATCTTGGCCGGGTCGAGGATGACGACGTCGAACTTCTCGGCGCGGTTGTTCGCGTAGTCGCGCAGCCAGTGGAAGATGTCGGCCTGGACGAAGCGCAGCTTGACCTTGTTGAGATGGGCGTTGGCGCGCGCGACCTCGAGGATGTCCTCGTCGAGGTCCACGCCGACGACCTCGCTGGCGGCACCGATGGTCCTGGCGTAGATCGCGAAGCCGCCCGAGTTGCAGCACAGGTCGAGCACGCGCTTGTCCCCGCAGAACGCGGCGAGGGCGAGGCGGTTGTCGCGCTGGTCGGCGAAGAAGCCGGTCTTGTGCTTGCTGCCCGGCGCGGCGTGGAACTGTACGCCGTGCTCGCGGATCACGCTCGGCGCCGGGCGCGGCGGCGTCGCGCAGTCGAAGCTTTCCTGCTTCTGCACGTGCTCCTCGGCGAAGGCATAGATCGTGCTGCCCGGGAAATGCGCGAGCAGGCAGCGCCGGATGACGTCACGCTGCCGGTACATGCCGGCGGCGAAGAACTCGATGACGAGGATGTCGCCGAAACGGTCGACGACGAGACCGGACAGGCCATCACCCTCGGAATGGATCACGCGGTACGCGTCGGTGACCGCGTCGAGTCCGAGCAGGTCGCGGCGCAACGCGACCGCCGCATCGATGCGGCGCACGAAGAAGGCCTCGTCGATCGCCTCGTCGGGGTCGGCGCTGAGCACGCGCAAGGTGATGCGCGAGTGGCCGTTGTAGAAGCCGCGGCCGGCGAAACGGCCGTCGCGGTCGATGATCTCGACGACGCTGCCGGGTTTCGGCTTCGACTCGGGCTTTTCGACCATCTTCTGGTAGATCCAGGGATGGTTCGAGCGGCGTTCGATCTTGAGGTGCACGCGCTGCGGCGAGACGGAGGTTTCGATGGGCATGCGCGCATGATAAGCGAGCGGCGCGCGCCGCCGCGCCAGCGGATGCCGGATCAGGGTGCGAGCGTGAGGTGCAGGAAGCGGCTGAAGGCGTTGGTGCGATAGCTGCCGAACGCGTCGCCGTCGACGAAGCCGCGCGCGCGGTAGAGCGCCAGGGCCGGCTCGAAGGCCGGTCCGCAACCGGTCTCGAGCGAAAGCCGATGCCAGCCGCGCGAACGCGCGACCGCGACGAGGTGTTCGAGAATCACGCGCGCGACGCCCTTGCGCAGGTGGTCCGGATGGGTGCGCATCGACTTGACTTCACCGGCATGCGCATCGAGTCCGCGCAACGCGCCGATGCCGAGCAGCGCGTCGTCGTGCCACGCGCTCCACACGCTGACGTCGGCCTGGCGCAGGCCCGAGTCGTCGAGCGCGAACACGTGTCCGGGCGGCGAGTTCGCGTGCATCGCGGCGAGATGCACGCCGATCAGCGCCTGCACGGCGGGGTGGTCGAGCTCGGCGGGTCGCAGGTCCATGGCATGCGGTCGGGTTCGGCGCGTGGCCTCCGCCGTCAGCATGGCACGAAAGACCATGCCGGGATCGCTACGCGCTTCGTCCTCGCGGCCGGCGGCCATTCATGACTTGCGGCAGGGTTTCCGCTAGAGTTCCGCCCCAGTACGAAGGGGAGTAGCTCTCCCGCTGCCGTGATCGTCAGGACGGACCGCCGCGCCGGTCCCGGTCCGGCAGGCGGAAACCGGTCATCCGGCCGGGTTCCGCGAGCAAGACCTTCGCCGACCACGGCGAAGCCCTGCCCGGAATTCCGAGGCTCTGCGACGCCAGCGGCGCGCGGAGCCTTTTCGTTTCCGGAGTTCGCCCATGCATACGATCGGCTCGCCCGCCCTTTGGCTCGTGTTCGGCCTCGTCGTCGTGATCGCCCTGGTCGTCGACTTCGTCGTGCTGAAGTCGAGCGGCGCGCACAAGGTGTCGTTCAAGGAAGCCGCCTTGTGGAGCGTGTGCTGGATCGTGCTGGCCCTGGTCTTCAACCTCGGCCTGTGGTGGTGGCTGACCTCGAGCATGGGTCGCGCGGCCGCCGACGAGATCGCCCTGCAGTTCCTGACCGGTTACGTCGTCGAGAAGGCGCTCGCGGTCGACAACATCTTCGTTTTCCTGCTGATCTTCACGCGCTTCAACGTCAGCGCCGAGCTGCAGCAGCGCGCATTGATGATCGGCATCCTCGGCGCGATCGTGCTGCGCGCGATCCTGATCTTCGTCGGCGCCGCGCTGATCCAGCGCTTCCACTGGATCCTGTACATCTTCGGCGTGTTCCTGATCTACACCGGCATCAAGATGGTGAGCACGCCGAACGACGAGGCGGACTTCGAGGCGAATCCGCTGCTGCGCTGGATGCGCGGCCACCTGCGCCTCGTCAACGAATTCCACGGCGACGCGATGAGCGTGGTCCGGGATGGCGTGCGCCATTTCACGCCGATGTTCGTCGTGATGGGCCTGATCGCGGTGACCGACGTGATCTTCGCGGTCGACTCGATTCCGGCGATCTTCGCGATCACCGACGACCCGTTCATCGTGCTGACCTCGAACGTGTTCGCCGTGCTCGGCCTGCGTGCGCTGTTCTTCCTGCTCGCCGGCATGGCCGAACGCTTCCACCTGCTCAACTACGGGCTCGCGGCGGTGCTGATCTTCATCGGCGTCAAGATGCTGATCGTCGACGTGTGGAAGATCCCGATCGGCATTTCGCTCGGCATGGTCGCCCTGCTGATCGGCAGCTCGCTCGTCGCGAGCCGCTTCATCCCGCAGCGCGATTGAGCCTCAGGCCTCGGCGACCGCGTCCGCCTCGACCTGCGAAACGGTGACGACGCGGTTGCGTCCGCCGCGCTTGGCCGCGTAGAGCGCGCGGTCGGTGGCACGACGCAGGCCGTCGAAGTCGCCGGCGTCGAGTGCACCGACCCCGATCGAGACCTTGAGCGGTGCCGGCCAGCCATCGACCGTGAAACCGGAATCGCTGACGCGCGCGCGGATGCGTTCGGCCAGCACGCCGGCATCGGACTCGCCGGTGTCGGGAAGGATCACGACGAATTCCTCGCCGCCGATGCGGGCGACGATGTCGGCCGCGCGCAGCTCGCGGCGCAACAGCGCGACGAGCGCACACAGGGCGCGATCGCCTGCATCATGGCCGAATGCATCGTTGATGCCCTTGAAGTGGTCGATGTCGAGCGCGAGCAGCGCCAGCGGTCGACCGTGCCGGCGCGCGTCGGCGACGGCGCGCGCGGCGAGGTCGTCCATCGTGCGCCGGTTGTACACGCCGGTCAGCGGGTCGAGCGTGGCGAGACGTGCGAGGTCTCGATTGAGGCGTTCGCCGCACATCAGCATGAACGCCACGGTGGTGATCACCGGCAGCAGCGAGGCGTAGGTCAGCACGATCCCCTGCAGCGGGGTGTAGCTGACCAGATTCGGTGCGCCTGCGGCCGGCTGCATGACGATGCGCGCAGCCATGATGACGATGCCGGCGCCGAGGAACAGCACGAGCAGGTGCTCGGAGCGGCTGTGCACGTCGCGCACGCCGCCGACCGCGGCGATGCCGAGCGAGGCCATCGCGATGATGATCGACGAGACGAGGACCACGCGCGCGTCGAACGACGGCCAGGCCCAGGTCAACAGCGCGGTGCCGGCGAACGTCAGTGCAACGAGGCCGGCGAGCACGCGGCTGCGGCTCGGGCGGCGCTTGAACTCGCGCAGGGCGTGCATCTGCAGCGCCAGTGCGCTCATCAGCAGCACGTTCGCGCAGACGATCGAGAACAGATCCGGCACGCGGCCACGCAACGCGAACAGGTAGTAGGCCGGCGTCTGCAGCAGCAGGCCGCGCACCCACAGGTTGATCGTGCGCTGCAGGTCGGGCGGATACCCGGTGGCGGCGAACGCGAGCCCGGCGCCGATGACCAGGGTCATCGTCGCGGCGAGCTGCATGGCGGTGGCGATGTCGAAGTTCATGCGATCGGGATCTTGGCAACGGGACGGGAGGCTCGGCAGCAGGCGACAGTGCGCCGGCTACGGCGTGGCCGGCCCCTCGAAGCCGTCGCGGAAGACGAGATCGGCCGTGGCGACGAAGCGCGCGACGAGCGTGCGGTCGGCGCTCGCGCTGAACACCCAGGTCGGCTCGAGCGACTGCACCACGCCGCCCTCGCGCCAGTCGAGGAACCGCTGGCCTTCGCCCGGGGTTGCGCTGACGGCGACCTCGTCGCCACGCACGTAGTCGCCGCTGCCGCTGACCGTGCCGGCGTCGACCGGGTCCGCGACCGCGGCGACCTGCACGATCGGCGCGTCGGCGAAGTAGCAGGCCGCGCTGGCC
>JAFLDX010000234.1 GCA_017302215.1 Lysobacterales bacterium
GAGCAGCCCGTCGAGGCGCGCGAAATCGCCCGCGTCGAGGCGTCGGCTCATCGCGCGAGCAAACCGGCCAACCAGGCCCGGGCCCGCTTCAGCTCGCGCTGCACGCTGCGCAACGACAGGCCGTGCAGGGCGGCGAGCTCGTCCGGATCGAGGCCGAGGAACCAGTGCTGCTCGACCAGGCGCAGCAGGCGCGGATCGGCATCGGCGAGGTCTTCGAGCGCTTCAGCCAGGGTCAGCAGCGGAATGCCGTGCGGATCGTCGCCGCCGTCGTGCTCGGACAGCTCGACCGCGTCGAGGCCGCCGCCGCGCTTCTCGGCGGCGCGCGCACGCGCGTGGTCGATGACGACCTGGCGCATGATGCGCGCGCACAGCGAGATGAAATGCTCGCGCCCGCCCGGCGGCGCCGCGGACGACGCGGCGATGCGCGCCCAGGTCTCGTGCACGAGCACCGTGGTCGACAGTGTCGCTCCGCCGGTGGATCGCAACAGCTGGCGATGGGCGATGCGCTTGAGGTCGGCGTAGACGACCGGCAGCAGCTCGCGCAGGGCGGCCGCCTCGCCGAGGCCCTCCCGTTCGAGTCGATCGGCGAAGTCGTCGTCGGCGTGTTCCATGCGCGTATCCGGCGCGCGGCCCGTCGCGGGCGTCGATCGCAGTATGGCGCGACCGCGACGGCCGGCAAGTCCCTCGCCCGGCGCATGGCGGGCCGTGACGGCTGTGGCATCGAGCACCGACGCCGTCACAGCCGCTCGAACGGATCGAAGAACAGCAGGTCGTCATCCGACTCGACCGCACCGATGTCGCAACGCGCGAGTCCGTCGCCGTTGCCGTCGAGCGGGCGATCGACGAAATTCTGGTCCTCGTCGGTGCAGCCGATGTCGCTGACCACCGGGTGGCCGCGGTCGATCAGGAGCGAGGTCGTCAGCGGCGCGACGACGGGCGTCGCGCCGCCACGCAGCCGCAATGGCACCAGTCCCGGATCGGTGACGCCCGACAGATTGCCGCCGGCCGTGCCGAGCGCGCAGCTGCCGTCGGAATCGAGGTTGTAGCCCGCAAGTTCGGTCGTCGTCGCCGCATCGAGCGCGCAGTCGAGCAGGTTGCGCGCGATCACGCTGCTCGCGACCACCACATCGCCGGCGTCGTCATGGCGCAGGCCGAAGCCGGCATTGCCGGCGATGGTCACGTTGCGCAGGCGCACGAGGCCGGCCTGGTAGCCCTGGATGCCGGTGCCCGCGTTCTGCGCGATCGTGCTGTTGGCGACCTCGAGCCGCGAGTCCTGGCCGCGCGTGCCGAGCGCCGCGCTGCCCGAGTCGTCGCTGCTGAAGTTCCCATGGATGCTTCCCGCGACGATCGTCAGTCGCCCGTAATTCTGGATGGCCGCGCCATAGTTCGGTCCGCTGAACAGCGCGACCCACTCGTTCGCGTACAGTTCCGAGGCGAACACAGTGGTGTCCATGCCGCTGTTGTGCAGGGCGCCGCCAATGTTCGCGCGATTGCCGTGCAGGCGCAGGTACGACAGGTTGACCGTGGCGGCCGCGTCGCCCACGTAGACCGCGCCGCCGAGGCGGTCGGTCGGCACCGTCGCATTGCCGCCCGTGATGTCGAATCCGAGCAGGCTGACATTGCCGCCCGAGATCGTGAACGCGCGCTCGAGGCCGTTCGCGTCGACGGACGGGCGTGTCGCGTCGCTGCCGAAATACACGATCTGCACGCTGCCGGTGATGTCGAGGTCGCCCGTGTAGGCCGCCGACTCGCCGGCGCCGGCAAGGGTCAGGCGATAGACGAGGCCGGGCAGCAGGTCGATGCGGTCGCTGCCCGCCGACGCATTGGCCTCGATGATCGCCGCGCGCAGCGAGCACGGCCCGGGGCCAGGCTGGGGCAGCACGCTGCACACGCCGTTGCCGGGCAACAGGTCGACGAGGTCGGCCGGCGTGTTGGCCGTGAACACGAGGGCCCGTGCCGGCGCGCCGGCGAGCACTGCAACAAGGAACAGCCAACGCTGGACGAGACGCACGGGGCCCCCGGTCGGGGCGCGACGGCGCCCGTTTCGGACCGGTTACGTCAAGGCGCGGTCAAAACGACATGGGCGCGCGCCGCTCGGGCACATCAGCAGCAGCGGCCGCCGCCCCCGCGGTAGCGCGCCGCCTGGCGTTCCGCGAAGAAAGCCTCGTAGCTCATCGGCGGGCGCTCGGGATGGAAGCGACGCTGGTGTTCGACATAGGTGTCGTAATCGGGCACGCCGATGATCAGGCGCGCGGTCTGCACGGCGTGGCGCCAGACCGCACGCAAGCCCTCGGCCAGGCGGGCACCGGCGGGCGTGTTCCCCGCCGGCGCACCGTTCGGCGTCGGCCGCGCGCTCACACGCGCACCGAGTCGACCGGAACGTACGGCGTCTCCTGCGCGGTCGGCTCGGCGCTGCGTCGGGCCCGGATCGCGGCGCGGATGCCGAACACGACCACGATCACGACGATCGTCATGAACAGGCCGGCCAGGGTCGCGTTGACGTAGTTGTTGAAGACGACGCGGCCCATCTCCTCGATCGACTTCGCCGGCGCCAGCACTTCGCCGCGACCGAGCGCATCGGAATACCTGTTCGCCGTCGCGAGGAAGCCGATCTTCGGATTCTCGTGGAAGATCTTCTGCCAGCCGGCGGTCAGCGTGCAGATCAGCAGCAAGGCCGTCGGCAACGCCGGAATCCACACGTAGCGGTCGCGCTTCATCTTGATCAGGCAGACGCAGCAGATCGTCAACGCGATCGCGGCGAGCATCTGGTTGGCGATGCCGAACAGCGGCCACAGCGTGTTGATGCCGCCGAGCGGATCGACCACGCCCTGGTAGAGGAAATAGCCCCAGCATGCGACGCAGAGCGCGGTGGCGACGAGGTTGCCGACCCACGACTCGGTGCGCTTGAGCGCCGGCACGGCGATGCCGGCGAGGTCCTGGATCATGAAGCGCCCGGCACGCGTGCCGGCATCGACCGTGGTCAGGATGAACAGCGCCTCGAACAGGATCGCGTAGTGGTACCAGAACGCCATCATGCCTTCGCCGGTGATGACCTGGTGGAGGATGTGGGCCATGCCGACCGCGAGCGTCGGCGCGCCGCCGGTGCGCGACAGGATCGAGGTCTCGCCGACGTCCTTCGCGGTCTGCACGAGGATGTCCGGCGTGATCGTGAAGCCGAGGTTCGTGATCGCCGCGGCCGCGCTCTCCGGCGTCGTGCCGAGCAGCGCGGCCGGCGCGTTCATCGCGAAGTAGACGCCCGGGTCGAGCACGCAGGCCGCGATCAGGGCCATGATCGCGACGAAGGCCTCCATCAGCATGCCACCGTAACCGATGTAGCGTGCCTCGGTCTCGTTGCTGAGCAGCTTCGGCGTCGTGCCCGACGAGATCAGCGAGTGCCAGCCCGAAACGGCGCCGCACGCGATCGTGATGAACAGGAACGGGAACAGGCCGCCGGCGAACACGGGGCCGGTACCGTCGACGAACTTCGTCAGCGCCGGCATGCGCATCTCGGGCATGGCGATCAGGATGCCGATCGCGAGCAGGACCACGGTGCCGATCTTGAGGAAGGTCGACAGGTAGTCGCGCGGGGCGAGCAGCAGCCAGACCGGGATGACCGAGGCAATGAAGCCGTAGGCGATCAGCATCCAGGCCAGCTGGCGGCCGTTGAAGTGGAAGGCTTCGGCCCATTCGGGATCGTGCGAGACCACGCCGCCGAGCCAGATCGAAAGCAGCAGCAGGACGAGGCCGATGATCGAGACCTCCATGACCTTGCCGGGCCTGAGGTAGCGCAGGTAGATGCCCATGAACAGCGCGATCGGGATCGTCATCGCCACCGTGAACGTGCCCCACGGGCTCTCGGCGAGTGCCTTGACGACGACGAGGGCGAGCACGGCGAGGATGATGAACATGATCATCGTCACGCCGATCATGGCGACCGTGCCGGCGCCCTTGCCGAGCTCGCTGCGCGCGATGTCGCCGAGCGACTTGCCGTCGCGACGCGTCGAGAAGAACAGGACCATGAAATCCTGCACCGCGCCGGCGAAGATCACGCCGACGAGGATCCACAGGGTTCCGGGCAGGTAACCCATCTGCGCGGCGAGCACCGGGCCGACCAGCGGACCTGCGCCGGCGATCGCGGCGAAATGGTGGCCGAACACGACGTGCTTGTCGGTCGGCACGTAGTCGAGGCCGTCGTTGCGGCGCCAGGCCGGCGTCGCGCGCGTCGGATCGGGGCGCAGCGCCTTCTCGTCGATGAATTTGCTGTAGAAGCGGTACGCGATGAACAGGATCGACACGGCGGCGGTGACCAGCCACACGGCGTTGATCGTTTCCCCGCGATGCAGGGCGACGGTTCCGAGGCAGAAGGCCCCGAGCACGGCCAGCGCGAGCCAGCCGATCTTGCTGATGAGCGGGTTCATGAGCTCTCCACGACGAACCGGGGCGGCGCCGGAAGCGTGTTCCCGCGACGCACCATGGTCAAGCCGCAGCGCACTACGGCTTTGGTCGTATGGACTTGTCCGCGCGACGGTGCTCCACGCGGCGATCCGGCATGCTTGTCGGGACGATCCGCCCATCCCTAGACTCGCCAGCGCGAGGTGCGTGATGACCGATGCAGATGCGCCACCGGCGGGGGCCGCGCCCGCAGCGGGCACCGATGCCCTGTTCACCGCGGTCTACGACCGCCTGAAGGCCATGGCCGGGCGCCAGCTCGCGCGCGGCGCGCGCGGAACCCTCGATACGACCGCGCTCGTGCACGATCTCTACCTGCGCATCGGCCGCAAGGGCGACCTTGCGTTCGCGCGTCCGGAGCAGTTCTTCGCGTACGCCGCGCGCGCGATGCGCCACCTGCTCACCGACCGCGCGCGCGACCGCAAGCGCCTGCGCGCCGGCGGCGACTGGGTGCGCGTGACGATGACTGCCCGCGACGAGCGCCTCGCCATGGTGGAGGACGCCTACGACGCCCGCGCGAGCGCCGAGCGCCGCGTCCACTATCACCCCCTGGAACCCACCCGGCTCCACCTGGATGCGGCCGAGTGGGACGAA
>JAFLDX010000235.1 GCA_017302215.1 Lysobacterales bacterium
CGGCTGCGACCCCGATCACGATCGACCTGCGTGGCGTCAACTTCAAGTTCGATCGCCCGAAGACCGGCGAAGGCAACATCACGCCGACCCTGCAGGAGCCGACCGCGGATTCGATCGCGATCCTCGACCAGGCCGTCGACGTGCTGACGCGCAACCCGGACGTCAAGGTCGAGCTGTCGGGCCACACCGATGCGATCGGTACCGATGCCTACAACCAGAAGCTGTCGGAGCGTCGTGCGCAGATCGTCCATGACTACCTGACCTCGCATGGCGTCAGCGCGAGCCAGATCACGGGCGTCGTGGGTTATGGCGAGAGCAAGCCGATCGACACGAACGACACCAAGGAAGGCCGTGCGCGCAACCGTCGCACGGAGCTCGGAGTGCAGCAGTAAGCTCCGGCCTTCGGGTCCAGTGCCAACGGAAAGGCCCCGCTTCGGCGGGGCCTTTTTTTGTCTGCGCGTCACGCGGCCCGCGCCGGAAGCCTGCCGCGACGTCCGCTGGCCGGATAATCGGCTGGTCAGCCGTTTCCTGCAGACATGCCTTGGGCGTACAAAGGCTGCAACAATGAAGCCGATTCCGACAGCGATGCCTGGGTCACGCCACCACGCAAGGCTCGCCGTCGTGCGCGACCGGGGCGCGCGGAGTCAGCGCGCGAGCGCGGGTGGCAGCTCGGGTGCGATCGCCTTGAGCATGCCGGCGGCGACGTGGATGCCGCCGGCGACGAGGTTGCCACTGTCGGGGATGCCGTCGCGGCCGCTGAAATCACAGTAGCGGCCACCGGCCTCGCGCACGAGCAGGCAGCCGGCCGCCATGTCCCACGGCTTGAGGCCGATCTCGAAGTAGCCGTCGTAACGCCCGTTCGCCGTGTAGGCGAGGTCGAGTGCCGCCGAGCCGCTGCGCCGCAGGTCCTCGGCTTCGCCGAGCAGGGCGCGCGTCATGCCGAGCTGGGCGTCGAGATGCGCGCGCTGGCGATACGGGAAGCCGGTGGCGAGCAAGGCACCGCCGAGCTGGTTGCGCGAACTCGCGCGGATGCGCCGGTCGTTGAGGTAGGCACCGTCGCCGCGGCTCGCCGTGAACAGCTCGTCGCGGAGCGGATCGTAGACCACGCCGTGCATCGGCTCGCCGTTCTCGAGCAGGGCAATCGATACCGAGAAGTGAGGGATGCCACGCAGGTAGTTGTGCGTGCCGTCGAGCGGATCGATGACCCACACGTGCTTCGACTTCCCTTGCGCGCCGGTTTCCTCGGCAAGGATCGCGTGCGCCGGAAACGCACGCTTGAGCTCGCGTATGATCTCGGCCTCGGCGGCCCGGTCGACCTCCGATGCGAAGTCCATGCGCTGCTTCTCGACCACGGCGAGGCCGTCGATGCGATTCATGTAGCGCAGGATGATCTGGCCCGCGGCGCGCGCGGCGCGCACAGCGACGTTGACGGCGGGTCTGGCCATGGGGGAGGCGTCGGGTTTCGGATGGGAGAGGACGCGCGAATGCCGCCTGCGCGATCGACTAGGGTAGCAAAATTGCCCAACTCCGGCCATGCGGGACGCCGTCGCGATCGTGCTGTCGGCTATCGCGCGCATGTGGTCGGAGCGCCCGCATGAGCGTCGCACAGGATCGCCAATCGCGCGCGGCGCGCGTGCGCTTCGTGCTTTCCAACACGTCGCATCCGGGCAATATCGGCAGCGCCGCGCGTGCGATGCGCACCATGGGTTTCGGGCGGCTCGACCTGGTCGCCCCCGCCGCGTTCCCGCACGGCGATGCGTGGGCGCTGGCGGCCGGCGCGATCGATGTGCTCGAGCGTGCGAGGGTCACGCCATCGCTCGCCGAAGCGGTCGCCGATTGCACCCTCGTGATCGGCGCGACCGCGCGCCTTCGCGGCGTGTCCCTCGAGGAATGGTCGCCGCGCGAAGCGGCCGGCAAGGTGCTCGAGGCCGCCGCGCTCGGCCACGAGGTCGCGATCGTGTTCGGCAACGAGCGCGCGGGCCTCAGCAACGACGAGATCATGCGTTGCCAGGCCGCGGTGCACATACCGAGCGACCCCGGCTATTCGTCGCTGAACCTCGCCCAGGCCGTGCAGGTCATCGCCTACGAGCTGCGCATCGCCCAGCTCGACGGCGTGTCGGCGCGCACCGGCAATGCCGACGGCGCGGCCACCAGCGCCGAGCTCGAAGGCTTCTTCGATCACCTTGCGGCGACGCTCGACGACATCGACTTCCACAAGGGCCGCTCGCCCGTCACGATCATGCGCCGCCTGCGCAAGCTGTTCCTGCGCGCACGGCCGGACCAGCGCGAGTTGCGCGTCCTGCGCGGCATCCTGGCCGACGCCCAGCGCATGGCGCAGCTCGCGCGTCGCGCGGGCGGTTGAAACGGCCTCCTGCGACGGCGCGACCCACCGGTCCCGCTGTCATCTTGTTGTAACATCCGCTGCCCGCGCAGCAGGGGTTGCGCGCACATCTTCCGACGGACACGACGCCATGTTCTCGTTGCAGACGATCTTCGGCAAAGGCGACAAGTTCTACGGACTGCTCGAGGCCAGCGCGGATGCGGCCCGCCAGAGCGCGCGTGCGCTCGGCAGCATGCTCGCCGATCGCGCGGTGGCTCCCGCACTCGACGAGTTCCGCGTTGCGCGCAAGCGCGAGAAGGATCTGCTGGCGCAGATCAACCTCGAACTGGTCAACACCTTCGTCACCGCGCTCGAGCGCGAAGACATCGAGTCGCTGGCCGGAGCGTTGTACAAGATCCCGAAGACCGTCGAGAAATTCGCCGAACGCTACGTCATGTTCGCCGACCGCCTCGTCGACACCGACTACGCCTCGCGCGCGCTGATGCTCGAGCGCGCATGCGACGTGATCGTGCAGATGGTCGGAGAGCTCCGGCGCGGCTTCAAGCTCGACGTCATGCACGACCTCAACGAACGCATGCAGTCGATCGAGAGCGAGGCCGACCGTCTGCTCCTCGAACTCTACCGCGAGCTGTTCCGCAGCGAGCAGGACCCGGCGCGGCTGCTGTTGCGCAAGGATCTGTTCGAGCTGCTCGAGAAGGCCATCGACCGCTGCCGCGATGCCGGCAACGTGGTCTACCAGATCGCCCTCAAGAACTCCTGACGAGCGGAGCAGGTCGCATGGCGCTCAGCCTCTCCCTGGTCCTGCTGGTCGTCGTCGTCGCGCTCGTGTTCGAGTACATCAACGGCTTCCACGACACGGCCAACTCGATCGCGACCGTGGTCGCCACGAAGGTGTTGAGTCCCGCGCAGGCCGTCATGCTGGCTGCAGGCGCGAACCTCATCGGTGCCTTGTGGGGAACCGCGGTCGCGAAGACGATCGCGTCGGGACTGATCGACACCGGCGTCGTCGCGGTGACGCCGCAGGTGCTGATCTGCGCCCTGCTCGGAGCGATCATCTGGGATCTCATCACCTGGTGGTGGGGCTTGCCGTCGAGTTCGTCGCACGCGCTCGTCGGTGGTCTGTGCGGCGCGGCACTCGCCGCGGCGCATGACGACTGGTCGTCGATCATCTGGTGGGAGGGTGGCGAGCACTGGTGGTCGGGCAAGGGCTTGTTGCCGAAGGTCGTGCTGCCGATGTTCAGCTCGCCGCTGCTCGGATTCCTGCTCGGCTTCGGCCTCATGGGTGCGATCTTCGCCGGCGTGAGTTTTCTCGGCTCGCGCAAGGGCAAGGTGCAGAAGCTAGGCCGTCCACGCTTCCTCAATGCGTTCTTCGGCAAGGCGCAGATCCTCTCGGCGACCGCGATGGGTCTCTCCCACGGAATGAACGACGCGCAGAAGACCATGGGCATCATTGCCCTGGCATTGGCCGGCGCGACCGCGGCCGGCACGCTCGACCAGCTGCCGCCGCTGCTGTCGTTCCTGCGCATCGAGGAAGACGCCGGCAAGCAGTTCGAGATCGCGGTCTGGATCAAGGTGGTCTGTGCCCTGGTGATGGCAGCCGGCACGGCGGCCGGCGGCTGGCGCATCATCAAGACGCTCGGCCACAAGATGGTCAAGTTGCATCCGGTCAACGGATTCGCCGCGGAGAGTGCCTCGGCGAGCGTGATCCTGGCCGCATCCCATTTCGGCATCCCGGTATCGACGACCCACAACATCTCGTCGGCGATCATGGGCGTCGGCGCGGCGAAGCGCTTTTCGGCGATCAAGTGGACGATCGTCGAGCGCATGGTCTGGGCCTGGATGCTGACGATCCCGGTGACTGCCGTGCTCGCGTGGCTGCTCGTGCGCCTCGTGCAGATGCTCGGCCTGGACTGACCCGGTCAGGCATCCGACCCGGTCAGGCATCGGATCGCACGACCCGGTCGACGCGCCCGGCGCTGCCGCGCGGTGACGATCAGAACGCGTCGCCACCCGCGGAAATGGACAGCTCCAGCCGGTCGCCGAGCTGGCCGAGCTCGGCGATCACGCGATCGAGCTCCTCGCCGTGCAGCAGTTCGTACGGACGGTTCTCGCACAGGTGAAGATAAGGCGAGCCGTCGAGATCGCTCACGGCGAGGTAACCGACGCGCTGCTCCCAGTTGAAACGCAGGCAGCGCTTTGCGTCGATGCCGGTCGCCGGGCCGATCGGCGTCGAGATGCGCAGGTGCTTGCGTCCTTCCTCGTCCTCCATCTCGGTGAGGTAGATGCCCTGATGGCGCCCGTGCGCGAGGGTCAGGTCGAAGCTGATCAGGTACGGGTCGTTCGTGCGCAGGCTGTGCCTGTCGCTCGCATGCGATCGGATCTGTTCGAAACTCTGCACGACGACCTCCTCGGGTTGCGCCGGTATGCTAGCAGCCCAGCGCGGGACAGGTCAGGCCGACGAACGTGGCGCATCGATGAAATCGCGGAACGCGGCGCCCGAACGCGACCATGCGGCGATATGCCAGGCCGTGCGCGATATCCCGCATGGTTGCGTGGCGAGCTATGGCGAAGTGGCAGCGCGCGCCGGATTGCCGGGGCGCGCACGCCTCGTCGGGCGCGTGCTCGCGATGGCCGGCAGCGGCGAGGCGCTGCCGT
>JAFLDX010000236.1 GCA_017302215.1 Lysobacterales bacterium
GTCCTGCAGCCGGCGACCAGCGCTTCCAGCGTCGCCTCGTTCACCTTGCCTGTCATCGCTACTCCTCGCGGCCTGCGCCGCCATCATCTATCAGGGAGCAGCTACACAGTTCAAATTACAGACTCGTGAAACTCGCCGCGACGCTTCAACCACCATCGGGAGCGACCATGCAACCTCTCCTCGCGACTGCCGCCATCCTCGCAGCGGCCACAGGGGTGGTGCATTCGCTGCTCGGGGAGCGGCTCATCTTCCGGCACCTGCGTCGGTCGTCGCTCGTTCCGTCGTTGCCGGCGCCGCCGTTGCAGGCGCGCAATGTCAGGATCCTGTGGGCGACCTGGCATCTCGCGTCCGTGTTCGGCTGGGCCCTGGCCGCGCTGCTGTGGCAGCTCGCGCTCGAACCGGGTGTCGCGTTGTCGGCGCGTTACGTGCTGGGCGCGGTAGCGGGCGGATTCCTGGTGGGCGCACTGTTCGTGCTGGTCGGCACGCGCGGTCGCCATCCTGGCTGGATTGCGCTTGGCGCGGTGGGCGTCCTGTCGTGGGCGGCGATCGGCGCAGTGTGACGAAGTCGAACCGGCGCCACCTCGCGGCGCCACGCAGGAAGCCTCGTCGTGCCGCGGGATGGTTGCTTGATGAACGCGCGGACGCCTGCCTTGCGTTCGGTTGGTTCGCGTGTCGGCCGCGGGATTGCCTAGCCGTCGAAGTCGTCCGCGAACAGGATGTCGAGGCTCTCGTAGGCGCCAAGGTCCGGTGCGGATTCGATGATGCGCGGGTGGCCGTCGAGGTCGACGCTTGGCAGGGCGTACGGCGCATTGCCCTGGTTGCGCAGCGGCGAGGTCGATTGCAGGCGGAAGTCCTCGCCGAGGGCATCGACGAACCCGGGGTTGGACACGTTGAGCGAACCGACCTCGTCGTCCGCGCTGCCGATCATGACCTCATAGTTGTTGTAGTAGAGGGCCGCCGTGACGGCCGGGTTCTGCAGCGAGATGTCGCCGCCGCCGTGCAGGGCGAACAGGTTGTCGTACAGCAGAAGGTTCTGCTGGCCCGTGAAGCGCGCGCCGCCGGAATTGCAGGCGCTCGCGCCGAGGTTGCAGGTGTTGAGCGTGACCGTGTTGCCGCCGAAGCGCACGTTGATCGGCTCGGCAGCGCCGCTGTGGATCTGCAGCGCACAGTTGTCGCCGCTGCAGCGGTTGAACGCGAACAGGTTGCCGCGCACGGTGATGCTGCCATCGCGCGTGGCGAGGTACATGCCGCCGGCGTCGTCGCTGGTGCGGTTGAACAGGAAGGCGACGCGCTCGACGTTGATGCTGCCGGTGAAGCCGACGAAGAACGGCAGGCCCGGCCCGTCGATGTCGAGGCCGGCACCGTGCCCGCTCGATTCGCCATCCTTGATGCCGAGGTTGCGCACGGTCACGGCGCCGCTGCCGTTCGACTCGATGCGCATGACCGGGCGCGCGCCGCCACCGCTCAGGACGGTGAGGTCGGCATCGTCGACGCGCAGGCCGCAGCCGAACGTGTAGCCGCCCTCGATCGTCAGGGCGTGGTTCTCGCTGGTCGAATACGGGAACGCGATGCTGCCGGTCGTCGGCGTATAGGTGCCGATCACGATGCGCACGATGTCGGCTTCGCCGTTCGAACCGGCGGTGGCCAGGGCCTGCCGGATCATGTTCGTGGTCGCGGCGCAGAATTCGGCGGAGTGTGCCGCCCCGGCCGCGAGGATCAGGGCGATCGCGGCGCCTCGCAAGCATCGGAACGGCACGGCATTCTCCGCATGGCGCGGCGCGATGCCGGCCTCTTGACCTCGGAATGCCGCGCGATCCGCGATGCGAACGCGCGGTCAGCGGATCGGCGCGAGCGCGCTTCGGCCGTAGGCGACGAAGGCCATGGTCAGGCCGAGCACGGCGCTCGTGACGATCGCGCCGGTTTCGCCGAAGCGGACATGCACGCCGATGAAGACGAGGCTTTCGAGGGCGAGCAGGCCGGCGGCCAGCACGGTGAGCTGCGGCCGCCAGCGCAGCGCGGCCGGCACGACGAGCCCGACCGCGCACGCGATCTCGAGCAGGCCGAGCGCCGTCCAGACCGGTCGCGGCAGCGCAGCGAACGCGGCGACGCCATCGGTGATCCGATCGAACAGGAATGCCTTCATGACGCCCGAGGCGCCGTAGACGACGGCGGCGAGGATCTGCAGGACCCAGAGCAGGATGTTCATCGTGTCGGCTCGGTGGCGAGGTGGATGCGGCGGATGGGATCGTAGCGTGCCGCGTCGCGCGCGGTGCCTGCAATGCGCGGCGTCGGGACCGATACGGATGTCGGCGATGGCCGCTGGACAGGCGCGCCGCTACAATGGCGCGCTTTGTCCCCCCGGATTCCCGCCATGGCCGCCACTCCGCTCAACCCCGTCGATCTCTACGATGTGCGTTCGCTGCTCAGCGAGGAGGAGCGCGCCGTGCAGGACACGGTCGCCCGCTTCACCGACGAGCGCGTGCTGCCGATCATCGGCGACTGCTTCGATCGCGGCGTATTCCCGACCGAGTTGATTCCGGAAATGGCCGAACTCGGCCTGCTCGGCTCGAGCCTGCCGACCGAGTACGGTTGCGCCGGGCTCAACGGCGTCGCCTACGGGTTGATCTGCCAGGAACTCGAGCGCGGTGATTCGGGCCTGCGCAGTTTCGCCTCGGTGCAGTCCTCGCTGTGCATGTACCCGATCTTCGCCTACGGCAGCGAGGAGCAGCGCCGGCGCTGGTTGCCCGACATGGCGGCCGGAAAGGTCATAGGCTGCTTCGGCCTGACCGAGCCGCAGGGCGGTTCCGATCCGGGCAGCATGCGCACGCATGCAAAACGCGACGGCGCCGACTGGCTCCTCAACGGCTCGAAGATGTGGATCACCAACGGCAACCTCGCCCACATCGCGATCGTGTGGGCTCAGACCGACGAGGGCATCCAGGGCTTCGTCGTCGAGAAGGATTTCGCCGGCTACACGGCGCAGGAAATCCACAAGAAGATGAGCTTGCGCGCGTCGGTGACCTCGGCGCTCTACTTCGACAACGTGCGCGTGCCCGACGCGAACCGGCTGCCGAACGTGAAGGGCCTCAAGGGCCCGCTCGGCTGCCTCACCCAGGCGCGCTACGGCATCACCTGGGGGCCGATCGGCGCGGCCATCGCCTGCTTCAGCGAGGTGCTCGAGTACTCGAAGACGCGCATCCTGTTCAAGCAGCCGATCGCGGCGCGCCAGGCCGTGCAGATCAAGCTCGCCGAGATGGCCCGTCGCATCACGCTCGCGCAACTCCTGTCGCTGCAGCTCGGGCGGCTCAAGGACGCGGGCTCGATGCAGCCGACGCAGGTGTCGCTGGCCAAGTGGAACAACTGCCGCATGGCGATCGACATCGCGCGCGAAGCGCGCGACATCCTCGGCGGCGCCGGCATCACGACCGAACACAGCCCGATCCGGCACGCGCTGAACCTCGAATCGGTCATCACCTACGAAGGCACCGAGACCGTGCACCAGCTCGTGGTCGGGCGCGAGGTGACCGGGATCAATGCGTTCTGAACCGGATTTCCGGGCTTCGCCCGCGCGAAGCGACTGTACGAACGGGCGTGCAGGAAGCGGCTTCAGCCGTGATGCTCTGTCTGTACGACGCCGCCAAGAAAGTGCATCACGGCGGAAGCCGGTTCCTGCAGGGATTCCGCGGTCGTAACGCGCTGCCGGGACAATGCATCACGCCGGAAAGTGCCTTCCGCATGAACCGGCTGCCCGAGATGGAGAAGCCATCGCCATGCGCCACGCCCTGATCACGTTCGGTGCAAGCCTGCTCGGCGCCGCCATCGCGCTGTTCGGCTGGGGCGCGTGGCAGCAGCGCGAGGCGCGGCTCGAGCGCGAGGCGACTGAGAAACTGGAGCGCGAGGCAAAGGCGCGCGGCGACGCGCTCGCGGCGACGCTCGCCGCGGAGCAGCGTGCGATCGAGGCCGTTCGCGGCGATGTCGTGGCGGCATCGGCGGCGCGCGTGGCGGTGGCCGAGTACTACATGTCGAACCTGCGCACGCCGGCGACGAATGCCGAAGCGGGATTGCCCGAGTCCGCGAAGTACCGTGGAGCGAGCCTGCGCTCGCTGTCGGTCGGCGAGGGCGGTCGTCTCGTGCTGACGTTCGATGCCGTCTCGGGCCGCGACGGTGGCACGATCGAGTTCGTCCCGGACCTCGGTGGCGTCGAGGCGATGGGCATGCAGTGGCATTGCACGACGCGCGACTACCCCTGGATCGCGCGTGCGCTGCCATCGTGCGAGCTCGTCGAGGGGCAGGGCACCGCGACGGAACGGCAGTCGCCATGATTCGCGCGCGCCGGTCGCGCTCGCTCGCGCGGGGACATCGATGATCACGATCCACGGCATGAAGTCGTCCGGCAACTGCTACAAGCTCGAGTTGCTGCTCGAACTGCTCGGTCGGCCGTACCGCTGGGTCGAGGTCGACAGCGCGAACGGCGGTACGCGCACGCCGCAGTTCCTCGCGAGGAATCCGAACGGCAAGGTGCCGATCCTCGAACTCGACGACGGCCGCGTGCTGGCCGAGTCGAACGCGATCCTGTGCTGGCTCGGCGAAGGCACGCCGTTCGTTCCGGACGACGCCTGGCGACGTGCGCAGATGCTGCAATGGATGTTCTTCGAGCAGTACAGCCACGAGCCGTACATCGCCGTTGCGCGCTTCATCTGCGGCTGGTTGCCGCACGACCATCCGCGCCGCGCCGAACTTCCGCGCCTGCGCGAGCGTGGCGTGCAGGCACTGGCGGTGATGGAGCGCCACCTCGCCGATCGCGAGTTCTTCGTCGACGGCGCGTGCACGCTCGCCGACATCGCCCTGTTCGCCTACACGCATGCGGCGGAGGAAGGCGGCTTCGACCTTGCCGCCTGGCCGGCCGTGTCGGCCTGGCTCGCGCGCGTGCGCGCGCAACCGGGGTTCGTGGCGATGGAGCCCGCTGCGCGCGCC
>JAFLDX010000237.1 GCA_017302215.1 Lysobacterales bacterium
GGCCGACCCGCCGCCGTGGTCGCGCGGCCGGGGCCGATGCTCTGGCTCGGCGCGGGCGTGCACGAGCTGCGCGCGCGCATCGAATGGGACGAACGTCCGCAGGCGCTCGCGATTCCCGAGGTCGTCGCCGCGGTCGCGCTGCAGGTCGACGGCAAGGCGGTCGTGCCGGTGCAGCGCGACGGCGGCATGCTGACGCTCGGGCGCGCAGCCGGCGGCGCGGTCGAAGCCGACAGCGTCGACCTGACCGTGTTCCGCAAGTTCAGCGACCGCGTGCCGGGCGAACTCGAGACGCGCATCGTCATCGATGCCTCGGGCCAGGCACGCGAGGAGCGCTTCGGCCCGGCCTTGCCGGAAGGCTTCGTGCCGGTTTCGCTCGAGAGCGACGACTGGCCGGCGCGCATCGACGAGGACGGCTGGTTGCGCGTGCAGGTGCAGCCCGGCAGCAACGAGCTGACCCTCGTCGCGCGCGCGACTGCGCCGATCGATCGCCTCGTCGCGCGCGTGCCGGAGGACTGGGCGAGGCAGGAGATCTGGAGCTTCGAGGCGGTGCCGTCGCTGCGCGTGGCGAGCGTGTCCGGCGCGGTGCAGGTCGACCCGCGCCAGGCCGACGTGCCGGACGAGTGGCAGGCATTGCCCGCGTATGCACTCGAGGACGGCGGCGCGCTGGCCATCGAGGTGCGCTCGCGCGGGCTCGACCCGCACGAAGCGAATCGCCTCGTCCTCGCGCGCGACGCGTGGCTCGACTTCTCCGGGGCCGGCTGGTTCGTGCGCGACCGCGTCACCGGCACGATGCAGGGCGGCTGGCGCTTCGATGCTGCGCCGCCCTATCTGCTGCAGCGCGCCGAGAGCGGCGTCGACACCGACGACGCCTCGCTGCTCGTCACGCGCGGGCAGGGCGAGGGCCTGACCGGCGTCGAATGGCGCACGCCGAAGGTCGACCTGCGTGCCGGCCTGCGCGTCGACACGGCGAGCGGCCGCCTGCCGGTCACGGGCTGGCAGCAGACCTTCGACGAAGTCACGACGACGATGCACCTGCCCTACGGTTACCGCCTGATCGCGGCACCGGGCAGCGATCGCGCGAACGGCAGCTGGCTGTCGCGCTGGACCCTGCTCGATGCCTTCCTGGCCGCGATCATCGCCCTGCTCGCGATGCGCCTGTTCGGAATCGGCGGCGGCGTGCTCGCGGTGGTCTACCTGCTGCTGGCCTATCAGGAACCCGGCGCGCCGGTCTGGAGCCTGCTCGCCGTGCTCGCACTCGGCCTGGTCGCTCGCGCCCTGCCGGCCGGCCTGCGCCTCGCGCGCGCATTCGGCTTCGTGCGCATCGCCGCACTCGTCGTGTTCGCATGGATCGCCGTGCCGTTCGTCGCGCAACAGGTGCGCGTGGCGCTGTATCCGCAGCTCGAGGGACGCTTCGGCCAGGGCAGCGAGGGAGCACCGGCCGATTTCGCATTGGAGCGCGCGCAGGTGCAGGACGCGCCGGTGATGGCCCAGTCGCCGGCCCCGAAGTACGCTCCCGCGGCCGAGGAGCCGGCCCCCGCGCCATCGGCACTCGGCGCGTACCGTGATGTGTGGAAGCACAAATCCGGGCAGCCCACGCCGGCCGAAGTCGGCCGGAGCGAAACGGTCGTCGTCACCGGTTCGCGCCTGCGCCGCGCCGACCTCATGAAGAAGTACAGCCAGAACACGGTCGTGCAGACCGGTGCCGGCGAGCCCGGCTGGAATCTCGGCAACAGCTACACGCTGACGTGGAGCGGGCCCGTGCTCGCGACGCAGGACGTGCGTCTGCTCGTCGCGCCGCCGTGGCTGGTGCGCGGCCTGCGCCTCGTGCTCGCGATCGTGCTCGGCCTGATCGGCTGGCGCCTGCTGCGCGGCTTCGGTGGACCACGGGCCGACCGGCGCAAGGTCGGTGCAACGGCGGCCGTGCTCGTCGGCGGGCTGCTCCTGAACCTTCCGTCGGCACACGCGCAGTCGTTCCCGCCCGACAGTCTGCTCGACCAGTTGCGCACGCGCCTCGTCGAGGCGCCACCGTGCGCGCCGGGCTGTGCCGACATCGCCCGTGCCGAAGTGTCGGCGCGCGGTGACGAGATCCGCGTCGTGCTCGACGTGCATGTAGCCGCCGCGCACATCGCCGTGCCGGTGCCGATCGATGCGCTGGCCGCACCATTGCGCACGCTGCTCGTCGATGGCGTCGCCGACGCACGCCTCGCGCAGTTCGGCGGCCAGTCGTGGATCGCCCTCGAGCGTGGCGTGCATCGCGTCGAACTGGTCTATGCGGCCGTGGCCGACAAGGTCGATCTCGCCTTCGGCCTCGCCCCGCGCCGCATCGTGTTCAGCGGCGACCGCTGGCAGGCGAGCGGCCTGTCCGACGGACGCCTGCTCGCCGATACGCTTTCGATCGTGCGTGCGCGTGAGGCCGGTGCGGCGACGCCGACGGCGACCGCGCAGGCGTTTCCGCCGTATGTGCGCGTGGTGCGCGACATCAGCTTCGATCTCGACTGGAGCATCCTGACGCACGTCGAGCGCATCGCGCCGCGCGAAGGCGGCTTCACCGTCGACCTGCCGCTGCTTGCCGGCGAGCACGTGACCGAAACGGGGCTGCGCGTGCGCGACGGCAAGGTTGCCGTGGCCCTGCCGGCGAATGCGGGCGGGACCTCATGGTCCTCGACTCTCGACAAGGTCGAGACGCTGAGCCTGACCGCGCCAGCGCTCGGCGAGCGTGCCGAGGTCTGGCAGTTCACGGTCAGCCCGACCTGGCACGTCGAGTTCAGCGGCGTTCCGCAATCGGTCGGCGACGACGTCTCCGCCGAGGACTACCGCCGCTTCGAATTCCATCCGCTGCCCGGCGAGACGCTGACCCTCGCGATCCGCCGCCCCGAAGCCGCGGCCGGGGCTACGCGCGCGATCGACAAGGTCGATCTCGCCAGCGAGTTCGGCCGCCGCGCGAGCACGCACACACTGCGCCTGCAGGTGCGCGCGAGCCAGGGCGGCGACCAGGTCGTCGACCTGCCGGCCGATGTCGAGGTGCTCGCGGTCAGTGTCGATGGCGCGGCCGTCAATGCGCGGCCGATCGAGGGCCGGCTCGCCGTGCCGGTGCGTCCCGGTGCGCAGACGATCGAAGTGCGCCTGCGCGATGCGGCAGGCATCGGCCTGCACACGCGCACGCCGCAGATCGGGCTCGACCTTCCCACCGCCAACATCGACCTTCGCGCAACCGTGCCGCAGGATCGCTGGCTGCTCGCCGCATTCGGTCCCCCGGTCGGTCCGGCCGTGCTGTTCTGGGGCGAGCTCGTCGTGATGATCGTGCTCGCGTGGCTGCTGTCACGCTGGCGGCGTTCGCCGCTGCGGTTCCACCAATGGCTGCTGCTCGGGCTCGGCTTCTCGACGTTCTCGTGGATCGCGCTCGGCTTCGTAGCCGCCTGGCTGTTCGCGTTCGACTGGCGCCGGCGCGAGCCGCCGCTCGAGCACTGGCGCTTCAACCTGACCCAGCTCGGACTGGCCGTGCTGACCGTGATCGCGCTGGTCTGCCTGTTCGCGGGCGTCCACAACGGCCTGCTCGGCGAGCCGGACATGGTCGTGAGTGGCTATGACTCGTGGGCGCGCAACCTGCACTGGTTCGCCGATCGCAGCGAAGGCGCGCTGCCGGTGGCGGGCATCGTTTCGCTGCCGCTATGGGTCTACAACGTCGTCATGCTGGTCTGGGCGCTGTGGCTCGCCTGGGCCGTGGTCGGCTGGCTGCGTGCGGCGTTCACGGCCTGGATCGACGGGGGATACTGGCGCGCGTGGCGAGCGCCGAAGCCCGTCGAGGTCATCGACGTGCCGGCCCCGCCGCCGGTGCCGCAGGCCTGAGGCCGGTGGCAACCGTGCGCGAACTCGTCGCCGCGCTGTCGCTGCGCGGCGATCCCGAGTCGCGCCACGAGGCCGAGCTGCTGCTCGGCCACGCGCTCGGGCGTCCGCGCGCGTGGTTGTACGCGCATGCGGACGATGAGGTCGACGCCGACGCACAGGCCCGCTTCGAGGCACTCGCCGCGGCGCGAGCGCGTGGCGAGCCGGTGGCCTACCTGACCGGTCGGCGCGCGTTCTGGACTTTCGACCTCGAGGTCACGCCGGCGGTGCTGATCCCGCGTGCCGACACCGAGCGCCTCGTCGAACTGGCGCTCCAACGCATTCCGCTCGACGCCGATTGCACGGTCGCCGACCTCGGCACCGGCTCCGGTGCGATCGCGCTCGCGATCGCCAGCGAACGGCCGCGCGCACGCATCGTCGCGACCGACGCGAGTGAGGCCGCCCTGGCGGTCGCCGAGGCGAATGCACGCCGCCTCGATCTCGCGAACGTCGAATTCGCCCGCGGCGACTGGTGCGCCGCGCTCGGCACGCGGCGTTTCGACATGATCGTCTCGAATCCGCCGTACATCGCCGCCGCCGATCCGCATCTCGACGAAGGCGACCTGCGCTTCGAGCCGTCCGCAGCGCTCGCCTCGGGCGAGGACGGCCTCGACGCGATCCGCCTCATCGCCGCGCAGGCGCGCGGATACCTCAAGGCGGGCGGCTGGCTGCTCGTCGAGCACGGCCACGACCAGGGCGCCGCGGTGCGCGGCATCTTTGCGGTGAACGGCTACACCGACATCGCGACGGCGCGCGATGTCGAAGATCGTGAGCGCGTGACCGCCGGAACCTCCCCGTAGGAGCGCACCCCCGAATCGAGTCCGGGGCGGGCTCTGTGCGCGACCGAGGCACAACGAAGGTGCAATCGCGCACAAGGTGCGCTCCTACATCGATGTCATTCCGTGCGCACCCCGCGGAGCCGTAACGAACCCGTAATTGGATGGACTCGCCCCCGCCGAGGCGTCGATGCGCCACGGTGGCATCTTTGCGTTGCCAACGACAGCGAGGGCGAGCCCATGAAACAGCATACGACAAGACGCAAGACGGTCCCTGCAACA
>JAFLDX010000238.1 GCA_017302215.1 Lysobacterales bacterium
AAGTTCAGTTCGCTGGGCCCGCTGCTCGACAAGCAGGGCAATGGCGGCAAGGGCATGAATTGGGACACCAAGCATGAGGTGGAATTTCTCGGCCGGCTCAACCACGCGGTCACCGAGGACGGCATCGCCGGCGGGCGGTTGCTGCAGCCACTCGAGCAACGGCGCGAGCAGCTGGCGCAGGCGCGCCAGCGGCAAGGGCACGCGCCGGCGCGCATCGATCGGCACGAGCCAGACCGCGTCCTCGGCTTCGCCCTTGCGCGGCACGAGCGGGAACATCGGATCGGCGAGCAGCGCACGCAGCACGGGCAACAGGTCGATGCGCTCGCCGCCGACGTCGATGCCGAGGCTCAGGTCGAACCAGGCATTGCCGGATTCGCTGACCTCGGCCAGCCACTTCTGCGGCTCGTCGAGCAGTTCGAACGGGAAGCCGCTGTCGGTCTCGAGACGGAAGCCCTGTTCGCGCAGGCGCGGCGACATCGTGAACAGCTGCTCGGCCGGACCGAGCTGGGCACGCCGCGGCTCAGGCACGAAGTCGCCTTCGGCGAGCGCGTCGCGACCAAGCCCGGGGATGTGCGGCAGCAACTCGGCATCGATGAAGCCGAGCCCCTCGAGGCGTTCGACCGCGGCAATCTCGGCCGAGCGGTCACGCACGACCTCGAGCAGGCGACCCTCGTGCATGCGTCGCTCGCGGCCGGCACCGTACGGCGCGAAGGCGAGGCGCGGCCCGCCGTAATCGAAACCGAGGCGCACCGCGCCGGCGTGGTAGCGCAGCGGCGTGCCGTTGCTGAAGGTCAGCACCGGGAACGCGCGCAGGGTCAGCACGGGCACCGGCACCACGCGATGCGCTTCGGCCATCGCCGGGCGCGCCGGCGTCGGCAGCTCGCGCGCGACCTCGGTCTTCTTGAGGCGGTCGGCCACGAGCGGCGCGTGTTCGGGCAGCAACGGAGGCGCGCGCAGGGCTGCCTCGACCAGGCGTGCGTCGCCGTCGACGCGACCGAACTCGCGCGTCTGCGCGTCGAAGTACCAGACGCCGTCGATGCGCAGCAGGCGCGTCTTCGCGTGTTCGCCGTCGAGGCGCGCGATCAGGGTCTGGCTGCCGTCGTTGCCGGTGTGCCAGTCCCAGCCGAGCGCACGCGGCGCGGCCAGGTGCGCGCGTCCGGCCGAGGGCTTGTCGACGAAGCACGGATGGCTGGCCAGCAGGATCTCGAGCAGGGACTCGTCGCGCAGTCCGGTCAGCGTGTACCACGCGCCGCTTCCGGCGTAGCCGCTCGCGCCCATGCGCAGGCGCGCGACGTGCTCGAACTGCTCGGGAGTGAGGCGCTCCCACGGATCGCCACCGTAATAGGTGTGGCCGACCGGTTGCGGCGAACCGAGGCCGCCGCGCCGGTTCGGCTTCAGCCAGACCGGCTGGGCGAGCAGGCGCGGCAACGCGCCTTCGCCGATGCGCAGCAGGATGCCGAACACCTGCGCGGGGTCGGGTGCCGGCGCACGCGGCAGCGGCGCGCGCGGTGCCTCGAGCGATTCGAACCAGGTCCGCCACGGACCAAGGTCGGCGCCCTTCGGCGTGCGCGCGTCGACCGGCGGCAGGTCGGTCGGGCGCGCGCCGAGCATCTTCAGCGCGATCGCGGCGACGTGCTTGCATTCGCCTTCGAGCGGGCAGGTGCACTGGGTGTCGACATGCGGCCGGCCGCCGTTGACGGCGATGCGGATGCCGACCGTGTACGGCTGCGGTTCGCTGCCCTTGACGCTGCCGAGCAGGATCCCGCCGTCGCCGCCGTCGCGGTTGAAGCGGATCTCGCGTACGCGGCCCTGACGCAGGTAGTCGGCCCCCTTGTCGAGGGTCGGTCGATCGAGCACCGAAGTCACGCTGCGCGAAAGCAGCTGGCGGTAAAGCGACTCGTCCATGCCGAGCGGAGGTCCTGGCAACCGGGCAACAGGTCATCGTGCCTGTTGTGCCGATGGGCGTCCAGCGATGCCCGGACCGAGGCCCGACGTGGCCACGGAGGCGTCGACCGCTGTCGCAATCTGACGCGGGTCGGCATGTGGCGGCGCAGCATGATGCTGGCGCGAGCCACCCCCGAGCCGCTCGCGCGGCCGGGCTCAGATGCGCGCGATCAGGGCTTCGGCCTGCTCGCTGAAGCCATTGACTCCGGCATTGTCGAGGACCTTGCGCAACTGGCGACGGACCTCGGGCAACAGCTCGCGCAGATCGCGCGCGCTCGCACACTTCTCGAGCTTGAGCGGGAGCAGGAATGCGCGCAGGCCGAGGTGGCGCTGGACTGCTTCGATCATGAACTGGCGTGCCTGCGCCAGCGGCGACAAGGCCGGCGCCTCGGCATGCACCGCGACCGCGACCGCGGCCGGCGCGGGCGGCTTCGCCGGTTCCACCGTGGGCACGGCGACCACGGCCGGCGCGCGCACGTCGTTGGCGGCCGGGCCGAGGAATTCGATGAGGCCTGCCTCGGCCAACTCGCCGATCAGCGCGGTGACGTCGCCGAACGCCTCGAACTGGCGCCGCACCGCGTCGAGCTTGCGCTCGCCGTTGATCGCGATCAGCACCGTGCGGTGGCGCTGGCCGAGGCGCAAGCTGCGCTGTTCGATCTCCTGGCGGCCGGCGGCAGTCTTGACCGGGATGACGTCGTCGTACATGCGATTCCCCTCGGGCACGCGACGCGAGCAGCGCCGACGGCAATGGAAAGTGCGCGGATTGCAGCAAGTTCCGTGCCGAGTAGTACGCCGTCCATCGTTCCCTGCAGGTCTTCTTCTTCGTCTCTCAGATCCGTTCGATCAGCGCCTCGGCGCGTGCGCTGAAGGCCGCCACCGATTCGGCATCGAGTGCCTTGGCGAGCATGCGGCGGTATTCGGGCAGGAGATCGGTCAGTTCCTGCCGCGTGTAGCAACGCTCGATCTTCAGCGTGAACAGGAACGCGCGCAGGCCGAGGTTGGCGACGACGCTCTCGTTCATGAACTGGCGCACGAGCGGCACGGGCGGAATCGCGTCCTCGGCCTTCGCCTCATGCGCGGATGCCGGTGCCGACGCATCGCCTCCGGCCGATGTGACGAGACCGATCGCGACGAGTTCGGCGAGCAGCGCGTCGACATCGCCGAGCGCGCGGAACTGACGGCGAAGATCGCGGACGTCGTGTTCGCCGTTGATCGCGATCAGCAGGACCCGCTGGCGCGAACCGAGCCGGATCCGGCGATCGGCCACCTCGCTGCGGCCGAGCGCGGTCTTGAACGGCACTTCTTGGCCGAGCATGCGTCCCCTCCGACGAATGCCGCGATGGAACCGTGCGGGTTCGCCCGAGTGTAGCCGTTTCCGTCGCTGCGCAGATTCAGTGCGGCGGCTCGACCGGCGCGTCGTCGGCGACCTCGAAGCGGTAGCCGACGCCGTACACCGCCGCGATCGGATCCTCGCCGAGGTCGGCGAGCTTGCGCCGCAGGTTCTTGACGTGGCTGTCGACCGTGCGGTCGCTGACCACGCGATGGTCGTCGTAGAGCGCACCGATCAGTTGCGTGCGCGAGAACACGCGACCCGGCTGGCCCGACAGCTTGCGCAGCAGGCGGAACTCGATCGGGGTCAGCACGAGCGGGCGGCCGCGCACGCGCACCTCGAAGCGTTCCTCGTCGAGCACGATCGGCGCGTCGCGCACCGGCGCGGCCGCACTCGCCGCGCGGCGCAGCACGGCCTTCACGCGCGCGACCACCTCGCGCGGACTGAACGGCTTGCAGATGTAGTCGTCGGCACCGAGTTCGAGGCCGAGCAGGCGGTCGATCTCCTCGACGCGCGCGGTCACCATCAGGATCGGCACGGCCGAAAACGCACGCACGCCGCGGCACACGGCCAGGCCGTCGGCGCCCGGCAGGGCGACATCGAGCAGGATCGCATCGGGTGCATGCTCGCGCACCCAGTCGACGGCGCCGTCGCCGCGGTCGAGCAGGCTGACCCGGTAACCCGAGGCACCGAGGTAGTCGCGCAGCAGGGCGGCGAGCTTCGGCTCGTCCTCGACGACGAGAACATGCGCGGCGTGGGTCATGCGGCGGCTCCGGCGAGAGGGAAGGTGGCGACGATGCGCAGGCCACCGAGTGCGGACGGGGCCGCCTCGATCGCGCCGTCGTGCGCGGCGACGATGGCCTGGCAGATCGCGAGGCCGAGGCCGGCGCCACCGGCGGCACGGTTGCGCGAGGGGTCGACGCGGTACAGGCGGTCGAACAGGTGCGGCAGCGCCTCGGCCGGTACGCCCGGGGCGCTGTCCTCGACGACGAGGCGCGCCATCTCACCGGGCGTGTCGAGGCCGACGTGGATGCGACCCGGCGCGTCGGTGTAGCGGCGCGCATTGGCGAGCAGGTTGTCGACCAGCTGGCCAAGGCGACGTGCATCGGCGCGGACCACGACATCGCGCGCGAGCGTGCTGTCGAGGACGAGGCCGACATCGGCGAGGGCGTGCCGGTGCAGGTCGATCGCATCGGCGATGAACTCGCCGAGATCGACCGCCTCGAAACGGTACTCGAGCGCGCCGACGTCGGCGAGGGCGAGCTGATAGAGGTCCTCGACCAATGCACCGAGACGCTCGCACTCGGCATTGAGCGAAGCCAGCGCCTGCGCCGTCGGCGCGCGCACGCCGTCCTGCAGCGCCTGGATCTCGCCGCGCAGGATGCTGACCGGCGTGCGCAGTTCGTGGGCGATGTCGGCGCCCCAGCGACGGCGCGCCTCGCGATGCTGCTCGAGCGTCGTGGCGAGGTGGTTGAAGTCCTCGGCGAGCGCGCCGAGTTCGTCGCGTCGCGGCGAGTCGATGCGCCGCGAGTAGTCGCCGGCCGCGAGTGCACGCGTGCCGGCGGCGAGCGCGCGCACCGGCTCGAGCAGCCAGCGCGCGAGGGCGAACGCGACGA
>JAFLDX010000239.1 GCA_017302215.1 Lysobacterales bacterium
GGGATTTTCGTGCATCGGCCATCGCGCTCAGGCGCCGCCCGCGCGCGCCAGGCGCGCACCCGTTCCGGCGCCGAGCGCGCGCTCGGCGAGCCACGGCAGGGCGGGCAGCGCGCCGCTTCCGGCGCGCAGGTAGGTGTCGCGGACGAACTCGTAGCTGCACAGTGTCTTCGCGAGCAGGCTGACCGGGCGCTCGATGCCGGGCATGACCTGCTGGCCGACCTCGTTGAATCCGTAGGTGCCGTGGAACAGCACGGCGACGTCGTCGCGCGGTTCGAGGAAGACCTCGCAGGTCAGCAGCGGGACGCGCAGTTCGGCGTAGCTGGTGACGTCGGCGTAGAAGATGCGGCCGAGCCCGTGCCTGCGGTACGGCTCGGCGACGACGATGCGGTCGATGTAGACGAACTCGGGATAGCGCTCGCTGAACCAGGCGAAGTTCGGGCTCGAGTACGACGCCGTTTCGCGCATCGCGATGAGGAAGCCGGCCAGGTGGCCGTCGACTTCGGCGACGCGAAAGTACGAGGCGTGCTCGAAGAAGAAGTTCATCCGCGCCGCATCGAGCGCGAGGATGCCGGGTCCGACGGCGTTGTTGAGCGCGAGCACCGAATCGAGTTCGCGCTCGCGCACGTCGCGGATGAGCAAGGGCATGCGGACGAGGACTCCGGCGGGTGTCGGGGGGCCGGGGACGCCGGCGAAGATTCCGCATTATCGCATGGGCCGCCGCGGGTGGTCATTAAAAGAGCGTGTGCGCCGGGTCGTTCGCGTGCGCGCGCCGCTCCGCCGCAACGGCCACCGCCGGCTCCGTGACTTGGGGCAGATGGCGCGCGCCGGGGCCGGGCTATCATGGCCCGATGCCGCTGCCGCACTTCAACCACATCCAGCTGCTGCGCTACGCGAGCCTGTTCACCTACGCCTGCGTCGGCATCCCGCTGCTGCGCCACGACACGCTCGTTGCCGAAATGCTCGAACGCGGCTGGCCGGCGTGGTGCTACGAGTTGTGGCTCGGCTGCTACCTCGTGTTCGGCCTCGTGTTCTGGTTCCTCACCCACGACATGGGCGTGCGCCATCCATCGCGGGTGCGTCGTCTCGGCCAGATCGCCCTGTTGCTGCTGCTGATCGCCTTGTCGATGGCGATCGGCTGGCTCAGCCAGAGCACGTTGTCCTCGCTGCTGCTGGTCGTCGTGTCGGTGGCGTTGCCGTGGATCCTGCCGGTGCCGGTCGGCATCGCCTGGATGATCCTGCAGAACTTCTTCCTGCTGCCGCAGTTCGCCAGCCTGCCGGGCTACACGCTCGGGCTGGCCTTCCTGCAGTCGAGCCTCTACGTCGGTACGTCGGCCCTGAGTTTCTTCACCTCGCTGGTGGCGCGCCAGCAGGTCGACGCGCGCGACGAGCAACGCCGCCTCAATGCCGAGCTGCGGGCGACGCGCGCGCTGCTCGCCGAGTCGAGCCGGCTCGGCGAGCGCATGCGCATCTCGCGCGAACTGCACGACCTCGTAGGCCACCACCTGACCGCCTTGAGCCTGAATCTCGAGGTCGCCAGCCATCTCGTCAGCGGCCAGGCGCTCGAGCACGTGCGCCAGGCCCAGTCGGTGGCGAAGCTGCTGTTGTCGGACGTGCGCGAAGTCGTCAGCCAGTTGCGCGAGGACGACAACATCGATCTCAGCGGCGCCCTGCACACGCTGATCGACGGTGTACCGGGCCTTGCCATCCACCTCGACCTCTCGCCGCGCTTCGCGGTCGAGGATCCGCGCCGCGCGCAGGTCCTGCTGCGCTGCGCGCAGGAGATCATCACGAACACGGTCCGCCACGCCGGCGCGAGCAACCTGTGGCTGGCCTTCGAGCGCACCGCCGACGGCAAGCTCGCGATCCACGCGCACGACGACGGCCGCGGATCGAGCCAGCTCAAGCACGGCAACGGCTTGCACGGGATGCGCGAGCGCCTCTCGCAGTTCGGCGGCCAGCTCGATATCGTCACCGCCAGGGACCAGGGTTTCGCCATCGACGCCTGGCTGCCGCAAGGGGGAACCTCATGATTTCGGTGTGTCTCGTCGACGACCAGACCCTCGTCCGCCAGGGCATCCGTTCGCTGCTCGAATTGTCCGACACGATCCGCGTCGTCGCCGAAGCGGCCGATGGCGCGCAGGCCGTTCAGCTGATCCCCGAGGTCTCCCCGGACGTCGTCCTGCTCGACATGCGCATGCCCGGGATGTCCGGCCTCGACGTGCTCAATGCGCTGGCCACGGCCGGCAAGCTGCCGCCGACGATCATCCTGACCACGTTCGACGACGACCAGCTCGTGCTGGCCGGGCTCAAGGCCGGCGCGCGCGGCTACCTGCTCAAGGATGTCTCGCTCGACCAGCTCGTCGATGCGGTCAAGGTCGTCGCGGGCGGCGGCTCGCTGGTCGCTCCGGTGGTCACCCAGCGCCTGCTTTCGGGCCTCGAGCGCATGCAGAACGATTTCACCAGCCTCGACCGGCCCGATCCGCTGACCGAGCGCGAGACCGAGATCCTGCGCCTGATGGCGGGTGGCTACAGCAACAAGGAGATCGCCAACTCGCTCGGCGTGGCGGAAGGGACGGTGAAGAATCATGTCTCTAACATCCTGTCCAAGCTCGGCGTGCGCGACCGTACGCGGGCCGTCCTCAAGGCCTTCGAACTGGGCATCGTCTGAGCGCGGGGACGGCATGCGCCGGCCCGCCAAACGGCTTTTGCGGCCATAGCCAGCGCGCCCCGGACTCAAGTACCATCCCGGGCCTGACGGGTGGGGCCCGCGTGCGCGGGTCTTGCGCGAGCGGGGCGCGCGGAGCGCGACCGGCGTGCAGACGACGTGTACAGGTGTTCGCTCAAGTCCTTGAGAGGTCCGGTGATGATTCGTGTTCTCGAGTTGCTGGTTTCGCTGGTGATCGTCGCGGTGCTGGTGGTCGTGATCGGCGTGCTGTTGCCGTCGCATGGCCACGTCGAGCGCTCCGTCGAGGTGTCGAACCCGGTGCGGCAGATCTACGATTCGCTGAACACGTTGCGCCGCTTCCCGGAATGGTCGGCCGAGCGCCGCCTGGACCCCCAGCTCAACATGGAGTTCGAGGGTCCGCGCGAGGGCGTCGACGCCGGCGTGCGCTACAGCGGCAATGAGCTGGTCGGCAAGGGCAGCCTGAAGATCGTCTCCTCGGATCCGGACAGCCAGGTCAAGATGGCGGTCGAGAACCACTTCGCCGGCACCGACAAGAGCTACACGATCCGCATCGAGCCCTCGCAGAGCGGCAAGACGGCGCGCATCTTCTGGTCCTATGACGTCGACTACGGCTGGAACCTGCTGTGGCGCTACGCGGGCCTGTACATCCACGGCGCGCCGGACGCGAATGTCCAGGCGGCGCTCGGCAACCTGTCGGCGATGCTGGCCTCGTTCCCGAACGTCGACTACAAGGATCAGGACATCAAGGTCGTCGACGTCGCCGCGAGTCCGCTGCTGTTCGTCTCGACCAAGGCACCGCGCACGCTCGACGAGGTCGGCATGGCCACCGACGAGGCGACCGCGAAGCTCGAGGCGTTTATCAAGAAGGCCGGCCTCACCGCGACCGGTCCGCGCCGCACGATCACGACGAACTGGGGTGACGAGAACTACGTGTTCGACGTCGCGATCCCGGTCAGCTCGGCGACCTTCACGGTCGACAAGAAGGACTTCACGATTCCGGCCACGCCGGGCGCCGTCGGCGGTGACGTGCTCGAGGGTGCCGATGACGACGCCGATGCGCCGAAGACGTTCGCGCCGGGCGACATCGACGGCAACGGCCATCTCGTGCTCGACGGCGAGGTACGTGGCGTGATGGGCTATGCCGGCAAGGCATTGACCGCCGAATACACCGGCAGCGCGGCCGCGCTGCCGCTGCTGCGCCTGATGGAAAAGGCCTGGGCCGAGACCCACGGCTACGGCTACAGCGAGATGGACGACGGTCGTTTCTGGGACGAGCTCGTGCCGCCGGCACCGGCCGCGGACGGCAGCGCCGCGAGTGCCGGCGAGGAAACCTGGCGCGTGTACCTGCCGGTCAGCGAATGACGGGCGATACGACTTCGGATTGATCGACGGGCGGGCCGCGAGGCCCGCCCGTTTCGTTTCGGCGCGCCCGGTCAACCGGCTTCGCGGTAGCGCACGGCGGTGACGGGACACCGGCGCAGGCCGGTCGGCGTCGCCGTCTCGAACTCGTCGTCGACACGGCGCCCGAGCGCGGCGCGTGCGAACGGCGAGTCGATGCTGATCCAGCCGCGCCGCGCGTCACTCTCGTCGGCACCGACGATGCGGTATTCGTGCTCGCCGCCATCCTCGTCCTCGACGCCGAACCATGCGCCGAAGTAGATCGCGCCGGCATCGCGCGGCAGGCCGGATTGCGCGCGCAGGGCAGGGATGCGCTTGCCGAGATAGCGCACGCGACGGTCGATCTCGGCGAGCTGCTTCTTGCGGTAGATGTACTCGGCATTCTCGGAGCGGTCGCCCTCGGCCGCCGCCGCGCTCAACGCGGCGACCACCTCCGGTCGGCGCAGGTTCCACAGTTCGCCGAGCTCTTCCTGCAGGCGACGCAGGCCCTCCGCGGTGACCAGCACGGACGAAGCCGCGGCCGGTGCGCGCCAGCGCCCCATCAGCGCGACTTGAAGATGCCGCCCAGTACGCCCCGCATGATCGAGCGGCTGATCTGGTTGCCGGCGTTGCGCGCGGCCGATTTCGCCATCGACTCGAGCATGCCCTGGCGGCGCTTCGTGCCGAACAGGATGTCCTTGGCGGCGCCCATCAGGCCGCCGCCTTCCTCGGCCGGTGCCGCGCCGGGCCTGGCCTTGCCGCGGCCCGGCGTCGCGGCGGCTTCGTCCG
>JAFLDX010000240.1 GCA_017302215.1 Lysobacterales bacterium
CCTCCTGCCAGCGTCGATCCGGTGCCGCTGGCGGCACTGCCGTCGATCGACGGCAATGCCGTCAGCGTGCGACCGGCGAGCGCGACGCAAGCCGCGTCGGCCGGCACGGCGGTGGGGGCCGGGCCGGTGGTCGACGCAGTCCCCGTGTCGACACCCGTTGCGGATGTGGCAGCCGACGTGGTGAGCCTCGAGGTCGCCGATGTCGAGGTCGATGCGAGTACAGCCGTTGCCTTGCCGCAGGCGCAGGCGCAGGCGAGCCCGCCGCGGCGCGCGGCGCCGAGGCTCGTGCGCCGCGTCGATCCGGTCTACCCCGACGTCAACGTCGTCGATTCCCGCGGTCACGTCGAGTTCGAGTTCGCGATCGACGACGGCGGCAACGTACGTGACATCAGCGTCGTGTCCGGCGATTCGCGTGGCGCCTTCGCCGTGGCCGCGCGTCGTGCCCTGCGCCAGTGGCGATTCGCCGCGCACGACCTCGCCGCGCGCAGCGGTGAGCGCTTCCGCCAGGACTTCGCCTTCGTCGGCATCTCGCAGAAGGCAATGGCCAGTGACGACCCGATCTGCGCACGCGATACCGGTTCGCACCTGTGTCGTCCGGGGCGCAGCCTCGGCATGACGACCGAGGTCGAGGTCAGCGACGACGGCCGCGCGCCGCCGCCGGTAGCGGCACTCGATGCGCCGGAGGCCACGCGGCTCGTTCCTGCGGCGGCGCATTCCGGTGGCGTCCCCTGATCGATCGTAAGCGAACCGGCGGCATGACGGTGTTTCGGGCCGGCAGGGCCGGCCCGCTGCGCGTCGCTGCCAGCGACGACACGCTTGCACGCCCGCCTCCCGCCGCACGCCCGTGCTGCGCTGCGCAGCGTCACGGGGCCTGCCGCGAAGCCCCCGACCTGGCGGACGCTGCGCGCAGCGCGGCAAGCGCGCGCGTGATCAGCCGCGATTGAACACGAGGTTCACGAGCACGAGCGTGCTGGCCAGGATGATCACGGTCAGCGGCAGGCCGACGCGCAGGAAATCGCTGCGTCGATAGCCGCCGGGACCGGCGACGACGAGCAGGACCGGGTTCGCGCTCGGCAGCAGGAACGTGTTCGAGGTCGAGATCGCGACGATCAGCGCATAGGCGGCCGGATTGCCGCCGGCAGCGAGCGCGATGTTGATCGCCATCGGCACCATCATCACGGCCGCGCCGACGTTCGAGATGACCTGCGACAACGCGAGCGCGAGCACGGCGAGGAAGGCCTGCAACACCCATTGCGGCAGGCCACCGAGATAGACCATGACCTCCTGCGCGACCCAGGCGGCGGTGCCGGTCGAATCCATGGCCCCGCCGAGCGGGATCAGGCAGGCGAGGATGAAGATCGTCTTCCAGTTGATCGAGTGGTAGGCCTCGTCCATGCTGAGCACGCCGGCCAGCAGCATGCCGACCGCGCCGACCAGCATCGCCACGGCGAGCGTGATGTCGGTGAACAGGCCGAGGCCCATGGCGAGGGCGAAGAACGCCACCGCGTGCCAGATCTTGCTCGGTCGCTGCTCCTCCTGCGGAAAGTCCGTGACGACAACGAAGTCGCGAGACTCCGCGGCGAGCGCGAGGTCGCGCCACAGGCTGTGCAGCACGAGCGTGTCACCGGGGCGCAGCGTGACCTGGCGCACGTCCTCGCGGAATACCTGCTCGCCGCGCGTCACCGCGAGCACGCTCACGCCGAAGCGCTTGCGCAGGCGCAGGTCGCCGACGACCTGCTTGATCCAGCGCGAATTCGGCGGGATCACGACCTCGGAAATGCCCGCGCGCGTGGGATTGAACATGTCGCCGAAGTTGCGCAGGCGCGGCTGCACGCGGCACAGCTGGTTGTTGGCGAACTCGTTGATCGCTTCGCGCTTGCCGAGCACCCCGAGCACGCTGCCGACCCAGATCATCTGGTCGGCCGGTGGCGCGAGGCGCGCCTCGTTGCCGGTCTTGAGCGCGAGCACGAGCGGCGCGCCATGCAGCTGCTCGGCCTCGAGCACGCTCATGCCGACCAGCGGACTCTCGGCGGTGACGACGAGCTCCATGACCTCGCCGTCGATGCCGTACATCTCGGCAAAGTAGGTCTCGGTGCGGCCCGGCGTGACCTTCTGGCGCTCCTCGTCGCTCGGCCACAGCCGCGGCGTCAGCCAGGCGAAATAGACGAGGCCGACGACGAGCAGCGGAATGCCGACCGGCGCGATCGAGAACAGCGGGAACGCGTCGATGCTTTGCGCCCCGGGTGGCAGGTTGCGGTTCGCGCTCGCGACGAGGTCGTTGAGCAGGATCAGCGGCGAGTTTGAGATCATGGTGATGTTCGTGCCGGCGAGGATGCAGCACGCCATCGGCAGCAGCAGGCGCTTGAGCGGGATGCCGGTGCGCGCGCTGATGCGGCTGGCGACCGGCATGAACAGCGTCGCCAACGCCTGGCTCTGCATGATCGCCGACATGCTGCCGACCATCGCGTTCATGAGGTGCGAGACGCGCGTTTCGACGCCGCCGGCGAGGCGCAGGATGAACGAGGCGGCCTTGCCGAGCACGCCGGTGCGGTCGAGTCCCGCGCCCATGATCATCACCGCGATCAGCGACATGACCGCATTGCCGGCGAATCCGTCGAACAGGCGGTCGACCGGCATGAGGCGCGTCACGCCGATCACGACGATCACGAGCAGGGCGACGAGGTCGGCGCGGATCCATTCGAGCACGAGCATGAGCACGGTGAACACCAGCAGGCCGAGGACGAGGGCCATGTCGGTGGTCAGGGTGAGGCTCGTGTCCATCGCGCCGAATCCATCCTCTGCCGCAGGGGGTCACGCCGGAGTGCCGGACTCAGGTCCTTGCATGGAGCAGATCGTACACGCCATGGCCGAGCCGAAGACCGCGGCGTTCGAAATGCGTGTCGATGCGCCAAGCCGGTCGCGTCGACCACCGCCCGTGGCCGGCGAGGTTGCACCATCGAGGCGAGGCATCCATCACCTCGAGCATCTGCTGCGCATACTCGGCCCAGTCGGTGGCGAGATGGAGCAGGCCACCGTGCCGCACGCGCGAGGCGACCAGTTCGACGAAGGCGGGCTGGAGCAGGCGGCGCTTGTGATGGCGCTTCTTCGGCCACGGATCGGGAAAGTAGATGCGTACCTCGTCGAGGCTGGCGGGCGCCAGCTCGTTCGCGAGCACCTCGACCGCGTCGTGGCGGTAGAGCCGCACGTTGTGGAGGCCGGCATCGGCGAGGCCGTTCATGAGTCGACCGACGCCTGGCCGGTGCACCTCGATGCCGATGAAGTTGCGCCCGGCCTCGTGCTCCGCCGCATGCAGCAGCTGCGCGCCATTGCCGAAGCCGATCTCGAGCACGAGCGGTGCGGGTCGCGTGAACAAGGCGGCTGGATCGCGCGGGGTGCCGGCATAGTCGACGCCGAAACGCGACCAATGGCGTTCGAAGGCCTGTTCCTGTGCGGGCGTCGTTCGCCCCTGGCGCAGCACGAAACTGCGCACGCGACGCTCGCCATGCGAGCCGGCGGCACGGTCATCCGTGGCGTCGAGCTCGTCCATGCTCAGCCGATCGTGCCGTCGACCGGGCTCGATGCCGAGGCGTAGCGCTTGCGCGGGATGCGCCCGGCGCGGAACGCGGCACGACCGGCCTCGACGGCGAGCTTCATTGCATGCGCCATCAGCACGGGTTGGCGCGCGCCGGCGATCGCCGTGTTCATCAGCACGCCATCGCAGCCGAGCTCCATCGCAATCGCCGCATCCGACGCCGTGCCGACGCCGGCATCGACGAGCACGGGCACCTTGGCGTTGTCGACGATCTCGAGCAGGTTCCAGCGGTTCTGGATGCCGAGGCCCGAGCCGATCGGCGCGGCCAGCGGCATGATCGCGCAGCAGCCGATCTCTTCGAGCCGGCGCGCGAGGATCGGGTCGTCCGAGGTGTAGACCATCACGTCGAAGCCATCGGCGACGAGTCGTTCGGCCGCGCGCAGCGTCTGCACGACGTCGGGGAACAGCGTCTTCGGGTCGCCCAGCACTTCCAGCTTGACGAGGCGATGGCCGTCGAGCAGCTCGCGCGCGAGATTGAGCGTACGCACGGCATCCTCGGCCGTATAGCAGCCGGCGGTGTTCGGCAGGATCGTGTAGCGCGAGGGCGGCAGCACGTCGAGCAGGTTCGGCTGGCCGGGATCCTGGCCGATGTTGGTGCGCCGGATCGCGACGGTGACGATCTCGGCGCCGGCGGCCTCGGTGGCGAGTCGGGTTTGCTCGAGATCGCGGAACTTGCCCGTTCCGGTCAGCAGGCGCGAGCGATAGCTTCGTCCCGCAATGGTCAACGTGTCGTCCTGGAGAGCCGTCATGCGCGTGCCCGCAGCGTTGGGTAGGGGAGGCGCATCAGCCGCCGCCGATCGCATGGACGATCTCGACGCGGTCACCGTCGGCGAGCTGCCGCGAGGCGTGTTCGCTGCGCGGGACGATGGCCTGGTTCACCTCGACGGCGACGCGCCTGCCGGCGTAGCCGGCGAGGTCGAGCAGGTCGAGCACGGTTCGTGCCGCGTCGAGGTCGCGCGGCTCGCCGTTGAGCATGATCTTCATCACGCGATTGTAGCCGGCACGCCCGGGGCGGGCGAGGTGTCCCTCATCGCCGGTTGCTTGAGCTCGCCGGAAAAAGCGACGCCACGGCAAGCGTGGCGTCGCCAGGAAGCGGGTCGGTCGAGCGGCGTCAATCGTCCCGGCGCTTGCGCTGCTCGCCCTTCTCGTCGCCTTCCTTGCGCTGCGGTGCCTGCTGCTGCCGCTGCGGGGTCGGCGCCGAGCGCGGCTCGGGCTGCGGCGGTGCCGAACGCTGCATCTGCGGCGGTGGGGC
>JAFLDX010000025.1 GCA_017302215.1 Lysobacterales bacterium
GCACGCGCGGCCTCCGCATCGACGGCGGCGCGTTCGGCCTCCTCCGCGCGGATCTGCGCTAGCAGGCGCTGGCGCTCGAGCTCGCGACGGGCCTGATCGGCCTCGTGGCGCGCGGCCGCGAGCAGCAGTCGATCGTGCTCGCGCTGCAGGCCGCGCTCGGTTTCACCGAGGTCGGCGAACTGCGCCGCCGCCCAGGCGATATCGACGCGACGCTCGGCGAGGTAGAGGGCATGCGCGCGCTTGCGTCCGCGCCCGTCCTCGGCGAGTCGGGCAAGCGCGGCGCGCGCGGAAGCGATCTCGTTGCCGGCGTACGGCGCAAGCCTGACATCGGCCTCGAGTTGCGCGAGGCTGCGCGACAGCCGCTCCTGGTCGACATCGACCGCATGCACGTTCGCCGTCAGGACGAGCGCAAACAACGCGGACCAGGGCATGGTGCGGCTCATGGCGATCCTCCTTCGGCCGGCAGCGTGCGCTCGATCTCGGCGTTCTGCCGCTTGAGCGCATCGACCCGCTCGCGCAACTTGCCGGTGCGCGCCTTGATGGTGGCCAGTTCGCTGTTGACCGCCGATTGTTCGGCCAGTTCGCCGGCCGACTTGTAGTCGCGCTCCTGCATCGCGTCGCGCGCCTGGTCCAGGCGTTCCTCGGCGAAGCGCAGCTCGAGCGGGGCATAGGTCGGCGCACCTTCGGCGCGCGCCGTGCGCAGGCGCGACTCGGCACCGCCGAGCACGTCCGGCGGCGGTCGGGTCGGCCCGCAGGCCGCCAGTGCCGCCAGCAGCAAACCGACGAATGACGCATGGATTTTCCGGCAACTTGATGTCATAAACGCGCCTTGCGCCTCGATGTCGGCGCTATTGTGGGAATTCCGCGGCGCATTTGGCAACGCTCGTCGCGCGGCGACGCGCACCGAAGGGGACGAACGCATGGATATCGGCTATTTCCTCAAGCTGATGACCGAAAAGGGGGCGTCGGACATGTTCCTGACGACCGGCGCTCCGGTGAACATCAAGGTCGAGGGCAAGCTCTATCCGCTCGGCAACACCGGCCTGCCCGGCGGCATGGTCAAGAAGATCGCCTACTCGCTGATGGACGAGGGCCAGGTCCCGCAGTTCGAGCGCCAGCTCGAGCTCAACATGGCGATCGCGGTGAAGGATGCCGGGCGTTTCCGCATCAACGTGTTCAAGCAGCGCGGCGAAGTCGGCATGGTGATCCGCGCGATCAAGAGCGAGATCCCGACGATCGAGCAGCTGCGCCTCCCTCAGCTCTTCAAGGAGCTGATCATGGAACCGCGCGGGCTCATCCTCGTCGTCGGCGCGACCGGCTCCGGCAAGTCGACGACGCTCGCGGCCATGATCGATCACCGCAACACGAATACCTCGGGCCACATCCTGACCGTCGAGGATCCGATCGAGTACCTCTATCGACACAAGAAGTCGGTGGTCAACCAGCGCGAGGTCGGCCTCGACACGCACAGCTACCACGAAGCATTGAAGAACGCGATGCGCGAGGCGCCGGACGTCATCCTGATCGGCGAGATCCGCGACGCTGAAACGATGGAAGCCGCGATCTCGTTCTCCGAAACGGGCCACCTCTGCCTCGCCACGCTGCATTCGAACAATGCCGACCAGACCCTCGAGCGCATCCTCAACTTCTTCCCGGAATCGGCCCACCGCAACATCCTGATGAACCTCGCGCTGAACCTGCGCGCGGTCATCTCGCAGCGACTCGTCATGGGCAAGGACGGACGCCGCATCCCGGCGGTGGAGGTGCTGCTGAACACGCCGCTGATCCGCGACATGATCCGCCGCGGCCAGATCCACGAGATGAAGGAAGCGATGGACCGCAGCCTGCAGGAAGGCATGCAGACCTTCGACCAGGCGCTCTACGCGCTGTACAAGGAGGGCAAGATCGAACTCGAGGAGGCGCTGTCGAAGGCCGATTCGCGCGACGGCCTCGCCCTCAAGATCCGGCTTGCCGAAGGCGGCGAGACGCCGATGGACGAAGGTTTCGAGAACGCGCACTTCCAGGGCATGTCCTGAGCCCGATCGGTCACGCCGCACTACATCGCGGCGTGATGGCGTGCGGTCATCGGCGCCGAACGTTCGTCCGCAAGCACGCATGATTCCTCGTCGTTGACCGCGACCCCGGTGACGAGGCTGTGCATCGCCTTGAGCAGCTGCGTGCCGTTCTCGAGACGGATGCCGTCACCGACGCGCTGCAACTCGGCGGCGAACAGCCGCACTGCCTCGCGGTATTCGTCGCGTCCACTGCCGCCATCACCGTGCATCGCCCACAGCGAACGCCAGTGGCGATGGAAATGCCCGCACAACTGGTGGACAGCCGCGAGATTCGCATGCGGCAGCGCCGAATCGAGGATGAAGCCGATCTGGTCCTGGACCTCCCACGGCGTCATCACGGCCGGCACGTTGACCGACTCGAGGCGCAGGACCCGATCCGCATGCGGATCGGGTGGCACGAAGCGCGCGCGCCAGTCGGACGAACGCGCCTGATGCGGGCGTCCCGCGGCGATCAGGCTCCACAGGCCGGGACCACCGACCGAATCGGCGACGAGGTGGATGCGCGCGTGATCGTTCGAGTTGAGCACGCGATGCATGCGCCAGGTATCGAAGATCCAGCACTCGCCCGCGGCCATGTGCACGCGGTCATCGCCGCAATGGAAGCTGACCTCGGGCTGGGTCACGACCGGCACGTGCACGCGCATGTGGTCGCGCCAGTAGTAGTCGATGTCGACATGGGCGGTCACTTCGGCCTGCCCCGACAGGCGCATGAGCCGGCTGCGTCCCCACACGCCGCCGATCGTCGCCATGGCCTGCATGAGGTACGGGCAGGCCTCGAGCTGCGGAGTCGGTCGCATGAGCCCACGCACGGAGTCGCTTTGCGGATCGCCGTTCTCGGCCACCAGCGGCACCGCCGAGTTGCCGGGAAATCCTTGCGGGTGCGGACGCCAGACCGACTCGCCGAGCGCCGCGATCTCCGCGGCGAGCACGCCCGCATCGAACGAGACGGGCAGTTGCAGGAACGGTACCTGGAGCTTCATGGGCGAATCCGTTGACGGGGTGTCGGACGGGAACGGCCGCCTGACGAACCCGCATGATACCAAGGCTGCGAGCCCCGCCCGGCGTGCTCGCCTGCGCATGCGAGAATGTCGGCTGCCCCATCGAATCGGCCGCGCTCACCGGTGATCATCTCGACCCGCCATCGCTTCATCTTCTTCGCCGTGCCGAAGACCGGCACGCATTCGGTGCGCCAGGCCTTGCGCCCGTACCTCGCCGAGGACGACCTCGAGCAGGTCGGCCTGTTCGTGCAGAAGCGCTTCCCGTTTCCGCAACTGAGTTCGATCGGGCACGGCCATCTCGGCGTGCAGCAGGTCCGTCCCGTGCTCGGCGACGACATGTTCGGCGGCTTCTTCAAGTTCGCCTTCGTGCGCAATCCGTACGACCGGTTCGTTTCCTACTGCGCGTTCATGAGCCGGCAGACCGGGCAGTTCGAGGCTTCGCCGCGCGCCTTCATGCGTCATGTCATCCGAGACCAGCCCCCGCTGCAGCACATCCTGTTCCGCCCGCAATACGAGATGCTGTGCGATGCCGACGGCCGGCTGGCGATGGACTTCGTCGGTCATGTGGAGTCGATGCAGGCAGACTACGACGCAATCTGCGCGCGTATCGGCATTCCCGCGACGCGCCTCGATCAGGTCAACGCGTCGCGCCACAAGCCCTACGCCGAATACTACGACGACGAACTGCGCGCGCTGGTCGGCGCCATGTACGCGCGTGACATCGAGCTGTTCGGTTACGACTTCGACGCACGATCATCGGCTCAGACCGCGTAGTTCCAGCGCTCGATGTACGGCCTCAACAGCGGGATGGCCGGCTCGAGCGAGTCGCGATAGCGTTCCCAGCGACCGACGCCCTTGCGGTTCACCGGCTCGACGACCTGGTGGTAGCTCGGCGTCGCGATGAAGCCGCGCTCCCTTGCGCGCTCGTGGAAGGCGACCATGCGCGGATCCCAATCGACGCCGACGAAATCGGCGATGCGCCGCGACTGGCCTTCGATGTCGTCGACGACATCCTCGTAGCGCAGTTCGAGCACGCGTGGCGCGAGCACCGCCGCCTGGTCGAGCCAGAATGCGAACGTGTCGGCGTAGCCTCGCGCCGTCGATTCGATCGTCGCCGTCAGCGCGACATAGGCCGGCGAGCGGAACGTCTGCATGTAGTTGCTCAACACGACGTCGCATGGGTGGCGCAGGGCAAGGATGATCGGCGACTGCGGGAACAATCGCGCGATCAGCGGCAGGCGCATGATGTTGAGCGGGTTCTTGTCGACGACGCGCTTGCCTGGCGCGATGCGCGCGCGGGTCGTCACGAGGTCCCGGTAGAGTGCACGCAGCTTCGCGCCGGCCTCGGCATCCAGTCGGCCGAGATCATCCGGATAGCGGTATCCGTCCTTGGCCATCGCGTCGATGAGGTCCTGCACGAACGCGCGTTCGTCCATGCCGGCAAGGTCCGGATGGGCGTCGAGCATCGTTTCCAGCATGGTGGTGCCCGAGCGCGGGAAGCCGACGACGAATACCGGCGACTCCGCAGCGGTCGGTGACGGCAGCGGCTGCCACGCGGAGTGTTCGGCCGGCGTCACGGGGCGTCGGATGATGCGCAGCGGATCGGCACCTTCGTCGAACACCTGCGGGGCGCGCTCGCGCAATTGCGCGATATGCAGGGCACGGCCACGGGAGAGCCAGTCCATCGCGGCCACCGTGTCGCCCAGCCGGTCGCAGACGCGTGCGAGTTGCGAAGGAAGTTGCGGGTCGCGCCGGACCATCCCGGGATCGGCGACCAGCTCCTCGTACAGACGTCGCGCCGTGGCGAAATCCTCTGTTCGCATGGCGAGATCCGCGCGCAGGGTCAGCGCATCGCTGCGCAGCCCGGCACGGTCGATCGCATCCTGCGGAATGCGGGAAAGCAGGGCATTCGCTTCGTCGACGCGATTGGTGCGTTCATGGAACGCGGCGCGGCGCAGGTCGACGCGCGTGTTGTTCGGCATGGCACGCGCGGCCGCCTCGAGTGCACGCCCTGCTTCCTCGGCACGCGTGAGGCGCGTCAGCGTCCAGCCGATGTCGGCGAGGAGGTTGGCATCTTCGGGCACCCAGCGTTCCCAGTCGGCAAGCAGGCGCTCCGCACCCTCGATGTCGCCGCACTCGAAGCAGGCGGCGGCGGCCTGTGCGCGGACGCCGGCGTCATCCGGCCACATCGCGTGTGCATGCAGCAGCAGGCGCCGGGCCTCGACGTAGTCGCCCTTGTCGAAACGGAACGCTCCGAGGTTGAACAGCGCGCCGGGCTCGTCCGGATCGAGCGCGAGGGCCCGCTCGAAGGCCGATGCCGCAAGTTCATCCTGTCCGAGCGAGCGCCGGATCGTGCCGAGGTTGCTCCAGTAGGCCGAGGTTTGCGGGAACAGCAGGGTCATGCGTTCGAACAGCGCGATCGCCTCGGCCCGCTTGCGCTGCGCGTCGAGACTCATTGCCAGCAGGAGCAAGCCGCCCTCGTGATCGGGGTGCATGGCCAGCACCTGGCGGCTGATCGCCTCGGCCTCGGCCGGATTGCCGGACTGGAATGCCTGGAACGCGTTCTGCAGCATCGTGTGCGTCCGATCGGACGGATCGTGCGATCAAGGCGATCGACGATCCGGAAGAAACGAAAAGGCCGCGTGGCTGACGCCACGCGGCCCGTTTTCATCGCTGGAGCGTCGGATCAGAACTTCACGCCGACACGGGCCCAGTAGTAGCGGCCGACCACGTCGTAGGTGCGCTCGTCGGTGTTGCCGTTGAAGCCGTACTGCCACAGCACCGGCGGCTGCTTGTCGAAGACGTTGTCCACGCCGAGCTCGAAGCGCGTGTTGATCGCCTCGGCGTTGAAGCCCGCCTGCAGGTTGTGCACCGCCCAGCCACCGATGCGGAACGCGTTGTTCAGCGGATCGGCGCCCGGATAGACCACGTTCGAACCGTCGCCGGCCGTCGTGTAGACGCCGAAGCGGGTCGGACCGACGTAGCGCGTGCGCCAGCTCGCATCGAACGCGCCAAGGTTCCAGCTCAGCGCCGCGAGCGCACGCCAGCGCGCGTAGTTGCCATCGCCGCCCGAGGACGACGACGTGTACGTGCCGGCACGGTGGAACTCGGTCGAGATGTCGCCCGCGATCACCTGCACGTCGTACTTCTTGAGGTACGTCGTGTCGAGCGACACGCGGAAGTTGCCGAACGAGGTCTCGGGCAGGCGGTACTTCACGCTGAAGTCGACGCCGCTCGTGTCGATGCGGCCGATGTTCTGCGTCGTGTTGTTGACGAACTCGATGTCGCCCGTGCTGCCCGCGCCGAGCTGACGCGAGAACAGGTCGCAGAAGCGGCCGTACTGGAAGCACTGGTCGATGATGATCTGCGTGCCGATCGCACCGATCGTGTCCTCGAGCTTGATCTTCCAGACGTCGACCGAGGTCGACAGGCCGGGCAGCCAGCTCGGGTCGTAGACCACGCCCCAGGTGAAGGTCTTGCCGACTTCCGGCAGGACGTTGAGGTTCGAGCCGTTCAACGTCTGCGTCTGCGCCGTGATCTGCTGGAACCCGGCGGTCAGGCCCGCGCAGGCCGGATTGCTCAGGCGCGGATCGTTGGCAACGAGGTTGTCACAGGGATCGTTGTAGGTGTCGGCGCTCGGCGTCGTGCCACCGTAGAGGTCGCCGATCGTCGGCGAGCGGAACACCTCGGCGACCGTGCCGCGCAGCAGCAGGTCGTCGATCGGGCGGTACTCGATGCCGATCTTCGAATTGACCGTGTCGCCGAAGGCCGAGTAATCCGAGTAGCGCGAACCGAGCGTCAGGTTGAGCGACTTCGCGAACGGCAGGTCACGCAGCACCGGCACGAGCAACTCGGCGTAGAACTCGCGCACGCTGAGCTCACCCTTCGACGGCGAACCGCAGGCATCGGTGAAGGTCAGGCAGGTGCCTTCGTTCGGGTCGAGGATCGTCGACACGAAGTCCGGCTCGAAGTACGCGTAGTCCTTGCGGTACTCGCCACCGACCGCAAGGCCGAGCGCGCCGGCCGGCAGCTCGAACAGCTCGCCGGTCAGGTTGAACTGCGCGCCCTTCTGCGAGGCGTAGCTGTGCGAGCGCACGGTCACCGCGAGCGCGTCGAGCGCGGCGCGCGACACGGCGCCGGCCGGCGTGGTCGGATCGACGTTGAACAGGTTGATCGGCGTGCAACCGGCGATCACGTTGCCCGGCGTGCCGCAGTACGCGACGCCGTTCTCGATGAAGGACGGGCCGATGGCCGGAGCGAGCGCGGGCAGGTAGTAGTAGCCGGTGTTGCCGGTGTCCTGCGAGGTGCGCGCCCAGGTGATGCCCGCATCCCACTGCCAGGTGTCGCCGAAGCTGCCGCGCAGGCCCGCGCTGAGCTGGTCGGCCTGGGTCTCGAACATGCCTTCGCGGTTGCCGCCACCGACGTCGCGGATGCCGCCCGAGACGATGTCGACGCCGAACGGGTTGTAGATGCTTTCAGCCGAGATCGGGCCGCCGAGCTGGGCGACGATGATCGGCAGCGGCGCGATGATGTAGCGCGAGCGCGTCTTGTTCGAGAACGCCTCGACATAGGCCTCGACGCTGTCGGTCATGCGGTAGTTGCCGGTGACGAACAGGCCGCCGCGCTCCTGCGGGGTCAGCTCGAGGTTGTACGGCGAATAGTCGTACGAGTCGGCACCCGTGTAGCAGTGGTAGTCGGTCGACGCGTTCGCGCCGGAAGCGCCCCGATTGCGGATGACCGAGACGTTGGCGGCCGTGCCCGGGCAGTTCAGCCCGAAACTCGCGGCAGTCGCGCGCGGAATGACCATGCGGCCACCGTCGGCCGAGCCGGAGCCGAGCGCGATGACCGTGCCGTAGTAGTTGTAGAGCGCCGGCGACGAGAAGTCGCGATCGCCGGCCCACACCGGCTCGGTCTTGTTGTAGTTGGCGCCGACGATGATGCTGCCGCGGTCGCTCGAATGGCCGAACGTGATCTGCATGCCCTTGCGCTCGCCGTCGTCGCGGTCCGAGATGCCGTAGTCGGCCGAGGCCTCGATGCCCTGGTAGTCCTTGCGCAGGACGAAGTTCACCACGCCGCCGATCGCGTCGGAGCCGTAGATCGCCGAGGCGCCATCCTTGAGGATGTCGATGCGCTCGACCATGTTGATCGGAATCGAGTTGACGTCCGCGTAGGCGAGACGGCGACCGTTGACGAGGAGCAGCGTGCGCTGCGAACCGAGACCGCGGATCGAGATCGTCGAGGCGCCCGAGCCGCCGCCGTTGTTGACCGACGGGTTGGTCGCCGCACCGGCGATCGACGGCGATTCCTGGATGAGGTCACCGATCGTCAGCTTGCCGCTCTTCTCGATGTCGGCCTTGTCGATCGAGAACACCGGGCTGGCACCCTCGATGTCGACGCGACGGATGCGCGATCCAGTGACGACGATGGTCTCGAGCTTCTCGCTGCCGGCCTCGTCGCTCTGCGCGAACACCGGGACGGAGCTCAGACCGACGGCCGCCGAAGCGCCCGCGTACAACGCGAAACGCACGGCTTTCAGAAGCTCGTTGTTCGTTAGCCTCATTACGCTCTCCAACGTTAGAGTGGTGACACAAGTACGGGACTTGAACGCGCTCACGGGGTGTTCTGGGATCCGATCCCGCTCGGCGGAATTTGTCGCACGCGGTCGCGGGGGACCGTCGACAATCGGCCCGATACTAACAACATTCTTACAGCATGGGAATCCCGAAGCGACGCCTTTACGGGTGCACTTTCTTGCTGAAATCACGCGACTCATCAAGCGCTTGGGTGCAGCTCCATCGAGGAGCCTCAAGCGAGCGAGGCGACAAGATTCCGGGACGACGAACCACCGGCGATGAACCGGTGCGCGTTCGGTCGAATGCGGCAACGGCGACCGCCGCGGCCATGCCGCGCGCAGCGTCCCGGACTGCGCTCAGAGGTCTTGCCGGTACTGCACGTACGGCATGCGCGCGTTCGGCGCTTCGGCTTCGCGCGGTGCATCGAGCGGCGCGCTCCACAGGTTCTGCGCGCCGAAGCTGACTTCGCCACGCCATGGCGTGCGCCACGACAGGCCGAGGTCGATTCCGGCCCAGCGACGCACGCCGAGCAGGGCCGTCGTGTCCGCAGTGATCACGTGGCCGACGATGCTGCCGCGCAGGGAACCGCCGGCGATGCCGAGCCCCAGCGAGGCCTGGTCGAGCTCGATGGCGGCGCCGGGAACGCCGAACCACAGCGGCTCGACGGTGGCTCGGCCGAGACCGGCGGTGAGGTCGAGCATGCCGCCGTCGATCTGCCAGCTGCCGCGGGCCGCGAGCGTACGCGACGAGTCGATCCGGTACGGCGTGGAGTCGATCGCGAGCAGGGTGAACGGCGAATCCTGTGCGGCCGGTGACGGATCGAGGTATCGATTCGCCGGACCCGATTCGAGCCACGACAGGCCGAACGAAAGATCGAAAGGCCGCTCCCCCGCCGACGTCCAGCCCGCGCCGAGCGAGCCGATGATGCGTTCCGGGGCAGCAGACTGCACCGCGCATTCGGATGTCGTGCAGCCGAGGATCGAGTAGGACGGAGCCGTTCCGCCGGCGGGCACGCCGATCATCACGTCGGCGCGCAGGCCGTGCCCGGGTCGCCAGCGCAGCCCGGTCGAGAACAGGTTGGTCGCATCGATGATGCGCAGGTCGGAAACTCCGCCGAATGCCGGCGATGGCGGCAGGATCGGTGCACCGGCGCGCTGGCTCATGCCGACGATCGCGAGCAGGCGGCCGTCCTCGCTTGCCCACAGCGGAATCACCTGCGCGCCTGTTCCGGCCACGCCCGCCGGCGCGGCCGGAGCGGCGAGCAGCTCGTCGATCGAGAGCACGCGCCATTCGGCCTTCGGCGCGACGCCACCCGGCTGCGCCGCGACGAGCAGCGGGCAGAGACAGGTCAATGCAGCGATGGCGAGGCGCAACAGCACGATTCAGGGCATCCGTCGGAGATCCACTGTGACTGGCTGAACCGCCGCGAGTTCCCGACCGGGAGGCCGCATGGGTTCGCGCACAGGCACGTGAGCCGAATCATACGCGCATTCCCGGGCGTCCGTCAGCGAACAGCCGCACAACCGCGCGTTTCCGCAACGCGTCCCGCATCTGTTCAGTCAAGGTCTGGCCGGCCATGCACTCCTGCGGCGAACCGGACCGCGGCGCGGCGATCCCGAGGCCACGAGCGACACGTCACGCCGGCACGGGTCGCCGGCGGTTTCCGCGACTGTCCGCTGCCTACTGCGGCGTGGACGGAGCGGGCGCGACGGCGGCTCCGGCGAAGACGCGTTCGAGGTCGACCCGGTCGAGTCGGTAGGACCGTCCGCAGAACTCGCAGGTGACCTCGACGAGGCCGTTCGCATCGAGCGCGGCCTCGCCTTCCTCGCGCCCGAGCAGGCGCAGCATCGCTTCGACACGTTCGCTCGAACAGCTGCACGCGAACGCCAGCGGCCGGCCCGGTTCGAGGCGCACACGCTCGTCGTGGAACAGGCGGTAGAGCAGGGTTTCGACCGGAAGATCGAGCAGGTCGGCCGTCGACATCGTGGCGAGCAGGTGGCCGACGCGATCCCAGCCATCCTCGTCATCGCCCGCTCCGACTCCACCCGTGGCGGCGACCTTCTGCACGATCAGGCCTCCACATCGCGTGCCGTGCTGGCCCAGCACGATGCGGGTCGGCAGTTGCTCGGACTGGCCGAAATATGCTTCGAGCGACGTCGCGAGCCCGCCTGCATCGACCGCGACGAGGCCCTGGTAGCGCGTCTGCGTGCGGTCGTTCTCGATCGTGATGGCGAGCTGGGCATCCGCGAAGCCCGGGCCAGGGCCGGATGCGGCCGCGGCCTCCTGCGTGCGCACGATGCCGCGCAATGCTCCTGCGCTCGTGCACTCGGCGAACAGCAGTTTGAGCGGCCCGGCATCGCGCAGGTGGATCGACAGGCGGCCCTCGAACTTGATGGCCCCGGCGAGCAGTGCACTCGCGGCGAGCGCCTCGCCGAGCTGGCGTGACGGATCGGGCGGGTAGTGCGCATGCCGGATCGCTTCCGCCCAGCTCGATTCGAGGCGCACGAATCCGCCGCGTACACCCGAGCGCTCGAGCTTGAAGCGGTGCATGACATCATTCGGTTCCATCGGCGCATCCTCGTGGCAGTCCGCCGAAGTAAGGGCTGCGGAAGGCCAGCGCAAGCCGGGCCGGCAGCGCTACCATCGTCGCGCAACGCGCCGCCCGTACGAGCCTTCCGACCACCACGACCGGGGATGTGCCATGCCCACCTTCCGACTGTGCCGCCGCGCGCTGTTCAGCGCGCTCGCCGTTGCCCTGCATTCCGGCGCAACCGCCGCGTCGACCCGCGGCGTGGTTGCCCACCCGCTGTCGAGCGCGGAGATCGCTGCCGTCGCCGGCGACGGTGAGCGCATCGTGCTGCGCGCGGGCGCCTTCGATCCGCTCGACGAACACCTCGAATGGGCGGCGATCGGCACGGTGGGCGAAGTGGCTGGCGACTACGCGATCGTGCAGGCCGGGCCCGGGCAGATCGAGACGATGCGCGCCGCGCTCGACGCGCTCGGCATCGAGATTCTCGGCCATGTGCCGAACAACGCCTACAGCGTGCGCCTCAACGGCGCCGACCCTGCGGTCGTGCGCGCGCAAGGTGGCGTGCGCTGGATCGGCGCGTACATGCCCGGCATGAAGATCGACCCTGCCCTCTGGCCGGGCCAGCGCATCGGCGCCGCAGCAGATGCACAGGTCGAGACCGACATCCTGGCCTTCCGCGGCGTCGCCGCCGCGGCGCTCGTGACCGGCATGGCCAAAGCCATGCCCGACGCCGTCGTCACCGATGTCCGCGAGGACCGCGGCACCGGCGCGCGCATCCGCGTCAGCACGAGCGAGGCGCGACTCGATGCCCTGCTGCAGGCCGCGAGCGCGATCGGAGGCGTGGCCTGGATCGAACGCCACGAACAGCCCACCACGAAGAACTCGGGCGATCCGGGAACCCTGCAAGGCAACTTCACGGGGGCGTGCACGGGCAGCGGCGTGGTGTGCGGCAACACGCCGGTCTGGGGACACGACCTGTACGGCAGCCGCCAGGTGGTCGCCGTTGCCGACACCGGCCTCGACCGCAACGAAGCGTGGTTCACCACGCTCGACAAGGGCAGCGGCCCGGTGACCGCCATCACCGATGCGGAAAGCCCGCTGCTGCCCAACCCCGGCACGCTGTACCCGGACCGCAAGGTCATCGGCTACTGGGTGCAGCCCGGCGCGAGCTCGTACGATTATGCGAGCGGGCACGGCACGCACGTCGCCGGCACCGTCGCAGGCGATGCGGCCGGCACGTTCGGGGCGACGACGTATCTTGCCTCGACCCCGACCAGCGCAGGCCACGAAGTCGCCGACGGCAATGCGCCGAACGCGCAGATCCTCATGCAGGACATCGGCGCGGGTTCGACCCTGACCGGACTCAACGACCTCATCGGCACGCTGCGCCAGGCCGTGGCCGGGACGGCGCGCATCCACACCAACAGCTGGGGCGGCGGATCGACTGCACAGTACGACTCGACCGCGAGCGATGTCGACTTCTTCACCAGCACCTACGAAGACCTGCTGTTCGTCGTCGCCGCCGGCAACGACGGCCCCGGTGCAGGCACGCTCGGTTCGCCGGGCACGGCGAAGAACGCGCTGACCGTCGGCGGTACGCAACACGCGGGGAGCACGGCGATGTACGGCTCGTCGAGCCGCGGCCCGGCGGCCGATGGACGCATCAAGCCCGACATCGTCGCTCCGGCCGTGTCAGTCGTCTCGGCGCTCGCCGACACGGTCAACCTGCCGAATGCGGAGGGTCCGGTGACGACCTCGAAGACGGGGACCTCGATGGCGACGCCGGCGATCGCCGGCAATGCCGCCCTGGTTCGCCAGTTCTTCGCCGACGGTTTCTACCCGCGCGGCGCGGCCAATGCACCCGACACGCTCAATGCCAGCGGCATGGTCATGAAGGCGGTGCTGCTCAATGGCACGAATGCACTCAGCGTGGCGCCGAACGCGTGGCCTGACATGAACTACGGCTGGGGGCGCGCCTGGCTCGATTCGAACCTTTGGTTCACGACGCCGGTGACCGGGTCCGACGACACGCGCCGACTTCGCCTGTTCGAGCGCACCAACCGCGCCGGCCTGCGCAGCGGCGAGAGCGAGACCTTCCGCATCGACGCAGTCGCTTCCGGTGCCGAGCTGCGCGCGACGCTGACGTGGTTCGATCCCGAAGCCGCGCCGGGTGCGGCCGTGACCCTGGTCAACGACCTCGACCTCGAGGTGACCGGCCCCGGTGGCCTCGTCTACAGGGGCAATGTATTCAGCGCCGGCGCATCGACCACGGGCGGCAGCGCCGACGCGTTGAACACCGTCGAGCAGGTGCGCCTGCCCGTGGCTGCCGCTGGCAGCTACGAGTTCCGCGTCATCGCCAGGACCGTGCCCGGCAATGGACGCCCCGAAACGGATACCCAGGGTTACGCACTCGCCGTATCCGGCGCGTTCGCCCTGCCGAATACGGCGGCGCTGCCGGCACCGAGTGCGCTCACGGTGAGCGCCAACGACGGCAACGGCGTGGCCATCGGCTTCAGCGGCGTCGGCGCTGCGCAGGGCTACCAGCTGTATCGCGCAGGCGGCACCTGCACCTCGGCAGCCGCCGGGGATTTCCGCCTCGTCGCGCATGCCGCGGCGGCGCCGCTGCTCGACACGCGCAGCCAGGGCGGACTCGCGTACGCCTACAAGGCGCGCGCTGTCGGGGGTGACGTCGAGGGCGACCTCTCCGCATGCGTCGATGCGGTCTCGCTCGATGCCTGCACGCTGCGGCCCACGATCGAGCGCACGGCGCTCGGTGCGAACGGGGCGAACGACGCGTGCAAGGTGGCGCTGGCCTGGACGGCCGCGCAGCCGGCCTGCCCGCTCGCGTCGACGATGACCTACGCGCTGCAGCGTTCGACCCACCCGTACATGACCGCAGCGACGACCATCGCGAGTGGCATCGCCGCACTCGCCCATGACGACACCGGCGTGATCGCCGGCACGACCTACTACTACCGGCTTTCGGCCACCGACAACCTCGGCAACACGACCTTGCCGTACCAGTCGCGGATCGTCGCAGTCACGCCGACCAGCACGCTCGGCCCCGACCCGGCGAGCTACCTCGATGACGTCGACACCCATTCGTACATGACGATGCAGCCGCCGTGGCAGATCACGGGGAGCACGGCCAGCAACGGCAGTTTCAGCTATCACAGCGGGACCGACGGCGGGAACTATCCGGACGGCACCTGCGCGGCGATCGAGACGCTCGACCTGCAGGTTCCGGTCAATGCGCACCTCGCCTTCGACGCGAAGTACAACTTCGAGTGGCAGTACGACGGCGCGGTCATGGAAATCTCGTCCAATGGCGGCACGACGTGGACCGACCTGCCGCCGGATGGCGGCTACCCGACAACCTTCGTCAACACCGGCAACGCCTGCGGTTACGCCGGCAGCCACGGCGCCTTCGCCGGGGTCAGCACGGCCGCTTCGAACGCCGATCCGGACAACGACACGGCCGTTGCCGTGTTCAAGCCGTTCACGGTGAACCTCGCGTCGTACGCCGGGCAAACCGTGCGCGTGCGCTGGCGCATCGCGACCGACGGCGGCATCAGCTACCCGGGCCTGTTCATCGACGCGGTTCGGCTGGGCGATCCCGACGTGATCTTCCGCCACGACTTCGACCTGTCGGTCTACCAGTGCCAGTAGCGCTTGGGTCGCCGCGAAACTGAACGGGCGGCGCCGACGACCACACGCCATCGAATGGTCGAGGGAGCGCGCGCGCCGCGCACGGCGCGATGTACCATCGGCTTCCGCCGCGACAGGCAGGCCTTGCCGCGCCGATGACGGCCACCAGGGACGTTGCGACATCCACAGGATTCTTTCCTCGCCTGCCGGGCGGGGGCATACCCATCGACCGGAGCCACACCTTGATCACCCCGATCCTGCGCCGCAAGGCGCTCGTCACCGCGCTTGCTGCCGTTCTCTCTCAGGCCGGCAGCGCGTCCGCCGATCCGCGCACGGTCGTCCCGGCCGTCACCGCCACGCCGCAATCGATCGAGGCGACGGTCTCGAATCCCGCGCTGCTGATGTTCCGCGCCGGCAGCTACGATCCGGCCACGCAGCGCCTCGACCTCTCGGCGACGGCGAATCCGGGCACTCTCAGCACGCGCCATGCGATCGTGCAGTTCCGGCCGGAAGCGCTCGAGTCGGGCCGACGCGCACTCGAGGCGCAGGGCATCGAGATCCTCGGCTACGTGCCGAACAACGCCTACATGGTTCGCCTCAACGGGCGCAGCCTCGAGAGCGTCAAGGCGCAGGCCGGCGTGCGCGCCGCCGAATTCCAGTCCGCCGGACTGAAGATCGATCCGCGCCTGTGGTCGAGCTCGCGTGACCGACTGCTCCAGCAGGTCCCCGAGGACGCCGTTTCCGAAACGGAGCTGCTCGACATCATCGACGTGCGCGGCTACGCCGGCGAATCGTCGGCGGCGATCGCCGAAACCCTGCGCAAGAGCGTGCCGGGCGTGCGCATCTCGCGCCGCAGCGAGCGCCCCGACGCACCGCCTTACGTCCACGCCGGCGTACCGCGTGCGCAACTCGATGCACTGCTCGCCGCGGCCAGTGCGATCGAAGGCGTCGCCTTCATCGAACCGTGGCTGCCGACCCGACTGCACAACGCGGGCGGCATCGGCGCGATCCAGGGCAATGCCACGACGGCCTGCGCCGGCACGGGCACCGTGTGCGGCCCGGCGCCCCTGTTCGCCCAGGGCATCAATGGCAGCCGGCAGATCGTCGCCGTGGCCGACTCCGGCACGACCCCGTGGGCGGCCTGGTTCACCACGCTCGACAAGGGCACCGGTCCGCTGACCGAGATCACCGTGTCGGACAATCCGGCACCGGTGCTGCCGGCCACCGGCAACCTCTATCCGAACCGCAAGATCATCGGCTACTGGCTGCAGCCCGGCGGCCCGGTCGATTACGACTACGCGTCCGGGCACGGAACGCACACGACCGGCACGGTCGTCGGCGATGCCGCCGGCACGTTCGGCGCGAACACCTACCTTGCATCGACCCCGAGCGTGCCGAACCATGAACTCGCCGACGGCATGGCGCCGAACGCGCAACTGCTGATGCAGGACGTCGGCGGCACCAACGCGAGCGCGGTCTACGTGACCGACTTCACCGGCACCCTGCAGCAGGCGTATGCGGGCGGCGCGCGCGTCCACAACAACAGCTGGGGCTCGGCGACGGCGGGCATCTACAGCGGCAACGACTCCGAAGCCGATGCCGTGACCTGGGCCGACGAAGGCCTCCTCGTCGTCGTCTCGGCAGGCAATGACGACAGCGGCCTGACCCAGACCGGCACGCCGAGCAATGCCAAGAACGTGCTGTCGATCGCCGCACTCGGCCATGCCGGCGCGACCAACGTGCCGACCTACTCCAACCGTGGCCCGGCCGCGGACGGCCGCATCAAGCCGGACATCGGCGCGCCGGGCACCTCGGTCATTTCGGCCGCGCGCACGACCACGTTCAGCGCCGTGCCGACCGCGCCGGCCACGGCGAACTTCTCGGGCACGTCGATGGCGGCGCCGACGGTCAGCGGCAACGCCGCGCTGCTGCGCCAGTACTTTACCGACGGCTTCTATCCGCGTGGCGAGCGCACGGCCGCCGACGCGATGAACCCGACCGGCGCGCTGCTGAAGGCGATGCTGATCAACAGCACCAATCCGCTCGGCGCGCCGGCATGGCCGAACGCCGACTCGGGCTGGGGCCGTCCGTGGCTCGACGGCAACCTGTGGTTCAAGACCACACTCGGCGGCGGCAGCGACGTGCGCCGCACGCGCTTCTTCGAGCGCATCCAGGCGGCCGGCTTGAAGACCGGCGACGTCAACGAGTACCCGATCGCGAACGTCGCCGCCGGCCAGGAACTGCGCGTCACGCTGGCCTGGTTCGATCCGGAGGCCGCTGCCGGCGCCGCGATCGCGCTCGTCAACAATCTCGACCTCGAGGTCGTCGGACCGGACAGCACGATCTACAAGGGCAACGTGTTCACCGCCGGCGTGTCGACGAGCGGCGGCAACGCCGATGCGCGCAACACGGTCGAGCAGGTGCGCCTGACCGCCCCGGCACCCGGCAGCTACACGTTGCGGGTCAAGGCAACCGCCATCCCGGGCAACGGCCGGCCGCAATCGAATGCGCAGGGCTATGCGCTCGTGGCCAGCGGCGCGTTCGGCATTCCGGATGCCGCCGCGGTGGCTGCGCCGACCGGCCTGTCGGTCTCGTCGAACACGACGAGCGGCGTCGCCGTCGCCTTCACCGGAACGGCACCGCAGGGCTACCAGCTCTACCGTGCCGCCGGCACGTGCGCGACCGCGAATGCGGCCGAGTTCCACCTCGTCGGCCGGGCCAGCGCCTCGCCGGTCGTCGACACCTCGACCCAGGGCGGCTTCAGCTACGCCTACAAGGTGCGCGGCATCGGCAACGACGTCGAAGGCGCGGCCTCGGCCTGCCTCGACGTCGTCTCGGCCGACGACTGCACGCTGCAGCCGACCCTCGCTGCCGGCGGCCTGTCCACCGACGGATCGAATGCGAGCTGCTCGGTCAACCTCAGCTGGCCAGCCGCGACCGCGGGCTGTCCGTCGGCGACGATGACCTACACGATCCAGCGTTCGCTCGATCCGTTCTTCTCGAGCCCGGCCACGATTGCGTCGGGGATCGCGGCGACGTCGTTCGTCGACACCAATACGGTCAACGGCCAGGCCTATTTCTACCGCTACTTGGCCTCCGACAGCTTCGGCAACATGTCGCCGCCGTCCAACGTCGCGAATGCAACCACGAGCGGCGCCGCCGGCCCCGATCCGCTGGCGTTCTTCGACAATGCGGAGGGCGTCGCGTGGCTCACCGCGGAACTGCCTTGGGGCTTCAGCACGCTGGCCGCGGCTGACGGCACGCACAGCTACCACACCGGCGGACAGGCCGCGAACCATCCCGACCTCGCCTGTGCGAGCATCGAAACGCCCGCGCTGACGATCCCGACCGGCGGGCGCCTGAGCTTCAGCGCGCGCTACAACCTCGAGTTCCAGTGGGACGGCGTCGTCACCGAGATCTCCACCAACGGCGGCACGACCTGGACCGACCTGCCCCCGGCCGGCGGCTACCCGACCGTGTTCAACACCAGCACGGCCGGGGTCATCAATGCCTGCGGATTCCCGAACGGCAAGGGCATCTACAGCGGCGTGACCACGGCGGCATCGAACGCCGATCCCGGCAACGATGCCGGCGTGCCGGTGTTCAAGCCGTTCACGATCGATCTGTCGAGCTACGCCGGGCAGTCGGTTAAGGTGCGCTGGCGCCTGTCGTCCGATCCGGGCCTCAACTACTCCGGTTTCTTCCTCGACCAGGTTCGCGTCGGCAATACGGACCTCCTGTTCCGCAACGGCTTCGACATCGACCAGTACATGTGCCAGTAAGCCGCAAGGCATGACGATCGGGCACCGGGGTTCGCGCCCCGGTGCCTTTTTTTCGACCCGATCCTCGAGGAACCACGTCCTGGCCATGAAGCCGCGAGCCTGGTGGAAGCGCCTCCTGCGCTGGCTGCTCGCCGCCGTGCTTGCATTCATCGCAACCAGCGTGCTCGTCGTGTTCGTGTTCCGCTTCGCACCGGTTCCGACGTCCGCGTTCATGCTCGAACGCCGTCTCGACGCCGCGCTGGGCGGCGAGCACGGCCTGCGCATCGTCCACGAGTGGACCCCGATCGAGGCCATGTCCGCGCAGCTTCCGATCGCGATGGTTGCGGCGGAAGACCAGAAATTCCCGCATCACCACGGATTCGACGTCGAGGCGATCCAGGCGGCGATGGCCGATGCCGAGGACGGCGAGCGCCTGCGCGGCGCCAGCACGATCAGCCAGCAGGTCGCCAAGAACCTGTTCCTGTGGAGCGGACGCAGCTTCGTGCGCAAGGGCCTCGAGGCGTACTTCACCGTACTGATCGAGGTCATGTGGCCGAAACGGCGAATCCTCGAGGTGTACCTCAACATCGCCGAGTTCGGCGACGGCGTGTACGGCGTCGCCGCGGCCGCGGAGCATTACTTCAAGCGCCGGCCCGACGCGATCGACGCACGCCAGGCGGCCCTGCTGGCGGCGGTGTTGCCGAACCCGCGCAAGTTCCGCGTCGACGCGCCCTCGCCCTACGTGCAACGACGCGCAGCATGGATCGAACGCCAGGCTCGCCAGCTCGGCGGTCCGGACTATCTGGCCGACTGATTCGCATGAAACACGCGTGACGCATGCTTCGGCTAGGATCGCGACACCGTCACCGCGCGCATGCCCATGCAGACCCTGACCGTCGTCGTTCCCGCCTACAACGAAAGCGAAGGCCTGCGCGAGTTCCACGCCCGGCTCGTCGCGGTGTTCGCCGGGCTCGATCTCGACTGCTCCGTTCTCTACGTGGATGACGGCAGCGACGACGACACGTTTGCGGTCATGCGTTCGCTCGCCGCGAACGATGCGCGCGTCGCGACGCTTCGCCTGTCCCGCAACTTCGGCAAGGAACTGGCGCTCACCGCCGGCCTCGACCACACCGACGCCGATGCGGTCGTCGTCATCGACGCCGACCTGCAGGACCCGCCCGAGCTGATCCGCGAGTTTGTCGCGCACTGGCGCGCAGGCTGCGACGTCGTCTACGGCACGCGCGCCTCGCGCGACGGCGAGACGCGACTGAAGAAGCTCACCGCGTCGACGTTCTACCGCGTGATCGGACGCCTCAGCGACACCCCGGTTCCGCGAGACACCGGCGATTTCCGCCTGCTGTCGCGTCGCGCGGTCGATGCGCTCAAGCGCGTGCGCGAGCGCCAGCGCTTCATGAAGGGCCTGTTCACGTGGGTCGGCTTCCGCCAGAAAGCCGTGGTCTACGCGCGCGACCCGCGCTTCGCCGGGGCGACCAAGTGGAACTACTGGAAGCTGTGGAACTTCGCCATCGATGGCATCACCTCGTTCTCGGGTGCCCCGCTCAAGCTCGCCACGTACCTCGGTCTCGGCGTCGCCGTGCTTTCCTTCGTGTTCGGCCTGTGGATCGTCGCCAAGGCGCTGCTGTTCGGTGATCCCGTGCAGGGTTACCCGACCATCATGGTGACGATCCTCTTCCTCGGCGGCGTCCAGCTGATCGCGCTCGGCGTGATTGGCGAGTACCTCGGCCGCCTCTACGTCGAGTCCAAGCAGCGCCCGCTCTACCTGGTCGACGAGTACCAGCCGACGCGGTGACGCACACGCGCCGCGCTTCTGGTCTAGACTTGGGCACCTCGGCATCGCCTGCCGGTGCCACCGATCGCTGGAGGCCACCATGCGCCAGGTCAAGCATCTGCTCGCCGGCAAGGACGGCGCGATCCACGCAACCACACCTGACGCGCCGGTGCTCGCCGCGATCACGTCGATGGCCGAGCACTACGTCGGCGCCCTGCTCGTCATGCAAGGCGCGCAGCTCGCCGGGATCGTTTCCGAACGTGACTATGCCCGCAAGGTGGTGCTGAAGGGTCGCTCGTCGTCGGCCACGCCGGTCGCCGACATCATGACCGCCGATGTCGTCACGGTCGGCCCCGAGGACAGCGTCGAGCACTGCATGCGCGTGTGCACGCAGCACCGCATCCGCCATCTGCCCGTGCTCGACGGCGGTCGCGTCGTCGGCGTGCTCTCGATCGGCGACCTCGTCAAGGCCGTGATCGACGACCAGGGCGAGCAGATCGAGCACCTGCAGCGCTACATCGCCGGCTGAGCGCAACGGTCAGCCGGCCGGCGGCGCGTCGGGCTGGTTCTCCGGGCGGGCCGCGTCGAAGGCCGGCAGGGCGAGGCACTCGCGCTCGATGCGCAGGATCGTCGGGAACGCACCGACATCGACACCGGCACGGCGCGCGTTGTAGAGCTGCGGAACGAGGCAGACGTCGGCCAGCGTCGGCGCATCGCCGTCGCAGTAGAGCCCGGTCGACGCATTGTCGGCGAGCATGGCCTCGAACGCGCGCAGGCCCTCGACGACCCAATGGCGCATCCAGCGTTCACGCTCGACCTGCGGCGTGCTGAACTCGCGATCGAGGAACTGCATCACGCGCAGGTTGTTGAGCGGATGGATGTCGCAGGCGACGAGCTGCGCGAGCGCGCGAACCCGCGCACGGTCGCGTGCGGTCGAAGGCAGAAGACTCATCGCGCCGGGATGCGCCTCGTCGAGGTATTCGATGATCGCCAGCGATTGGCGGAACACGCGCGAGCCGTCGAGCAGGATCGGTACCAGCTCCTGCGGATTGAGGTCGCGATAGGCCTGCGCGTGCTGCTCGCCGCCATGGGCGAGCAGATGCACGGGCACGATCTCGCACGGCAGCCGCTTGAGGTTGAGCGCCGCGCGCACGCGATAGGAGGCACTCGATCGCCAGTAGCTGTAGAGCTTCAATGCGCCTGCCATGACCGGTCCCCCGCCGCCGCAACAGGCGGCACCGTGCGATACCAACTCAGGAGAGCATGTGTCTCGCCACGACCTGTTCGATCGCGCCGAACACGGACCTTCCCTCCGCGTCGGTGATCTCGATGCGCACGCGGTCGCCGAACCTGAGGTAGGGCGTCGAAGGCTGGCCATCCCTCAGGGTCTCGACCGTGCGCTGCTCGGCCAGGCACGACGCTCCCCTCGCCGTGTCCTCGTTGGCAATCGTACCCGATCCGACGATCGTGCCGGCGGTCAGCGGCCGGGTCCTGGCCGCATGCGCGATCAGTTCGGCGAAACCGAACTGCATGTCGACGCCGGCCTCGGCTTCGCCGAACCAACGCTCGTTGATCCACGTGCGCATCGGCAGGTGCAGCTTCGAGTCCCGCCAGGCCGCACCGAGCTCGTCGGGGGTGACGAGCACCGGCGACAGCGCCGAGCGCGGCTTCGACTGCAGGAAGCCAAAGCCCTTGGCCAGTTCGGCGGGGATCAAGCCGCGCAGCGAGACGTCGTTGACGATTCCGACGAGCTGGATGTGGCTTGCCGCGCGCGCCGCGTCGACGCCCATCGGCACGTCGTCGGTGACGACGATGACTTCGGCTTCGAGGTCGATGCCCCAATCCTCGCTGGTGGCGACGATCGGATCGCGTGGACCGAGAAAGCCCGCACTGGTCGCCTGGTACATCAACGGGTCGGTGTAGAAGCTCGCCGGCACTTCGGCGCCGCGCGCGCGCCGGACGCGCTCGACATGTGGAAGATAGGCGCTGCCGTCGACGAACTCGTAGGCGCGCGGCAACGGCGCGGCGAGCGCAGCCATGTCGAGCGCGAACGCATCGGCGGCCTTGCCGGCCTCGAGGCCCTCGAACAGGGCGGCGAGACGCGGCGCAGCGCGTTGCCAGTCGTCGAGTGCGGCCTGCAGGGTCGGCGCGATCGCGCCGGCACGCACGGCACGACCGAGGTCGCGGCTGACGACGACGAGGCTGCCGTCGCGGCCGCCTTCCTTGAGTGATCCGAGTTTCATGCGTTGCAGTCTCCGCGTCCAACGAAATGGCTGGCAATACCGATCGCGATCGAAGGAACTCGCGAGACCGGCCTCCGGCGCGAGCGGCCCCCGTCGCGATCGGGTGAATCGGCGCGTTCTCCCGATCGGCGCATCATCGCGGATCGGGGCACCGCGTTGCACCTGGTGGATCGACGTGCCTCAGGGTGCGTGGAAGTGCTTGCGCAGGCCGTGCCAACAGGCCTGGTAGTCGCGCTGGCGATGCGCGGCGTCGAGCGCTTGCGAGGTCGGCCGGATGACGGCACGCGTCTCGAACATGAAGGCCATCGTGTCGGTGATGACATCCGCCTTCGACAGGTCGGCCGACGAGGCCTTTTCGAACGTCGCCGCGTCGGGGCCATGGCCGGTGAAGCTGTTGTGCAGCGAACTGCCACCCGGAACGAAACCACCCGCCTTGGCGTCGTATGCGCCGTGCACGAGGCCCATGAACTCGCTGGCCACGTTGCGGTGGAACCACGGTGGCCGGAACGTGTCCTGCGCGACGAGCCAGCGCGGCGGGAAGATCACGAAGTCGAGGTTGCTCACCCCTTCGCTGTCGCTCGGCGAGTGCAGCACGAGGAAGATCGACGGGTCGGGATGGTCGTGGCTGATCGAGCCGATCGTGTTGTAGCGGCGCAGGTCGTAGCGATACGGCGCGTAATTGCCGTGCCAGGCGACGACATCGCACGGCGAGTGGCCGATGTCGGCGCGCCACAGGTGCCCCTGGAACTTCACGACCAGTTCGAAGTCGCCCTCGAGATCCTCGTACGCCGCCACCGGCGTCTCGAAGTCGCGCGCATTGGCGAGACCGTTGCTGCCGATCGGGCCGAGGTCGGGCAGCTTGAGCAACGCGCCGAAGTTCTCGCAGACGTAGCCACGCGCGGCGCCGTCGGGCAGGACCACGCGGAAGCGGATGCCTCGCGGCACCACGGCGATCTGCTGAGGTTCGATCTCGACGACGCCGAGTTCCGTTTCGAGGCGCAGGCGCCCGAGCTGCGGCACGATCAGCAGTTCGCCGTCGGCATCATGGAACCAGCGGCCCTGCATGTCGCGGTTGGCCGCATACAGGTGGATGCCGACGCCGGACTGGGTCGCCGCGCTGCCGTTGCCGGCCATCGTGTAGAGCCCTTCGATGAAATCGGTGGGCGCGCCCGGCAACGGCAACGGATCCCAGCGCAGTTGCTCGGGCGTGACTGCGCCGCTGCCGAAATCGTTGTGAAAGCGTGCCTGCGCGAACGGCGTGAAAGCGCCGTGCATCGCCGCGGGGCGGATGCGGTAGAGCCAGCTGCGCCGGTTCGCGTGGCGCGGCGCGGTGAACGCCGTGCCCGAAAGCTGCTCGGCGTACAGGCCATGCGCGACGCGCTGCGGCGAATTGCGCCCGATCGGCAAGGTGCCGGGCAGCGCCTCGCTCGCGAACTCGTTGGCGAAGCCGGTCATGTAGTTCAGGGACATGCGGGTCACCGTGGCGCTCGTGGGGTGTTCGATGAGGCGTTCAACGTGCCGGATACGCTGCGGGAAACGGCTTCAGCCGTGATGCTTTCGCTTTGTGGCGTTGTACAGACAGAGCATCGCGGCTGAAGCCGCTCCCACACGGAATGGGTCCTGTGGGAGCGGCTTCAGACGCGATGCTCCATTTCTACAGCACGCCGCGGCGCATCTGGTCGCGTTCGATGCTCTCGAACAAGGCCTGGAAATTGCCCTCGCCGAAGCCTTCGTTGCCCTTGCGCTGGATGATCTCGAAGAAGATCGGGCCGAGCGCGTTCTGGGTGAAGATCTGCAGCAGCTTGCGCTGCTTGGTCTCGGGGTCGGCGTCGATCAGGATCCGGTTCCTGGTCAGGCGCGCGACGTCCTCGCCATGGTTCGGGATGCGCTCGTCGATCACGTCGAAGTACGTTTCGGGCGTGTCGAGGAAGTCGACTCCGGCCGCGCGCATGCGCTCGACCGTGGAATAGATGTCGTCGGTGAAGCAGGCGATGTGCTGGATGCCCTCGCCCTTGTACTGGTCGAGGTATTCGTTGATCTGGCTCTTCGGATCACTCGATTCGTTGAGCGGAATGCGCACCATGCCGTCCGGCGCGGTCATCGCCTTCGACAGCAGGCCGGTCTTCGCGCCCTTGATGTCGAAGTAGCGGATCTCGCGGAAGTTGAACAGGCGTTCGTAGTAGTCCGCCCACTTCGCCATGTTGCCGTGGTAGAGGTTGTGGGTCAGGTGATCGATGAAGGTCAGGCCGAAGCCTTTCGGCATCAGCTCGACGCCCGGCAGGTACTCATAGTCCGGGTCGTGGATCGTGCCCTGCTCGTCGTAGCGGTCGACGATGTAGAGCATGCAGCCACCGATGCCCTTGATGACCGGTGCGGCGGCGGCCTTGCTCAGTTCGTCGCGCAGTTCGAAGGTTTCGGCACCGTTGCGCAGCGCCTGCACGCGCGCCCACTCGGCGAGCTTGTTGACGCGGATCGCGAAGCCGCACGCGCTCGGCCCGTGTTCGGCGGCGAAGCGCGCGGCGAACGAGTCGGGATCCTCGTTGATGAGGAAGGTGCAGTCGCCTTGCCGATACGTGCTGATCGGTCGCGTCCGGTGGCGCGCGACCTGGATGAAGCCGAGCTTGCGGAAGTAGTCGTGCAGGTGGTGTGCCTGGCCTGGCGGCGCGGCGAACTCGACGAACTCGAAGCCGTCGATACCCATCGGGTTGTCGAACGTCGTAACCTCGACACCGGTCCTCGTCGCGGGCTGGGCATTCATCGGGAGACTCCTCGCCTGGATTCGCGTTGCGCGCAGTCGCCCTTTATAGTTACAGTTGAAACCAATTGCAAGAGTCGACCCGATGTCCGGCCATGCCTTGCTCGAACTAGAGACCTTCCTGCCGTATCGCCTGAGCGTGCTGTCGAACACGCTGAGCCAGGCGATCGCGCGCGTCTACGACAAGCGTTTCGGACTATCGATCACCGAGTGGCGCGCGATGGCCGTGCTCGGCCATCGCGCCGACCTCTCGGGTCGCGAAGTCGCCGAGCGCACCGCGATGGACAAGGTCGCGGTCAGCCGCGCGCTCGCACGACTGCTCGACAAGGGCCTCATCGAACGCGGCACGGCCGCGAACGACAAGCGCCGCTCCGTGCTGCGCCTGTCCGAGAAGGGCTGGAGCATCTACGACCAGGTCGCGCCGCTCGCGCTCGAACACGAGCGACGCCTGCTTTCCCACCTCAGTGCCGACGAGCGCGAATGGCTCGCGCGCATCCTCGACACGCTGTGGAAGGCCGAGCTGGTCGAATCGCGGCGCTGAGCTGCGCTGCGCTGCGGTCGGCGCGTCAGGCGCCGCAACGCCGATAGGCGAACGGGATCGTCATCGTCCTGCCATCGCGGCCGGGCCCGGCGATGGCGGCCTCGAGGCGCTCGCCGTTGCGGCGGTACTCGATGCGGTTCGGGAAGTCGTGCGCGGGATTCTCGAAACGGATGCTGCCCGCGTCGCGCGTCGCCATCGTGAAGAGCGTCGCCGGCACGCCGTTCGGCTGCACATGGAACGTCGCGCGATCGCCGTCGACGACGATGCGCATGAACTCGAATGTCTCGACCTTGCCGTCGCGGATCGTCCGCGACATCCCGAGCAGGGCGCCGCCCGCTTCGGGCAGCCAGACCTCCTCGATCACGCGCCCGTCTTCCCCGCCGCACCAGTGTCCGGCCAGCCAGTCGAATGCCGCGGGCGCCGCCCCTGCCGCGCTCGCGCCGATCATTCCGCCGATCGCCAAAACGTACTTCATGCCACGCATGTCCCGCCTCCCGTCGTTCCGATGCACGCAGGCTAGGTCCGGCATCGCCCGTGTTCTTGCAAAAATGCGCAATGCGCTATTCCATGCCGGCATGGACTACCTCGAGCTGGAGCCCCCGGCGGACCTGCGCCGATACGTGCAGTGCGTCTGGGAACTTCGCGACGACGCACCGGGCGAGGCCATCCAGATCGTCTATCCGGACGGACGTTGCGAACTGCTGGCCGAACTGGCCGTGCCGCTGCGTTTCCACGGTGCCGACGGCCGCATTCGCGCCGACCAGCCCTTGTGCTTCGCCGGCCAGCAACTCGGCCCGATCCGGCTGCAGGCGAGCGGACCGGTCCGATGCATCGGCGTGCGCCTCGCGCCGGCCTGCAGCGCGCTCGTCGCCGGAACCGGCCTCGTGCACCTGCGCGATGCTGCGCCGGACCTGCGTGCGCTCGACGCCGATTTCGCCGATGCGTTCGTGCACGCCGCACGCGCGCTCGCGCTGGGCCGATCCGCCGAGCCGTTGTGGCGGCTCCTGCGTGAACGCTGCGCACGATTCACGCCCGATGCGCTCGCCGAACGCGCGACCGCCGAACTCGATGCGCGACACGGCGAGCTGCGCATCGCCGAACTCGCGCGACGACTCGGCGTCGGTCTGCGTACCCTGCAGGCACGCTTCCTCGATGCGGTCGGCATGACCCCCAAGGAGTACGCGCGCGTGCGCCGCCTGCAGGCCCTGCTGCACACGCTCGACGCCGAGCGGGCCGCGATCGCCGATGCCGCCGCCCGCCATGGCTACAGCGACCAGGCGCACGCCACCCGCGATATCGCGCGCTGGACCGGCACCACGCCGGCCAGGCTGATGCGCGCGCTGCGCGGCACGCCCGTGATCATGCCTGCTTCCAGCCCCTCCAATGCATCGATTCGCACGCGCCTCGTGTTACCCGCTGCGCCACGTGTCAGCGGGGTGAATGGCAAATCGAGC
>JAFLDX010000241.1 GCA_017302215.1 Lysobacterales bacterium
CGCCGCGCCGGCCGCGCCCGCGCCGGCAATGACTGCGAAGGTCGCGAGCGCGACCGCGAGGACCGCGGCAGGTGTCTCGTGTCGGGATGGATCGTGCATGGCGTGGATGCTCCGTGAGGCCGCGGATCGGCCGCCGCAGTGGAGCATCGGCCGCGTTCGCACACTCGCCGCATCCGGACATGATCACCGGCCGCGCGCAACCGCCGCTCAGTCGAAGCCGTCGGCGAACAGACGGTCGCCTGGCCCCTCGCAGGTCTGCGCATTGCACTTGGCGAACTTGAGGCTGGTCGTCGCGGTGTCGTAGTAGGCGATGACGGCGCCGCCGTCGGCACCGATCGCGATGCTGGCGTTCGCGCCGGTAATCTCGCCCGGACGGAAATCGACATCGACGATGCGGACCGGCCCGGTGCACGTCGGCGTCGTGCATTCGGCGACGCGCAGGCCGGAACCACCGGCGCCGCCGAGTGGGCGGTACTGGTAGGCGATCACCGGATTGCCGTCGGGGCGGATCGCGATGCTCGCGTAGTAACCGGCGTCGATCGTCGCGTCGTTGTCGATCAGGCGCTGGTTCGGGCTGGCCAGGCACTGCGGATCGCTGCACGCCAGGACCTTTAGGGCGGCGTTGGTGCCGTCGCGCAAGACCATCACCGGCGAATTGTCCGTGCCGATCGCCACGGACGGACCGAGCCCCGGCACGGACGTCAGGTTCGACTCGACGACGGTGATCAGGATTCCGCCGTCGCATTCGGCCGTCGCGCAGTAGGCCAGCAGCAGCTCGTCGGCCGTGCTGTCGGTGTAGGCGATGATCGGCTTGCCGTCCCGGTTCAACGCGAGGTCGATGTCGGCACCGAGGAAATTGACCGGGTCGTCGTCGATGACGCGCGCGGTCGGGTTGTTGCAGGGCAGTTGCTGGCAGCGGATGAACCTCACCGCACCATCGGTGGTGTTGACGTAGGCGACATGGACGAGGCCGGCGGCATCAAGGACCATCGACGACTCCCGGCCCGTGTCGTCGGCGCTGTCGTCGAGGGCGCGCAGGATGTCGTCGCCCGAACAGTCGGCGTTCGGGCAACGCGCGAACGAGAGGTCGTCGGCGCTGCCGTCGTACCAGGTCATCACCGGCGTGCCGTTGACGCGCACCGCGAGCGAGATGCCCTCGCCGCGCGCGAGCGCGCCGTTCTCGTCGGCCACGCCCTGCACGCTGGCCGAACTGCAGTTGGCGGTCGTGCACCTGGCGACGAGCAGGGCGCCGTTGCCACCGCCGCGGTAGGCGATGAGCGGCAGGCCGTCGGCGCCGATCGCAAGCGAGGCGTTCTGGCCGACGCCGCCGTCGTCGACCGTCACGACATCGGCTGCCCACGCCACGGTCGACGGCAGCATGGCCGCGACAAGCAGCATCGCGTGCAGGCGGCCGGAAGCGGCGGACGCGCGCGGGCGCGCGGCATGGCCGCGGCCCGATCGCGCGGCCGTGATAGCGGTTGGGGACTTCCCTGCGTTGACCATGGTGCGCACTCCCTGGATGCCCGCGGCATCGTTCGTCGGAATGCAGGTCTTGGCGCGGAAGCGCTGTGCGAGCGGACATCCTCAACTTCGGAGACATTTCCCCGAGCCTTTCGCCGGGCGCACCGCGGGACCGCGCATGACCAGAGGCAGCACCCGGCCGACTGCGCACCCTTTGCACCCGGAGCCGGGGCGGCTGGGATAAAAATCTTCAAGAACAATCTGTTGAAGGGCTCATGTCAATCTGCTATCAATTCATGCGTGTTTTGATAACTGATTGACGGGTCCCGACCGATGAAGCTTCCCGTGGAACCGCCGTCGTTCACGCAGCTGCTGCGAGCGAATCCGCCGCTGGATCGGGTCATCGCCCTGCGGCTCGGTCCCGAGGTGCGGGGTCGTTACGAGCACTGGGACAAACTGCGTCATCTGACACCACCCGAAGGTCTATCGACCGAACTGTGGTGGCTGGGTCTCAAGTTCGCGCGCCTGTCGGCCAGCCGCGAGTTGCCATTGGTCGACAAGAGTGGGCGTGCATTCAGCCTGGTCGTGGGCGACAGCTTGCAGCGGCGGCTGTTCCTCATCGCGCGCGATGCCGCCGGTGCCCTGCGCGGCGACGTGCTGCCCTCCGAGTCGATGCGCGAGCGATTCCTCTTCCGCTCCCTGATGGAAGAGGCGATGACCTCGTCACAGCTCGAGGGTGCCGCCACCACGACTCCGATTGCCAAGGAGATGTTGCGCAGCGGGCGTCCGCCCCGCGACTACGGCGAACGCATGATCGCCAACAACTTCCAAACCATGCGCGAACTCAAGCGATGGATAGGCCGACCGCTTACACCCGACGCGGTGTTCGAGATCCATCGCATGCTCACCGACGGCACGCTCGACGACCCGGCGGCCGCTGGCCGCTTGCGTGTTCGCGGCGAGGACATCGTCGTGCAGGACGAGACCGGCCGCATCCTGCACGTGCCGCCACCGGCCGAGGAGTTGCCCGCGCGCATGCGCGCGCTGTGCGACTTCGCCAACCAGGGCGAAGATGCGGAGAGTTTCCTGCATCCGGTCCTGCGCGCGATCCTGATCCACTTCATGCTCGGCTACGACCATCCGTTCGTGGACGGAAACGGGCGCACCGCGCGCGCGCTGTTCTACTGGTCCATGCTCAATGCGGGGTTCTGGATGAGCGAGTACCTCTCGATCTCGAGCGTGCTGCGCTCGGCGCCCGGGCAGTACACGCGCGCTTACCTGCTGACCGAGAGTGACGACTCCGACACCACCTACTTCGTCTCGCACCAGCTCGACGTGCTGCTCAAGGCGATCGACGGTTTGCATGACTACATCCGTCGCAAGCAGCGCGTGCAGCGCGAAGTCGAGACCCTGCTCAAGCCCGGCAGCCGACTCGCCCGACGGCTCAACCACCGCCAGCGCGCCCTGCTGCTGAACGCACTCAAGCATCCTGACAGGACCTTCACGATCGCCGAACACCAGCACGCACACGGAACCGTCTACGCGACCGCGCGTTCCGACCTGCTCGGTCTGGTCCAGAACAGGCTCATGCGCAGGAGCCGACTCGGCAAGGCGCTCGTGTTCCACGCGATCCCTCAACTGGAAGCCGCATTGCGCCGCTGAGTCGGGTTCGACGCGATCCGCGCTCGAGCGCCTCAGTCGTGCACGCCGAGGCGCTTGCGCTCCATGCGGCGCAGGAACTCGGCCATGATGCGGCGGTAGAGGTCGTCACCGAGGTAGGCATCCTCGACGCCGGCGTCGATCGACGGGTTGTCGTTGACCTCGATCAGGGCGAGCCGATCAGCCGATTTCTTGATGTCGACGCCGTACAGGCCGTCGCCGATCGGCGCGGTCGCACGCAGGGCGAGCTTGACCACGTCGGCCGGCGCCTCGCGCACGGGCAGGGTCTCGAAACCGCCCGATTTCGCCGTGCCCTTGGCGCCGTGGTTGTAGATCTGCCAGTGGCCGCGCGACATGAAGTACTTGCAGGCGTACAGCGGCTCGCGGTTGAGGATGCCGATGCGCCAGTCGAACTCGGTGAACATGAACTCCTGGGCGAGCACGAGCGCGGTGTGCTGGAACAGCGCATCGGCCGCCTCGCGCAGGCGATCCGCGCCCTCGACCTTGACGATGCCGCGCGAGAACGAGCCGTCCGGGATCTTGAGCACGAGCGGGAAACCGAGCTTCGCGACCGCGTCCTCGAGCTTGCGCGTGTCGTCGCGATAGAGGATCTCGGTGCGCGGGATCGGCAACTTGCGCGACAGCATGAGGTCGTGCAGGTAGATCTTGTTCGTGCACTTCAAGATCGAGCCGGGGTCGTCGATGACGACCATGTCTTCCTTCTCCGCCTTGTTGGCGAAGCGGTAGGTGTGGTTGTCGAGCGCGGTCGTCTCGCGGATGAACAGGCCGTCGTACTCGGCGAGGCGCTGGTAGTCGTTGCGGCCGAGCGTGTCGACCTCGATGCCGAGTTCGGCGCCGGCCTCGACGAACTGCTTCAGCGCGCGCTTGTTCGACGGCGGCATCGCCTCGGCCGGGTCGACCAGCATGGCGAGGTCGAAGCGGTACTTGCGGCGCGCGCGTGGCTTGCGCCAGAGCTTCTTCGAGAACGCATCGAGCGTCTTCGCGAACGCGTCCTCCTGCTCGTCGGACAGCGTGTGCAGGCCGGTCGGCTTGATCGCGCCGATCTGCCAGACGCGCTCGCGCTCGAACTCGATGCGCAGGATCGGGCACGGGAACGCCTCGAACACCTGGCGGGCGAGATCCTCGAGCGCCGGATGCGAAGTCTGGCCGAAGTAGACGAGGATGCCGAAGTCGGTCGTGTCGCGCCCGCCGGCCGGCAGGAACTTGCCGAGCTGGCTGTTGAGGTCGTCGATGTCGAGGCCGTACAGCGAGCGCCGACGCAGGTCGTTGATCGTGCGCACCGACGGGATCACCTTGTGCCCGCGCGCCTCGGCGAGCAGGGACACGTAGTAGCCCGTGCCGAGGTATTTGTAGCTGCGGCAGAGATTGATGACGTGGGTGCGCTCGTCGTCGTCGCCGAGCGGTTGCTTGAGGTAGTCCTGCGCCGCGACGACGTTGTCGGACGGGTAGTACGAACCCCAGTCGGAGGCCTTTTCGACGACGATGACGAGGCGGCTCATGCGCGCGGAAACCGGTCAGTGAAAACGCGGAGGTCCGCGCGGGGAGCCCCGCCGCGGAACGGATCGGGCGATCGCCGGTCCGCGGCGCGGCGCGAGTGTGACACAGCCGCCGCGGCGCGTGCAGCGACCCGCGGCACGCCGGCGACCGCTCGATGGACCGCGCCAAGCGGCGGATAATTCCCGTATC
>JAFLDX010000242.1 GCA_017302215.1 Lysobacterales bacterium
CGCGCGCGTCCGGGTCGCCGCGTCGCTCGACGCGGCGCGCGATCAGGCCGCGCGGCTCGCCGACGGTGAATCGGTCATTACCCCCGACGGCGAGTGGTTCGGTCGCGGCTTCGCGCGCGTGGCACGCGCCCAGGGTGCGCAGGTGGGCGTGCTCGCGCGCGAAAAGGAAATCACCGCGCTGGCGGCGCGCATCGACGAACTCGAGATCGACATCGAAGCGCATGCCGGTGAGCTCGACGATTCGAAACAGCGGCGCCTGGAAGCCGAACAGCACCGCGACGACGCCCAGCGCGAGGTCTACACGACCCATCGCCGCCTCGCCGAGATCGGCGGCCAGCTGCAGAGCCAGCGCGGGCGCCTCGACACCGCGCAGGAGCGCCTGCAACGCGTCGAGGCCGAACTCGGTGCGCTGGCCGGCCAGCTCGACGACGGCCGCGACCAGGCGCGCGAGGCGCGCGGTCGACTCGATACCGCCGTGGCGCGCATGGGCGACCTCGAACAGCAGCGCCAGCAGCTCGACGGCGAGCGGCGCCGGCGCCTGGAAGCGCGCGAGGAAGCGCGCATGAACCTGCGCGAGGCACGCGATGCCGAGCACCAGGCCGCCCTGTCGGTCGAATCGAAGCGCTCGGCGTTGACCTCGCTCGAGCAGGCTTTGCAGCGCCTGCATGCGCAACAGGCCCAGCTCGAGTCGCGCCGCGCCGAGATCGCCGCCCAGCTCGAACAGGGTGGCGACCCGCTCGCCGAGCTCGAGGCCGAGCGCCAGGCCTGCCTCAACCAGCGCCTGCTGGTCGATCGCCAGCTCGTCGACGCGCGGCGTGCGCTCGAGGATTGCGAAGGCGAGATGCGCCGGCTCGACGCCGAGCGCAACGTCATCGTCGAGGGCCTGTCCGAACACCGCCAGAGGATCGGCGACCTGCGCCTCGCCGAACAGGAACAGCGCCTGCGCGCGCAGGCGCTCGCCGAGGCGATCGCCGAGGCCGGCTTCGACATCGATGCGCTGTCGGCCGAACTCCCGCCCGACATCGACCTCGACCGCTGGCAGGCCGAACTCGGGGATCTGGAGCAGAAGATCCGCCGCCTCGAACCGGTCAACCTCGCCGCGATCCAGGAGTACGACGAACAGTCGCAGCGCAAGACCTACCTCGATGCGCAGCTCGGCGACCTCGGCACGGCGCTCGAGACGCTCGAGAACGCGATCCGCAAGATCGACCGCGAAACGCGCCAGCGCTTCAAGGAGACGTTCGATCGCGTCAATGCCGGCGTGCAGGAATTGTTTCCGCGCCTGTTCGGCGGGGGCCACGCCCACCTCGAACTGACCGGGGAAGACCTGCTCTCGACCGGCGTGTCGATCATGGCGCGCCCGCCCGGCAAGCGCATCACCTCGATCTCGCTGCTCTCGGGCGGCGAGAAGGCGATGACCGCGGTCGCCCTCGTGTTCGCGATCTTCCGCCTCAACCCGGCGCCGTTCTGCCTGCTCGACGAGGTCGACGCACCGCTCGACGAGGCCAACGTCGGCCGTTTCTCGGCGATGGTCACCGAGATGAGCGACCGCGTGCAGTTCATCTTCGTCACCCACAACAAGGCGACAATGGAAGCGGCCAGCCAGTTGTGCGGCGTCACCATGCGCGAGCCGGGCGTCTCGCGCCTCGTGCAGGTCGACCTGGCCGAAGCGGCCAAGCTCGCCGGCGCGGCCTGAGCAGGAGCATCGTCATGGAACAGCAGGTCCTCGGCACCGCCGAGATGCGCGTGATCATCCTCGTCCTCGGCCTCGTCGTGCTCGGCCTGATCTACCTGTTCGGGCGGCCGCGCAAGCCGGGGCAGGGGCGGCGCATGTCCGCGCGCAAGGAATCGGGCGAGCGCGTCGAACCGACCCTCGGCGATGCCGATGGCGTCGACGCCGGCGGCGATGCCGGGCCGGCCGTGCAACTCGACCTGCTCGGCAATGCCGACGAGGCGATCGTCGCGGAGAAACCGAAGCGTCCGGCCCGGCCGCTGGTCGGCGTGCGCCCGGACCGGGCGGTCGAACGCATCGTCACGCTGCACGTCAGCGCCCGCCAGGGTCATCTCATCGGCGGACCCGATCTCGTCGTCGCCGCGGAGAAGGCCGGACTCGAGTTCGGCGACCGCGGCATCTTCCATCGCATGCTCGCCGGCAAGCACGATCAGGGACCGATATTCAGCATGGCCAACATGGTCAAGCCCGGCAATTTCGACATGACGCGCATCGGCGACCTCGAGACGCCGGGCGTCACGTTCTTCATGGCCCTGCCGGGTCCGCTGCCCGCGCTCGATGCCTGGGACGCGCTGCTGCCGACCGCGCAGCGCCTCGCCGAGCTGCTTGACGCGAGCGTGCTCGACGAGAAGCGCAACGCACTCGGCCGCCAGGGCATCGCCCACATCCGCGACGAACTGCGCGCGTGGGACCGCAAGCAGGACAGCGGGCAGATCCGGCCGAGTTGGTGAGGGTCCAGCCGACATGCGCGTTCGCAGCGGCTTCGCTGCGCGCAGCCGTGCGGGCTCCTGCGGTAGGCGCTGCCGGCGCGGGCCGCTACGGATCGAAACCGTTGCGAAACAGGATGTCGTCGGGCGTCGACAGCAGCACGGCCCAGGCATCGTCGTTGTTCTGAGCGGTTTGTGACGAGCCCGCACCCTTGTAACCGACGAACAAGGCCTTGCCGGCATTGAACGCACCGCCCCAGAGCTGGTCGGCACCGTTCGTGCCGAACGCAAACGTCTGCACGGCAGATCCGTACGTTGCATCCAGTGCCCCATTCGCGGACAGGATGACGTAGGCCGCGTCCTGCGCCGGATTGTTCGACGGCCCCGTCGATCCGATCAGCGCAACCCGTCCGCCGGGCAGTGCGATCGCGTTGCGGCAATTGCTGCCGATGGACGCCCCGGACGGATCGATCAGGACGACGCCTCCCGGCGCGCCGCCGTAGGTCGAATCGGGCGACCCGGTCTGCGTCGAGAGGCGCATCGAGAGGAAATCGTTGGCGGTACCGCCATCCCGCCCATAGCCGGTCACCACGAGGTTCGCGTCATTCCGTGCGGCCCCGTAGACCTCAGCCGCCATGGCGAGCACCGGCTCATGGAAAAGCCCGAGATCGGCGAACGCAGGATCGGGGCTTCCCGCACTCGTGAGCTTGTAGATCGCGGGCTGCACCGTATTGCCGACGAGCGGCGTGCTCGCATAGCCGGTGCCGATGACGCTGCCGTCGGGGAGAGCCAGCAGGCTCCTCGGGCTGGCGTTCGTCTCGGCGATGTCGAGAGTGAACTTGCCGTCGCCACCGGCCCAGGTCGAATCGATGGACCCATTCGGCGTGAAGCGGACCACGACGAAGTCGGTGTCCTGGCGTGTCGCGCTCGCGTTGCTGCGCGACGCTGCGTGCAGGTAGATCCTGCCGGTGTCGTCGATGGCCAGCGCGCGCGCCGCGTCACGCGCCAACAGTTGAACCCCGTTGTTGAATGCGCTGTTGAGATCCACGACGCGGACGCCGTTGACGCCGAACGTCGAGTCCACGGTGCCGGTGGCGGTCATCCGGACCAGGGCCACATCCGTGTCGTCCACGTTACCGGCATTGGCGATCGTCGCGCTGATGACCGCCTTGTCTCCCTGAATCGCGACGTCGATCTCATCCGGTCCACCGGCGAACACGAGCGGCGTGATCGCCATACCTCCCGTTCCGAATGAAGGATCGAGCGATCCGTCCGCGCGAACCCTCAGGACCACGACCGTGCGAGCGCTGGTGACTGTCTGCGCGACGAATCCCGCGACATGGAACGACCCGGCCGGACCGGGTGCCGCCGACATCAACTGGTCAGGGCCACCGTTGGAGAGTGGAATTGCGAAAGCCTGTCCGGCACCTCCCTCCGGCGTCTGGACAGGATCGACCATGCGCTCCGGTTGTGCGAAGCAAGGCGCGGCGGCGGCCAGCAGCGGCAGCGCGAGCCATCGACGCAGGGCCTGCGGGCCGGCCGGCCAGCGGGGTGGCGCATGCGATGTGCGAGGCACGTTCAAGGGGGATGTCATCGTGCTCTCCGCGGGGGCACCGGCGATCTGCGTTGCGGGCCATCTTCGGCGTCGCATGTTCTCGATACGCGGAATGCTTCGACGAGCGGACATCGGAACTCGGGGGCCATGTCGGCACGGCCGGAACCCGGCATAGCCGTTCGAAGCGCGCGCTGCGCTCGGCGACTCGCGCTGACCCGAACATCGCGCCGGTGAGCAGCCTCGATGCGCCGGCGCGAAGCGGCTCGATCGCGCGAGCGTCGGATCGATCCCGGCGTCCCTAGTGTGAATGCTCGACCGCCGCGCTCGACGATGCACGGGTCGGCACATGCCGATCCATCCGTTCCGAGGAGAGCATTCCATGGTCAAGCAGGTCAGGTCGAAGAAGGTGGCGGCGAAGCGCGTGCGTGCGGCCAAGCCGGCAGTGGCATCCGAGGGTGCGCGCAAGGCGTGGCTCGCCGGTCTCGGCGCCGTCGCGGTCGTGCGCAAGCAGGGCCAGGCCGCCTACGCGGCGTTCGTCGCCGAGGGCGAGCGTGCGCAGGCGATCGGCGAGAAGCGCGCACGCGAACTCGGCAAGGACGTCGAGCGCATCGTGACCTCGCGCCTGCAGCCGGTGCGCAAGCGCTTCGCCGAAGTGCGCCGTCGCGCCGAAGCTCGCCTCGAGTCGGGCACGGGCCGCGTGCTGTCGTGGCTCGGCGTGCCGTCGAAGGGTGACGTCGATGCCCTCGTCAAGCGCGTCGACTCGCTGTCGCGCCAGCTGCG
>JAFLDX010000243.1 GCA_017302215.1 Lysobacterales bacterium
CCGGTGCCCGGGCCGTGCGCGGCGATTGCCGCGCTGTCGGTGGCCGGTCTGCCGAGCGATCGCTTCGTCTTCGAGGGTTTCTTGCCGGCGCGCGCGGCGGCGCGCCGCGAGCGGCTCGCCGCGCTCGCCGGCGAGACGCGCACGCTGATCTTCTACGAATCGAGCCATCGCATTGTCGAGATGCTCGACGACTGCGTCGCCGCGTTCGGCCCGGCGCGGGCCGGCACCGTCGCGCGCGAGCTGACCAAGCTGTTCGAGACCGTGCTGGCCCTGCCGCTCGGCGAACTGCGCGCGCGCGTCGTCGCCGACGCGAACCAGCAGCGCGGCGAGTTCGTCGTGCTCGTCGCCGGCGCCGAGGGCGAGGAAGCCGATGCGACCCTCGCCGAAGGCCGGCGCGTGTTCGCCCTGCTGCGCGAGGAGCTGCCGCCGGCGCGCGCGGCGAAGCTTGCCGCCGCGATCACGGGCGCCCCGCGCAGGAGCCTCTACGCGACGGAGTGAGCACGCGCAACGCGTCACGCGTGCAGGGCATCGAAAACGAAACGCCCGCCGGAAGGCGGGCGTTTCGTGCACGGCTGGGGGGCGCGTTCAGTCGCCGCCGAAACCGTCGGCGAAGATGCGGTCGATCGCGAGGCGCAGCACGAAGCCGTCGTGGTCGGACACGCCGATCGCATTCGTGCTGAGGCGTTCGGTCTGGTCGGCGGCGTCGAGGTTGGCGCGGCCGTAATCGAAGCCGGCGAACCAGCCGCGCGCGACCGTGTTGAGCAGTGCATGGTCGAGCACCTGGGTGACCGGAACGTCGCGCGTCGTGTAGCCGAAGATCGCGCCGAAGTTCTCGGTGAACAGGAACGAGTACTGCTCGTTCGCCGGCAGCGACGTGACCGCATTCCACAGCGGCGGCGAGACGATGTTCGGCGCGCCGAGATCGACCACGTTGGCCTGGTCGTCGTAGGTGCCTTCGATCAGCCCGGTGATGTGCACGAAGCCGTCGCTGTGCGCGTAGTCGTTGAAGTCGCCGATGACGAACACTGCACGATTGGCATCCTGCTGCTGGATCTCCTGCACGCGCGCGGCGATCGAACGCGCCTGGTTGAAGCGCTTGAGGCGGTTGCGGTCGACGTTGGCCTGCGTGCAGGTCGCGCCGGTCGGGCGGTCGACGCAGCTGCGCGACTTCGGGTGCACCACGAAGACGGTGAACGGCTCGCCCTGGAAGCTCGCCTCGAGGCGCAGGGTCGGGCGGTCGTGCAGCGTATCCATGGCGTTGTCGTCCGGATCGAACCACATCTCGTCCTTGTCGAGCTGGGTGACGGTGCTGCCGCCGATGCGGTCTCCGCGCACGAGGAAGCCGACGTCGATGCCGCCCGGATCGTTGCCTTCCGCGAGGTAGGCCGTGTAGACGACCGCGTGGTCGGCGGTGATCCTGGTGGCGAGCTGCTGCAGCACGTCGAGGTTCTCGACCTCGACGACGCCGAGCACGTCGGGCAGTTCGAGCACGTTGCCGATGTAGTCGGACAGGCGCGCCAGCTTGAGCGCGAGTGCGGCCGCATCGGGCTCGCCGCCGTTGCCGCACGTGCTCGGCGTGTTGGCCAGCGTGTCGCACAGGCGCAACACGTTGAACGAACCGATGCGCAACTCGGCGCCACCCTGGCCGGCCGGCACGGCGCGCGGCAGCGGTGCCGGTGCGGTGACCGTGAACGCGGTCGGCAGCAGGTCGTAGTCGCCGAAGTTGAAGGTCAGCACGCCGCTGGCGCTGAAGCGCGTACCGCCGGTGATCTCGGTATCGGCCGGCACCGCGCCAAGCGCATCGGCGTCGAGCTCGAAGATGTGCGGGTTGCCGCTGAACGCGCCGGCCGCGGGGTTGTCGACACCCGGCACGAGCGGATACAGCGTGCCGGGGCCGCGCAGCGAGCGCTCGGGGCCGGCCGAAACGAACACCTGGCCGTAGAGGTCGGTGCTGAAGTACTGGTTGCCGCGCGCGACGATGCCGTCGGCGACGTGGATGCGCATGCCCTCGAAGCACTCGAGGTTGCTCAGCGTGCCGCAGCTCAGGTTGGCCGGATCCGGCGACGGCGTGGTCGCGTCGAACTCGACCGCGGCCGGCAGCGCGTTGCCGCTGCTCGCCACCGCGAGGCCGCTGACCGCGGTCAGTTCGGTCAGCTCGAAGTACTCGGTGACGGTCGCGACCAGGTTCACCGCGTCACCGACGACGACGCTCGGTGCCGTGCTCGTGAACACGTAGATGCCCTGCGAGGTCAGCGCATCGGCATCGGCGAGGTTGTCCGGCGTCTGCATCCAGAAACCCTGCGGGCCGATCGCCGTGACGATGTTGCCGGAGGTCTGCACGCGCTGGCCCGCGATCGGCGAGACGAGTCCGGAGCCCTGGATCTCGTGGATCGCGTAAGTGCCGACATCGTCGTCCTGGATCGTGCCGGTCGCGCCGAGCGTGGTCGGCGTGGCATTCGCGATCGCCGTGACATTGAGCGCGAAGCTCCGGTTCGGCTGCGGCGTCGTGTTGCCGATCACGTCCACCGAGATCGTCGTGCTGGCGCTGCCGATCGCGATCGAGCCGGTGCCGGTGGCGGCCACGTAGTCGGTGCCGGCGACCGCCGTGCCGTCGGCCGTGGCGTAAGAGAACGTGACGTTGCTCGTCGCGTTCGCGTTCAGCGAAACGGTGAACACGAGCGGCGTGTTGCCGCTGTTGCCTTCGTCCACGCCGACGTTGGCGATCGACGCGGTCGGCAGGGTCGGGCCGCCGCAGACGTTGGTCGGCGATGACGCGTTGCGCGGCGCCACCGTGCCGGTGGCGAAGTCGGCGCCGTTGTTGTTGGTGTCGGTGCAGCCGTTGCCGGCGCGCAGAATCGAGGTCGTGTTGCTCGGTGCGGGTGCCGGAGCGGCGCCCTCGAACACGTTGGCGGTCGCGCCGAAGCCGACCAGATCGAGCACGTTGGCGAGAATCGCCGGGGTGCACGGGTTGGTGCTGCCGTTGCAGGCCACGGCCGTGGTGCCGTTGACCAGGATGACCTTCCCGGCCGTGCCGCTCATACTCGAGTTTCCGCTGGCGTCGGGTGTCGGCAACGCACTCCCGTTCGCGCCACCGGTGGCCATCTGCACGAGATAGTAGCTGCCCGGTGCGATGCTGCCGCTCAGGTTCGCGCCGATCGCGAAGTTGCCCGTCCCCGCCGCGCTCGTGTACTGGACCGACATGCCGGCCAGCGATTGTGCCGTCGTGCCGCGGTTGAACAATTCGACGAAGTCGTGGGTGAACGGGGCGCTGGCATTGCCGCCGCCGCCGTACACCTGACTGATGACGACCTGCGCACTTGCGCCGGACGCGGCGCCGACGAGCACGAGGGCTGCGCCGAAGAGCTTCGAGAATCGCGACATGGGAACCCCTGGAATGAACCGGACCGGGAACGCTAGCCCGTGATTTTGACACAGGCGTGTCGGCGCTGCGGAGGGCGGCGGCCAGGGCCTGGATTCGGTCGTGTCCGGACCTGCCTGGGCGTTCAGGTCACGCGCGCGAAGACGGTGATTTCCTCGCGGTCGTGGTAGAGCTGTCGCGCACGCCAGTCGAGGCGGCGACCGGCGGCCGCCACCGCGGCCGCGACAAGATCCCGGCACAGCACGACTTCGTCGTGGCGCTTCTTCATCGGCAGCTTGAGATTGAAGATCGCATGCCGGCACCAGCCGCCGGCCAGCCATTCCGCCATGCGCGCAGCGACCTTGCGCGGCTGCTCGACCATGTCGCAGACCATCCAGTCGACCGGCTGCGGGGGGCGGAAGCGGAAACCGTCCTCGCGCAGGTGGGTGACGAGGCCGCTGGCCATCAGTGCGCCATCGATCGGGCCGTTGTCGATGGCGGTCACGTGCAGCGAGCGGCGCACGAGCTGCCAGGTCCATCCGCCCGGCGCGGCGCCGAGGTCGACTGCACGCATGCCGGGTTTGAGCCAGCGTTCGCGCTCGCCGGCATCGAGCAGGGTCAGCAGGGCTTCCTCGAGTTTCAGCGTCGAGCGACTCGGTGCCGACGAAGGAAAGCGCAGGCGCGGGATGCCGCCGGGCCAGGCCGAGGCGTCGTCGATGCGCGTGCTGCCGACGAAGGCCGTGCGTGCGTCGACGAGGCCGATGTGCAGGCGCTGCGGGGCCGTGGCGTCGAGCAGGCGTTCGCGCTTCAGCGCGGCGACGAGTGCGTGGTTGAGCGAGCGGCACAGCGCGGCGAGCTCGCGCGCTGCATCATTGTCGGGTGCTTCGATCCAGGCGTCGCACCACGGGCCGCCGGCCCTGCGTATCGCCGGCAAGAGCACGGCCAGGCGGTCGTGCGCGGGCAGTGCATCGATGCGCGCGGCGAGTTGCACGCGCTGGCGTGCGAACGCGAGTTCGCGCCAGCGCACCGCGCGGTCATAGCGCGCCGCCGCCGCGGCATCGGGAAAGATGAACTCGACGAAGCCACTGCCGCTGCGCGTGCGCGCGAAACCGCCCGTCGCGAGGTCGCGGTCGCGCGCGGACAGTTTGCGGTCAATGAGGCGGCGGAGCGCTTCACGATTCTGCCGTCGCTGGCCCGGCGCTATCCGCGCGCGAAGCTGGTGTTCGTCGGCGGTTCCGGCGACCTTGCCGGCGGTATTCCATCAGAGGCAGATGTCCTCGAAAAGGTCGTCGGAGACCTGATCGCGCCGGACCGGCTTCTCTACGAGCGTGCCTCGCGCAACACTTATGAAAATGCCGTCAACAGTTACGCCCAGTTTCGCCCGACTCCGGGTGAGCGCTGGCT
>JAFLDX010000244.1 GCA_017302215.1 Lysobacterales bacterium
CGCGACGCGCGCGAGCAATTCGGCGCGCCGCGCCGGCTTGACGACGTAGTCGTCGCCACCGGCCTCCAGGCCGCGCTCGACATCGACCTCGCGGCCGCGAGCGGTCAGGAAAATGACCGGCAGCTTCGAGTTGGCCGAGTAGCGCACCCAGTCGACGATCTCGGGGCCGCTCGCATCGGGCAGCATCCAGTCGAGCAGAAGCAGGTCGACCGCCTCGGACCCCTGGCGACGACGGAACTCGCTGGCCGAACGGAACAGGCGCGTGACATACCCGGCCTCCTCGAGCCAATGCGCGACCAGCGCTGCCTGGTCGGGGTCGTCCTCGAGGAAACCGACGACGTAGCCGGGGTTCGCCATCGCGCGCGCGCCGTCGATGCGCGCGCCGGGGCGCGCGACATCGCTCACGTGATCATTCAACAATGAAGGTCACCCGCATGTTGACGCGCCACTCCTCGATGGTGCCGTCGTCGCTCGTCGTGACCTTGATCTCGTTGACCCAGGCGCCCTGGATCTTCTTGACCGTCTCGGCCACCTTGCGCAACCCCGACTGCACGGCGTCCTCGACGCTCTTCTTCGAAGAACTGCTGAGTTCGATCACCTTGGCCACCGACATGGCTCCCTCCTTCCACTGTTCGATAGTGCGCATAGCATAACAAAAACAGCATTGAAAGCCTTTTCAAGATTTCAGCGGCGTCGCCTGCGTGACCTTGCGCGGCGGCAGCGTGCGCAACCAGACCAGGAAGACGATCAGCGCGTCGAGGACGATCAGCGCCTGCCAAAGGTACAGGTGAAACCAGTCGAACCAGGTTCGGTTCCACAGGCCGAGCCAGAACAGGCTGACGATGCGCACGACGTTGAGCAGCTGGATCGCGAGGAAGCCGGCAAGCAGGCCGGCGAGCCGGTGCCGCCACGGCGCCGGGAAGGCGACGATCGCGGCGATCAGGATGATCACCGCCTCGATGCCGTTGCAGCCGCGCTCGATCGCGATGACGAAACGGCCGTCGGCGCTGCTGATGTGCTTGCCGAACGAGGTCGTGGCCGGATCGAACCAGTGGATGATCCACGCGCAGGCGTCGGCGAGCAGCGAAGTGAACGGGAGGATCACGTGGCGCTCGACCGGACCGGTCAGCTCGGCGACGAACAGCACCACGAGCAGCACGCAGAAGACGACGATGAAACGGAACATGCCGGAACACGCGCGGAAACGGGTCGACAGTGTAGGCGATCCGGTCGGCGCGCCACGGCGCCCAGGCGCCGGAATCGATTAGCATCGCGGGCATGAATCCCGCCGCGAACCTCTACCTGGTCGGACCGATGGGTGCGGGCAAGACCTCGATCGGACGCCGCCTGGCCGAATCCCTGCGTTGGCCCTTCGTCGACCTCGACCATGCCATCGAGGAACGCAGTGGCGCGAGCATCGCGCTGACGTTCGAGATCGAGGGCGAAGCCGGCTTCCGCCGGCGCGAGGCCGACATGCTCGCCGAACTGGTCCGGCGTCGCGGCATCGTGCTGTCGACCGGGGGCGGAGCCGTGCTCGCGCCGCGCAACCGCGAACTGCTCGCCGCGAACGGTTTCGTGGTGTGGCTCGACACCGGCGTCGAGGCGCAGCTCGTGCGCCTGCAACACGATCGCAAGCGCCCGTTGATCGGCGTCGAGGACCGCCTCGGCCGGCTGCAGCAGCTCGCCCTCGAGCGCAACCCGCTGTATGCCGAAGTCGCCGACCTGCGCGTCGCCTCGACCGGCCAGGGCAGCAGCAGCGGGCTCGCGCGCCATCTCGGCGGACTGCTCGAGCGCAACTGGCAGCGCGAGCCGGCCGAGGCCACGCCATGAGCCCGGTCGTCGTCGAGGTCGCGCTCGCGGAACGCAGCTATCCGATCCACATCGGGTGCGGACTGCTCGCCGACGCCGCGCGCTGGCGCCCGGCCGTCGGCGGCCGCCATGTGCTCGTCGTCAGCAATGACACGGTCGCGCCGCTCTACCTCGAACGCGTGACGGGGGGCCTCGAGGGCTGCATCTGCGCCACGCTCGTGCTCGCGGACGGCGAGCAGTACAAGACGCTCGATTCCGCCGCGCGCGTGTTCGCCGCGCTCGCCGCGCTCGGGGCGAATCGCGACGCCACCGTGATTGCCCTCGGTGGCGGCGTGATCGGCGACCTCGCCGGCTTCGCCGCTGCCTGCTGGATGCGCGGCATCGCGTTCGTGCAGATGCCGACGACCCTCCTCGCCATGGTCGACTCCTCGGTCGGCGGCAAGACCGGGGTCAACCTGCCGGCAGGCAAGAACCTCGTCGGCGCCTTCCACCAGCCGCATGCCGTCGTCATCGACACCGGGACATTGTCCACCCTGCCATCACGCGAGTACTCGGCCGGCCTTGCCGAGGTGGTCAAGTACGGCGCGATCGGCGATCGCGGGTTCTTCGCCTGGCTGGAGGCGCGTGCCGATGCCCTGGCCGCACGCGATGACGGCGTGCTGGCCGAGGCCATTGCGACGAGCTGCCGGCACAAGGCCGGCGTGGTCGCGCGCGACGAGCGCGAGCACGGCGAGCGCGCCCTGCTCAACTTCGGCCACACGTTCGGCCACGCGATCGAAGCCGAAGCCGGCTACGGCGCACTGCTGCACGGCGAGGCCGTGGCGATCGGCATGGTCCTCGCGGCGCGCCTGTCGGCGCGGCTCGGACGCGCTGCGGCAGCCGATGGCGAACGTCTGGCCCGCCTGCTCGCGCGCTTCGGCCTGCCGGTCGACCTGCCGCAGGGCTTCAGCGCCGAGCGCCTGCTCGCGCGCATGCAACTCGACAAGAAGAACCTCAGTGGCCGGCTGCGCCTGATCCTGTGGTCCGGACTCGGCGCGGCCGAACTCGTCGACGGCGTCGAGGCCGACGCGATCGGATCCCTGCTCGTCGAGGCAGGCTCGCGCGAGCGTGCGTGACAGACGCATCGGACATGCGAACGCGGCAGGCACACCGGCGGCCCCGACGAGGCAGACCCCGGCTCGGGTGATCCGGGCATGCCGCACGCGATCCCGGTCCGGCCAACGCGCGCTTCACACCACGCGGCGCAGGCGTGCCTATGCTGCGGCCGCCCCCGCCCCGTCCATGAGGAAGCCGTGTCCGCCTTCGTTCGCCTGCTTGCCTGCGCCGCCCTCGCCTTCACGTCATCCACCCTCGTCGCGCAGGAGAGCGCGCCGGCCGATGCCGCCGTGCTCGAATCGATCGTCGTCCGCGGCGAGCAACCGGGTCCGGGGCTGTGGAAGGTCACACGCGGCGGGCACGTACTGTGGATCCTCGGCACGACGCGGCCACTGCCCAGAGACATGACCTGGCTCTCGCGCGACGTCGAGGCGGTGATCGGCGAATCCGGCGAAGTGATCCTGCCGCCACGCGTGCGCATGAACGTCAAGGGCGGCCTGCTCGGCGGCCTGCTTTTGATGCCCACGCTGGTCGGCGCGCGCGATCTGCCGGAAGACAGGACGCTCGCCGACGTGGTGCCGGCCGATCTGCATGCACGCTGGAGCGCGTTGCGGATGAAGTACCTGCCGCGCGACAAGGGCGTCGACCGACGTCGCCCCGTCTTCGCCGCCTTCGAACTGTTCGACGCCGCGATCGACCAGTCGGGGCTCAGCTTCAAGGACATCGTTGACCCCGTGGTGCGACGCGCGGCGAAGCGCGGCAAGGTCATGCTGACCGAACCCGGCGTCGAGCTCAGGATCGACAGGGCGCGCGCGGCGATCAAGGAGTTCAAGAAGGCCTCGCTCGACGATCTCGACTGCCTGAGCAGGACGATCGAGATCATCGAAAGCCGGATCGACACGCTGCGCCAGCGCGCGAATGCCTGGGCCATCGGCGACATCGAAGCGCTCGCCAGCCTGCCCGCTCCGGACCACTACCAGGCCTGCCAGGACGCGCTGATGCGCTCGGCCGTCGCCGAACAGCGCGGCATCGACGAACTGCCCGCGCGCGCGCGCCAGGCCTGGATCGATGCGGTCGACCAGGCACTGACACGGCATGCGGTCAGCTTCGCCACCGTCGGCGTGGTCATGCTGACCGAAGCCGACGGCTTCCTCGACCGCCTGCGCGCGCTCGGCGTGGAGGTCGAAGCACCGCTCTGACCGCGTCCGTCGCGCCCCGGCACACGGATGCGGCCCGCCACTGCGAGGATCGGCCTGCAGTGCGCGCACCAATACCGGCTAAAATCGGTCCATGCGCATCTTCATGCAGACCCCGGTCGTCGCCAGCGAGGCGCCGCGCTATTACCAGATCGCCCTGCAGCAGGACCTGCTGGGTGGCTGGACGCTGTACCGCGAATGGGGCCAGCAGGGCGGACGTTCGAGCAGCAAGCGCGAGGTTTTCCTCGAACGCGACAGCGCGCTGGTGGCGTTCGAGACGGCGCGCGATGCGCAGGTCAAGCGAGGCTTCCGCGTCATGTTCAGCCAAGGGCTGGACGGTCCTCATGCGGGTTGACGCCCTCCTGCACCGCGCGCTGTTTGCTGCCGTGCTGACCGGCACGGCCGCGCTCGCGTTCGAACCGGGCAGGGAGCAGGTCTGCGAGGCCAGTGCGGACGGAACGCGATTCGAGTGCCGCGAGCGGCAGGCCGACGACAGCGGCGCACGCAAACCGACGTCGGCACCGCGGTCGAATGCAGACGAGCCTGCGACCGTGAAGGCGGATGATGCAGCCCCCGCACGGCCCGCGCGCGCGACGTCTGCTGCCCCGGCACCGGCCGGGGC
>JAFLDX010000245.1 GCA_017302215.1 Lysobacterales bacterium
ATCGCCGCAGCCGGCCAGCGCGAACGGCGTCGCGAGCGCCGCCTTGAGCAGGTCACGCCGGCGCAGCCAGGTCGACTCGGGCGTGATCTCCGATGGCAACGCGTCGGACGGGTGGCGGCGGACCATGGGCGGGTTCCTCTTCGGATGGAGCCGGCGGTCGGGCAATGTTGCCCAAGCATACGCATCGACGGACAGACCGGAGTCGGGCGACGTTTCTTTCGCCCCGTTTGCGGCCTTGCTGCAGGGCGGCATAATGCGTCGATCGCCGGCCTGCAGCGAGCAGGCGCGATGTGCCGGCAGCGCAAAGGAACTCCCGTGACCCGAGGTTTCAACTTCAGTGCCGGCCCCGCGGCGCTCCCCGAGGTCGTGCTGCGGCAGGCGCAAGCCGAACTGCTCGAGTGGGGCCATGCGCGCGCCTCGGTCATGGAGATCAGTCACCGCGGCCGGGAGTTCATGGAACTGGCCGAGGCGTCCGAACGCGACCTGCGCAGCCTGCTTGGCGTTCCGGCCAACTACAGGGTGCTGTTCCTGCAGGGCGGCGCAACCCAGCACTTCGCCCAGATTCCGATGAACTTCGCGCGCCAGGAAGGCGTGGCGGACTATGTGGTCACCGGCGCATGGGGCGAGAAGGCCGTGCGCGAGGGCTCGCCGTACACGCACGTGCGCCTCGCCGCGTCGTCGCTCGAGTCGAACTACACGCGCATCCCGCCGCGCGCGCAATGGGATCTCGATCCGGGCGCGGCCTACGTGCATTACACGCCGAACGAGACGATCCACGGCGTCGAATTCCAGGACATCCCCGACACCGGAGGCGTGCCGCTGTTCGCCGACATGTCCTCCGACATCCTGTCGCGACCGCTCGACGTGTCGCGCTTCGGCCTGATCTATGCGGGGGCGCAGAAGAACATCGGCGCGTCCGGCCTGGTCGTCATGATCGTGCGCGACGACCTGCTCGAACGCTGCCCGAAGGGCATCGCGAAGATCCTGAACTATGCCGAACATGCAGCGCAGGGCTCGCTGCTCAACACGCCGAACACGTTCGGCTGGTACCTCGCCGCGCTCGTGTTCAGGTGGATCCTGGCCGAAGGCGGGCTCGCCGCGATCGGTGAGCGCAACCGTACCAAGGCCGCGCGCCTGTATGCGGCGATCGACGGATCGGCTGGCTTCTACGCGAACCACGTCGAGCGCTCGGCGCGCTCGTGGATGAACGTGCCGTTCTTCCTGCCCCGCCCTGAACTCGAGACGGCGTTCCTCGCCGAGTCGCGCGAGGCCGGCCTGCTCGCGCTCAAGGGCCACAAGGCGGTTGGTGGCCTGCGCGCGTCGCTCTACAACGCCATGCCGCTGGCCGGGGTCGATGCGCTGGTCGATTTCATGGGCGATTTCGCCCGCCGGCACGGCTGACCCGGCTGCGCGCCGACCGAAGTGATTCCGAGGACCTGATGCCATGAGTGACGACACCCACCCCGTCGGACCGGCGCCGAATCTCGCCGAGGTGCGTTCGCGCATCGACGCGATCGACCGCAGCATCCAGGAACTGATCGCCGAGCGCGCGCGCTGGGCGCACCAGGTCGGCCTTGCCAAGGGGCCGCTCGCGGCGGCGGTCGACTACTACCGGCCCGAACGCGAGGCGCAGGTCTTGCGCATGGTCGTCGACCGCAACCAGGGTCCGCTCAGCGACGAAGTCCTCGTGCACGTGTTCCGCGAGATCATGTCGGCCTGTCTCGCCCAGCAGGAGCCGCTCAAGATCGGATATCTCGGTCCGGAAGGAACCTTCAGCCAGCAGGCCGTGCTCAAGCATTTCGGCCGCTCCGCGCACGGCATGCCGATGGCGAGCATCGAGGAGGTGTTCCAGGAGGTCGAGAACGGCAATGCCGATTTCGGCGTCGTGCCGGTCGAGAACTCGGGGCAGGGCACGATCCAGGTCACCCTCGACATGTTCCTGACCTCCAATCTGCGCATCTGCGGCGAAGTCGAGCTGCGCGTGCACCAGTTCCTGCTGTCGCGTTCGGGCCGCATCGAGGACATCGAACGCATCTATTCGCACCCGCAGTCGTTCGCGCAGACCCAGGGCTGGTTGCGCGGCAACCTGCCGAAAGTCGAGAAGGTGCCGGTGTCGAGCAACGCGGAGGGCGCACGGCGCGCGCGCAATGCCGACGACGCCGCGGCGATCGCCGGCGAAGCCGCCGCGCACGTCTACGGACTGCGCAAGGTGATCATGGGGCCGATCGAGGACAACAAGGACAACACCACGCGCTTCCTCGTGCTCGGACGCCAGTTGTTTCCGGCTTCGGGCCACGATCGCACGTCGGTGCTGGTCTTCATCAGGGACCAGCCCGGCGCGCTGTTCAACGTGCTGAGCCCGTTCGCGCGCCACGGCGTGAGCATGAACCGCATCGAGTCGCGGCCGTCGCACCAGGCCAAATGGGAGTACGCGTTCTTCATCGACCTGGCCGGACATGTCGACGACGCACCGATGCAGCAGGCACTGGCCGAACTGGTCGAACATTCCGCGCAGATCAAGGTGCTCGGTTCGTATCCGGTCGCGGTTCCGTGAGGTTCGACGCGGCGACACTGGCGAACGCGCCGACGGCAGCCCTGCGTGCCTACGATCCGGGGCACGACCTGCCGGCGCTGCGGCGGCTGCATGGCGAGCTGCTGGCCGAACTCGGCTCCAACGAGAACCCGTTCGGGCCGAGTCCGCTCGCGATCGCGGCGATGCGCTCCGCGCTCGACGACATCCATCGCTATCCGGATCCGAAGGGCGGCGCGCTCAAGCATGCCCTCGCCGCCGAGCTCGGTACCGAGGTCGGCCGCATCGCGCTCGGCAACGGCTCGCACGAACTGCTCATGCTGCTCGCGCAGTGCTTTGCCGGTCCGGGCACGTCGAGCGTGCATTCCGAGTACGGCTTCGCCGTGTTCGCGATCGCGACCGCGGCGGCCGGAGCGCGCTCGATCCGCGTGCCGGCTTTCGCGCGCACGCACGTGCGCCGTTACGGTCACGACCTCGAGGCGCTGGCCGCCGCGGTCGAGGCCGATACGCGCATCGTCTTCCTCGCCAATCCGAACAACCCGACCGGCAGCTGGTTCGACGACGGCGAGCTCGAGGCGCTGCTCGCGCGCGTGCCGCCGAGCGTCCTCGTGGTCGTCGACGAGGCCTATCACGAATTCGTCGACCAGGACGGACCGCGCAGTGCCCTTGCGTTCGCCTCGCGCCATCCCAACCTGGTCGTGACGCGCACGTTCTCGAAGGCCTACGCCCTGGCCGGCCTGCGCGTCGGCTATCTGGTGGCAGACCCCGGCGTGATCGAGGTGATCGAGCGCCTGCGCGAGTCGTTCAACGTCAACGCACTCGCGCTGGCCGCAGCCGAGGCGGCACTCGGCGACCGCGACCATCTCGCCGCGGCGCGGTCGTGGACGCTGGCCGAACGCGCCTGGCTCGCCGACCGACTCGGTGCGCGCGGCTACGACGTGCTGCCTTCGCAGACCAATTTCCTGCTCGTCGACCTCGGCGTCGACGCGGCGGAGCTCGAGCAGCGCCTGTTCGCGCGCGGCGTGATCGTGCGACCGATGGGCGGCTACGGCCTCGGCCATGCACTGCGCATCAGCATCGGGCGCCGCGACGAGAACGAGCGCCTGCTGGCGGCGCTGCCATGAACGCAGGGCTGGAATGGATCAGCGCGCGTTCCGACGGGTTGGCCGGCGAACTCGTCGTGCCCGGCGACAAGTCGATCTCGCATCGCGCGGTGATGTTCGCGGCGCTCGCCGATGGCACGTCGACGATCGACGGCTTCCTCGAGGGTGAAGACACGCGCGCGACGGCGCGCGCATTCGCACGGATGGGCGTGCGCATCGAGACGCCGTCACCGTCGCGGCGCGTCGTGCATGGCGTCGGCCTGCATGGCCTCGTCGCCGGCGCGGCACCGATCGACTGCGGCAATGCCGGCACCGGCATGCGCCTGCTCGTCGGCCTGCTCGCCGGGCAGGCCTTCGATTCCGTCCTGGTCGGTGACGAATCGCTGTCGCGTCGGCCGATGCGACGCGTGATCGAACCGCTCGCCGCGATGGGCGCGAGGGTCGACGCCGAGCCGGGTGGCTTGCCGCCGCTGCGCGTGCGTGGCGGTCGCCGCCTGCGCGGCATCCGCTTCCAGCCGCCCGTGGCGAGCGCGCAGGTCAAGTCGGCGATCCTGCTGGCCGGGCTGTATGCCGACGGCGAGACCCACGTCGAGGAAGTCCATCCAACCCGCGACTACAGCGAGCGCATGCTCGCCGCGTTCGGCTGGCCGATCGCGTACGGCGAAGGCTGGGCCCGGCTCGGCGGCGGCCACCGCCTCGTCGCCACCGACGTGCTCGTGCCGGCCGATTTCTCGTCGGCGGCGTTCTTCCTCGTGGCCGCCAGCCTGGTGCCGGGGTCGCAGCTGACCCTGCGTGATGTCGGTCTCAACCCGCGCCGTACCGGCCTGCTTGCCGCGCTGCGCCTGATGGGCGCCGACATCGTGGAACGCAATCGCCGCGGGCAGGGCGGGGAGATCGTGGCGGACCTCGTTGTCCGGCACGCCTCTCTGCGCGGCATCGACGTGCCGATCGAACTCGTTCCCGACATGATCGACGAGTTCCCGGCGCTGTTCGTGGCGGCGGCCGGCGCCGCGGGCACCAC
>JAFLDX010000246.1 GCA_017302215.1 Lysobacterales bacterium
CGCACCGCGGCGAGTTCGCCCGGCCAGGTCGCGCCGGTGACGAGCAGGCAGTTGCCGTTCGCGTTCCATTCCGTGGCGACGAGCGCGGCGACGTGCTGGTACAGCGGGCGACCACCGACATCGAGGTCCTGCAGCTCGCGCGCGCCGGGGTTCGAGGTGCGGCACAGCACGACCACGCCCTTGTCGGCGCGGTCGAGGAACGGCTGCGCGGAATCACGGCCGAGATACGGATTCACCGTCACGGCATCGGCGCCGAAGCGCTCGAACGCCTCGTGCGCATAGTGCTGCGCGGTCGAGCCGATGTCGCCGCGCTTGGCGTCGAGGATCACCGGCACGCCTGGCTGGTGCGCGTGGATGTGCGCGATCAGGCGCTCGAGCGCATCCTCCGCACCGAGCGCGGCGAAGTGCGCGATCTGCGGCTTGAAGCAGCAGGCGAGGTCGGCGGTGGCGTCGACGATGTCGCGGCAGAACGCGAACACGGCATCGTCGTCGCCGGCGAAGCGCGCCGGGAAGCGCGCCGGCTCCGGATCGAGGCCGACGCAGACCAGCGAGTCGTTGTGCTGCCAGGCCGCGCGCAGCTGGTGCATGAACGTCATCGGCATCTCCATGGCAAGTAGGAGCGCACCCTGTGCGCGATCGCTTTTTCCGCGACGCCTGAATCGCGCACAGGGTGCGCTCCTACGGTTGCTTCACGCGAGCTTCTTGTAGCGCAGCCGATGCGGCTTCGAGGCTTCCTCGCCGAGGCGGCGCTTCTTGTCTTCCTCGTACTCACGGTAGTTGCCCTGGAAGAACTCGACGTGCGAGTCGCCCTCGAAGGCGAGGATGTGCGTCGCGATGCGATCGAGGAACCAGCGGTCGTGCGAGATCACGAAGGCATTGCCCGGGAACTCGAGCAGGGCGTCCTCGAGCGCGCGCAGCGTCTCGATGTCGAGGTCGTTCGACGGTTCGTCGAGCAGCAGCACGTTGCCGCCCTGCAGCAGGGTCTTGGCGAGGTGCAGGCGGCCGCGTTCGCCGCCCGACAGCGAGCCGACCAGCTTCTGCTGGTCCGGGCCCTTGAAATTGAAGCGGCCGATGTAGGCGCGCGACTGGATCTCGATGCCGTTGATGTTGAGGATGTCGGCGCCGCCCGAGACCTCCTGGAAGACGTTGTGGTTGCCCTCGAGCTTGTCGCGGCTCTGGTCGACGTAGGCGATCTTGACCGTCTGGCCCTTCGTGATCTCGCCCTGGTCGGGCTTTTCCTGGCCGGTGATCATCTTGAACAGGGTCGACTTGCCGGCGCCGTTCGGGCCGATGATGCCGACGATCGAGCCGGCCGGCACGACGAAGCTGAGGTCGTCGATCAGGAGGCGGTCGCCGAACGACTTCGACACGCCCTTGAACTCCATGACCGAGGCGCCGAGGCGCTCGCCGGGCGGAATGAAGATCTCGTTGGTCTCGTTGCGCTTCTGGTAGTCGACCGACTGCAGCTCCTCGATGCGCGCGAGGCGCGCCTTGCCCTTGCTGCGCCCGCCCTTGGCGTTGCTGCGCGCCCACTCGAGTTCGCGCTGGATCGCCTTTTGGCGCGCCTTTTCGCCGGCCTCTTCCTGCTTGAGGCGCTCGTCCTTCTGTTCGAGCCACGACGAGTAGTTGCCCTTCCACGGGATGCCGCGGCCGCGGTCGAGTTCGAGGATCCATTCGGCCGCATTGTCGAGGAAGTAGCGGTCGTGGGTGACCGCGACGACGGTGCCCGGGAAGTCGGCGAGGAAGTGCTCGAGCCATTCGACCGATTCGGCGTCGAGGTGGTTGGTCGGCTCGTCGAGCAGCAGCATGTCGGGCTTGGACAGCAGCAGGCGGCACAGCGCGACGCGGCGCTTCTCGCCGCCGGACAGCTTGCCGACCACGGCATCCCACGGCGGCAGGCGCAGCGCGTCGGCGGCGACCTCGAGCTGGCGCTCGAGCGCGTGCGCGTCGTTCGCGGCGAGCAGGTTCTCGAGGCGCTGCTGCTCGGCGGCGAGCTTGTCGAAATCGGCGCCTTCCTCGGCATAGGCCGCGTAGACCTCGTCGAGGCGCGCCTGCGCGCTCATGACCTCGGAAACGCCTTCCTCGACGACCTCGCGCACGGTCTTCTCGGGGTCGAGTTTCGGTTCCTGCTCGAGGTAGCCGATCTTGGTTCCCGGATTCGGCCGCGCCTCGCCCTGGAAGTCGGTGTCGACGCCGGCCATGATGCGCAGCACGGTCGACTTGCCGGCGCCGTTGAGGCCGAGCAGGCCGATCTTGGCGCCCGGGAAGAACGACAGCGAGATGTCCTTGATGATCTGGCGCTTCGGCGGCACCACCTTGCTGACGCCGATCATCGTGTAGATGTACTGCATGCCAACTCCGGGTAAGGGGCGCGCCGGCCGGCGGGTCGGGCCCGGGCCGCACGCAGGAACGAAAGGTCGCCGATTATCGCCGATCGCGCGCGCGCGGTCATGCCCCGGCCCGGTTCGCCGCGGATTCGCGCGGCGTGCCGCCGCCAGCGTGGTGCCACAACGCGGTAACATGCGCGTCTTTCCGGCCTGGACGGGGTTTCGACGATGTTTCCACGCGATTCGCGCATCGAGGGCTACGACCCGGAACTGGCCGCCGCGATCGCGGCCGAGGCGAAGCGCCAGGAGGACCACGTCGAGCTGATCGCCTCGGAGAACTACGCCAGCCCGCGCGTGCTCGAGGCGCAGGGCTCGGTGCTGACCAACAAGTACGCCGAGGGCTATCCCGGCAAGCGCTACTACGGTGGCTGCGAGTACGTCGATGTCGCCGAGCGGCTCGCGATCGAGCGCGTCAAGCAGCTGTTCGGTGCCGACTACGCGAACGTGCAGCCGCATTCGGGGTCGCAGGCCAACCAGGCCGTCTACTTCGCCCTGCTCAATCCGGGCGACACGATCCTCGGCATGTCGCTCGCGCACGGCGGGCACCTGACCCACGGCGCGAAGGTCAATGCCTCGGGCAAGCTGTTCAACGCCGTCCAGTACGGCGTCGACGAACGTGGCCTGATCGACTACGCCGAGGTCGAGCGCCTCGCCCTCGAGCACAAGCCGAAGATGGTCGTCGCGGGCTTCAGCGCGTACTCGCAGGTGGTCGACTGGGCACGCTTCCGCGCGATCGCCGACAGGATCGGTGCCTGGCTGTTCGTCGACATGGCGCACGTCGCCGGCCTCGTCGCCGCCGGCGTCTACCCGAGTCCCTTGCCGCACGCGCACGTCGTCACCTCGACCACGCACAAGACCCTGCGCGGCCCGCGTGGCGGCATCATCGTCGCGAAGGGTGCCGGCGAGGAGATCGAGAAGAAGCTGCAGTCGATCGTCTTCCCGGGCATCCAGGGCGGCCCGCTCATGCACGTCATCGCGGCCAAGGCGGTCGCCTTCAAGGAAGCCCTCGAGCCGGCTTTCAGGGAGTACCAGCAGCAGGTGGTGCGCAACGCGCAGGCGATGGCGAAGACGCTCGTCGCGCGCGGCTATCGCATCGTCTCGGGCGGCACCGAGAACCACCTCATGCTGGTCGACCTGATCGGCAAGCCGATCACCGGCAAGGATGCCGAGGCCGCGCTCGGCAAGGCGCACATCACGGTCAACAAGAACGCGGTGCCGAACGATCCGCAGAAGCCGTTCGTGACCTCGGGCCTGCGCATCGGCACGCCGGCGGTGACCACGCGCGGCTATCGCGAGCAGGACTGCACCGAGCTCGCGCACTGGATCTGCGATGTCCTCGATGCACCGGCCGACGAGGGCGTGCTGGCCGGCGTGCGCGAGAAGGTCGGCGAGCAGTGTCGCCGCTTTCCCGTGTATGGCGCGGAGTAGGTTCGAGTGGCGAGGCGGCAGGAATCGATGACGGAACCGCGACCGCAAACGGGCTGCGCGGGTTGCCGTCGTGCGTCTTCGACGCGGCATGCTTCGCTCGCCGCGCACTCGCCCCCCGCCCCTGACCCCTCGCCCTGACCATGCATTGTCCGTTCTGCCAGCACGACGACACCCGCGTGATCGATTCGCGCGTGTCCGAGGACGGCACCACGATCCGCCGGCGGCGCGAATGCGAGCACTGCGGCGAGCGCTTCAACACGTTCGAGACGGCCGAGATCAAGCTGCCGGTCGTGGTCAAGAGCGACGGCCGCCGCGAGGTGTTCGACGAACGCAAGCTGCGCACGAGCTTCGATCGCGCCCTGCAGAAGCGTCCGGTCGCGAGCGAGCAGGTCGACGCGGCCGTACGAGCGGTTGTCGATGAACTGCGTCGCAGCGGCGAGCGCGAGATCGCGTCGCTGCGCGTCGGCGAGCTCGTCATGCGTGAGCTCAAGAAGATCGACCAGGTCGCCTACGTGCGCTTCGCCTCGGTCTATCGCAGCTTCGAGGACGTGCAGGCCTTCCGCGAGGAGATCGAACGCCTCGAGCGCGACCTGCCGTCGATCGAAGGCATGCAGCTGCCGCTGCTCGGCGAGGTCGTCGCGGCGCGCAAGGGCAGGGCATAGCCGCCGGCCCGACCCCTGATCGATGTCGTTCGATACCCTGCACATGGCGCATGCATTGCGCCTCGCCGAACGCGGCCTGCACACGACCCAGCCGAACCCGCGCGTCGGCTGCGTGATCGCGCACGGCGCCGAGGTGGTCGGCCGCGGCTGGCACCGGCGCGCCGGCGAG
>JAFLDX010000247.1 GCA_017302215.1 Lysobacterales bacterium
TGGTCGGCTGCGGCTTCGACATGGCCAGCGTCGATCCCTACGAGGACTACCGCGAGCGCCTGCTCGACATGGCGGCGAAGCTGCGCCTCGGCGCGACCGTGCTCTGGCTGCGCGAGACGCGCGACGACCCGCGTCCGCTCGCCGAACGCTTCGCCGCGCGCCCCGAGCACCTGCGCAGCGGCACGCGCGCGACCGGCATCGGCGACGACGGGCGGTCGATCTGGGTTGCCAACCTCGACACGCGCAAGTTCGGCGAGCGCACGACCCTCGCGCTGGCGCCGCCGGTCGAGGCATCGCCATGACATCGCCGTGCACGATCCGCGACGCGACGCGCGCCGACATCGGCTTCCTCGTCGAGGCCAATGCGGCGATGGCGTTCGAGACCGAGGGCAAGCGGCTCGACCGTGCCGTGCTCGCGCGCGGCGTGGCCGGCGTGTTCGACGATCGGGCACGCGGCTTCTATCTCGTCGCGGAGCGCGACGGCGTGGCGGTGGGCGGCCTGCTCGTCACGCGCGAATGGAGCGACTGGCGCGACGGCGACTGGTGGTGGATCCAGAGCGTCTACGTCGTCCCGGCGGCGCGTCGCAGCGGCGTGTTCCGCGCGCTGCACGCCGAAGTCGAGCAGCGCGCGCGCGCGATGGCGGACGTGGTCGGCCTTCGCCTGTATGTCGAGGACGCCAACGCGAACGCGCAGGCGACCTATGCCGCGCTCGGTCTCGTCGATGCGCACTACCGCCTGCTCGAAGCTGCCTTCACGCGCGATGCGTCGGTCGGATGCGGGCGCGGGAGCGCCGAAGATCGCGGCTGAAGCCGCTCCCACAGGCCGGGTTCGCGGTCGCGATGCCCCTGTGGGAGCGACTTCAGTCGCGACGCCTTGATCGGAAGCGCAGGCGAGCATGGAGAAGTTCGCGGCTGGCCTTCAACAGCCGCAGGGCGGGTCAGCCGCCTCCACAAACCTGGGTCGAGGCCGCAGTGCGCCTGTGGGAGCGACTTCAGTCGCGATGCCTCGCGCTCAGGCCTGCGGCAGCACGATGCCGTGCGCGGCGAGGATCGCGCGCAGGTGCGCGATCCGGCGTGCATCGCTTCCATTGATGGTCGCGGCTTCGCCATCCCAGTCCAGCTGCGAGCCGTCTTCCAGCGCGACCGACAGCGCACGGTCCGGCGACAGCACGGCGTTCTCGATGAGCTGCCAGACCGGGCCGAGGTCGGCGTGCGTGTATTGTGCGCAGGCCAGCGCGCAGAGGTCGAGCGAGGTCAGGTGGCGCGCATGCGTGATCTCGACGCCGAACGCCCCGGCGAGTGCGATCGCGAGCGCGGCGCCGGCGAGGCCGTGTTCGAGCAGTTCGTGCTCGAGTCGCCGTCCGGCCTCGGCGATGCGTGATGTCGGCCCCGAGAGCAACCACGGCAGCACGAGCATCGGGCTGCCGTACAGGCGCCGATCGGGTTCGAGCGCCGCGGCCGGCAGGCGCCCGGCATGCGCACCGATCGCGATGACGCGTCCGCCGCCGCTCGGCAGCCGCGTGCAGGCATCGGCCAGCGCGGCGTGCACGGGCCACCGAGGGCGCAGCAGCTGGGCCTGGTCGTACAGCGCGCCGACCGTGACGAGATCGAAGTCCGCCACACCGTCGATGCGGTGACCGAGGTCGTGGGCGAGGGCGGTGGCGAACGCCTCGGCGGCGTCGCGCTCGAGCACCGGCTTGGGCGGTGCGCCGGGGATCGCGCATTCGATCGCGAGCACGGCGGAGAACGAGCAGGTGGCGCTCACGGCGACCCCTGCGGGACGAGCGGTGCGGCATTGTATCATCGCCGCCCTTGTTTCCCGGCCGCCTGCGCGCCGACGGCGAACCACGCAGGCGGGATTCCCGCGCATGATCGATGCGATCCGCCGCAACTTCGCCGACGCCGTGCAGCTGTTCGTCGTGCCGTGCCTCGTCGCGTTGCTGCCGTGGCGGCTCGGCTACGCCTGCCTGCGCCGCATGGCGCGTGGCGGCCACGGCCTCGACGCCGCGGCCGAGGCCGCCTGCGCGATCGCGCGGCGCTACATCGCGATCGACGACGAGGACGCGTGGAAGCGGCGCTTCCGCCTGTTCAAGCTGGTCGAGCGCGTCGACACCTGGCTGCTGCTGCTGCGGCCCGCGCGCTGGTGGCGTCGGCAGATCGACGTCGCGGGTTCATGGCCGACCTCGCCCGGCCGGCATGTCCTGTTGACCTACCACTGGGGCGGTGGCCAGTGGGTGTTCGGGCCGTTGCGCGAGCAAGGACTTGCGGCGCACTTCATCGCGCGCCGCACCGAGGCCGCCGACCACGGATCGGGGCGGATCGCGCGCGGCATCGCCACGGTGCGTGGCCGTGCGCTCGCGCGCGCGGGTTGCCTCGGCGTCCTGTTCGTCGGCGACGGCAGCCGCGCGCGCATCGTCGAGGTGCTCGCGCAGGGCGACAGCGTGCTCGGCATGCTCGACCTGCCGGCGCGTGCGCAGCAGGCCGTGTTCGAAGGCCGCCTGCTCGATCATGCGGTGCGCCTGCCGCGCGGACTGCTCGACATCGCCGCCGAGTGCCAAGCCCCAGTGCTGCTGCTGAGCTGCTCGGTCGACACCGCGACCGGCCGGCGCGTGCTGCGCCTCGAGCACGTGCCGGCCGGCGCCGACGAGTCGGTGATCGGCGCACACTACCTCTGCCACCTCGACGCGCGCCTGCGCGAGGAGCCCGCGATCTGGCATCTTTGGGAGGCTGCGCCGTTGATGCTCGTCGACGCCGACGCCGACGTCGGCGAGGAAACGGGAAACGCGCCGGCGGCCCTGCAGTAGCCGCGCCCGCGTTGCATAATGCCGCCCGACCGGTTGGGCGATCGAAAGGGACGGACGTGACAGCGAACAAGCGAGTCGGCGTGATCGGCGGCGTGCGCATCCCGTTCTGCCGCAACAACACCGTATATGCCGACATCGGCAACTTCGGCATGGCGGTGAAGACGCTCGGCGCGCTCGTCGAGCGCTTCGGCCTGCACGGCGTCGAGCTCGGCGAGGTCGCCTTCGGCGCGGTCATCAAGCACGCTTCGGAATGGAACCTCGCGCGCGAGGCGACGCTGTCGTCCGGCCTCGCGCCGACCACGCCCGGCATCACGATCGCGCGCGCCTGCGGCACCGGCCTCGACAACGCGATCCTGATCGGCAGCAAGATCGCGAGCGGCCTCATCGACGCCGGCATCGCCGGCGGCAGCGACACCACCAGCGACGTGCCGATCGTGTACGGGCGCGCGCTGCAGCAGCGCCTGCTCGCGGTCAACCGCGCGCGCTCGACCGGCGACAAGGTCAAGGCCGCGGTGCGCGGGTTCTCGTTCGGGGAACTGAAGCCGTCGTTCCCGGGCGTCGCCGAACCGCGCACCGGCAAGTCGATGGGCGACCACACCGAGCTGATGGCGCGCGAGTGGAAGATCAGCCGCGAGGACCAGGACCGCCTCGCCTGGGAAAGCCACCAGAAAGCCGCCGCCGCCTACGCGCGCGGCTTCTTCCAGGACCTCGTCGTGCCGTTCCGCGGCATCGAGCGCGACAACATCCTGCGCGCCGACACCACGCTCGAGAAGCTCGCATCGCTGAAGCCGGCGTTCGACCGCACGTCGGGCCACGGCACGCTGACCGCCGGCAACTCGACCCCGCTCAGCGACGGCGCCTCGGCCGTGCTGCTGGCCAGCGAGGAATGGGCCGAGTCCCGCGGCCTGCGCGTGCAGGCCTGGCTGACCCATTCGGCCGTCGCCGCGGTCGACTTCACGCATGGCGAGGGCCTGCTGATGGCGCCGACGATCGCCGTGCCGCGCATGCTCGACGCGGCCGGCCTCACGCTGCAGGACTTCGATTTCTACGAAATCCACGAAGCCTTCGCCGCGCAGGTGCTGTGCACGCTGCGCGCGTGGGAGTCCGAGGAGTATTGCCGCCAGCGTCTCGGCCGCGACAAGCCGCTCGGGGCGATCGATCCGGCCAGGCTCAATGTCAACGGCTCGAGTCTCGCCCTCGGCCATCCGTTCGCCGCGACCGGCGCGCGCATCGTCGCCACGCTGGCGAAGCTGCTCGAGGAAAAGGGCTCGGGTCGCGGCCTGATCTCGATCTGCACGGCCGGCGGCATGGGCGTGACCGCGATCCTCGAGCGCTGAGCCGCAGCGCGCGACTTCATCGCCGCAAACAGGAGTGCAACGATGACGCAACGCCACGCCCTCGTGCTCAGCGGAAGCGTGTTGCCCGGCTTCGATGCCGCGCGCACCTGGTCCGAACTGGCCGAACGCCTGCGCATCGATGCGGCACGCCTGCGCGACGACGTGCTGGCACGCGCGCCGGTGACGATCAAGGAAGGCGACGACCGCACCGCACTCGAGCACCTGCGCGCGGAGGTGCTCGCCGCCGGCGCGGAGGCGGAGGTGCATGCCGTCGACGCCGGTGGCAACGTGTTCGCCCTCGTCGACAACATCCCGCGCGGTCCGTTGCCGCGGAGTTTCGTCGCCGAGCGGATCCGCCGCGGCCTGTGGCCGGCCGACGTGCGCGTGGCCGCGGTCGGCACGCGCGAGTGGATCGTGTTCGACGCGGTGCCGCCGCCCGCGCCGGTGCCCGGCGTGCCG
>JAFLDX010000248.1 GCA_017302215.1 Lysobacterales bacterium
GCCGGCGACCTGTCGAACCTGTTGCGGCGCGCCGCGCGTGTGCTCGATCCGGCAGCGGCGGCGTTGCCCGGCGAAGCGTGGTTGCGCTTCCTCGATGGCCGCGTCGGTGGCGACGCGTTCGCCTGCGGGGCCGGTCGCGTGCTCGTCGATGCGCCATGGCGCAAGTCGGCCGAGCTCGATGCCGATGCGCTGGTCGCGCTCGTGCGCGACTGGCTGACGCGCGCCTTCGTGGCGGAGCGCCGCCATGCTTGAGCTCGCCTGGCCGTGGATGTTGCTCGCACTGCCGTTGCCATGGCTCGCCGCGCGCCTGCTGCCGCGCGCGAAGGTCGCCACCGGATCGGCGTTGCGCCTGCCGCATGCCGGCTTCGCCTGGCCGGCTGCGACGAGCGGATCGTCCGTTCCACGCTCGCGTCGCCTGTTCGGCCTGCTGGCCTGGCTGCTGCTCGTGCTCGCCGCGGCCCGCCCGCAATGGCTCGGCGAACCCGAGGACATCGCACGCAGCGGCCGTGACCTGCTGCTCGCGATCGACACCTCGGGCAGCATGGGCATCCAGGACATGCAGCTCGGTGCGCGCGCCGCGGATCGCTTCGCGGTCGTGCAGGCGATCGCCACCGACTTCATCGAGCGTCGCCAGGGCGATCGCGTAGGCCTCGTCCTGTTCGGTTCGCGCGCCTACCTGCTCACCCCGCTGACCTTCGACCTCAAGACCGTGGCGCGCCAGCTCGACGAGTCGACGATCGGACTCGCCGGTCGCGAGACGGCGATCGGCGATGCGGTCGGCCTCGCCGTCAAGCGCCTGCTCGACCGCCCGGAGAACCTGCGCGTGGTCATCCTGCTGACCGACGGCGTCAGCAACGCCGGTGAACTCGACCCGCGCAAGGCGATCGAGCTCGCGGTGGCCAGCAAGGTGCGCGTCTACACGGTCGGCATCGGCGCGGAATCGGTCGCGGTCGACAGCCTGTTCGGCAGCCGCCGCATCAATCCTTCGGCCGAGCTCGACACCGCCATGCTGACCGAGATGGCCGAGAAGACCGGGGGCCGCTTCTATCGCGCGCGCGACACGGCGGAACTCGCCGGCATCTACCGCGACATCGACCAGCTCGAGCCGATTGCCGATACCGCCGAGGCGCTGCGCCCGATCGACGAACTCTACGAACTGCCGCTCGCGCTGGCCCTGCTGGCCGCCCTGGGCGCGCTGGTCCTGCCGTCGTGGCGGCCGGTTGCCATGCCCACGCGGGGGGTGCGATGAACGCGCTCGCCGATTTCCATTTCCTGCGTCCGGCCTGGTTGCTCGCCTTGCTCGTGCTGCCGCTGGCCGGACTCGCCGCCCGTCGAGCGCGCGCGAGATCGGGTGCGTGGCGCGGCGCGGTCGATGCGCATCTGCTGCCACACCTGCTCGACACGCCGGCCACGCGCACGCGCTCGGCAGCGCCATGGCTGTTCGCACTGGCGTGGACGCTGGCCTGCGTCGCCCTTGCCGGTCCTGCATGGGAGCACGAGGACGTGCCGCTGCACCGCTCCGGTGCGGCGCGCGTGATCGCACTCGAGCTCGCGCCGACGATGCTCGCCGCCGACCTCAAGCCGACGCGCCTGGCGCGCGCGCGACACAAGATCAACGACATCCTCGACGCCAGTCGCGACCTGCAGACGGCCCTGATCGGCTACGCCGGCGATGCCTTCGTGGCGGCGCCGCTGACCGATGATGTCAACACCGTGCGCAATCTCGTCGACGCACTCGACCCGGGCGTCATGCCCGTGGCCGGCAATGCCACCGGTCGTGCGATCGACGAAGCGCGGCGCCTCGTCACCCAGGCGGGGGAGGACGGCGGCGAGATCATCGTGCTGGCCGACGCCATCTCGGATGATGCGCTCGCCGCTGCCCGCAAGGCGCGCGCGCAAGGCATCACGGTTTCCGTACTCGGGGTCGGCACGCCCGGCGGCGCGCCCGTGCCGCTGCCGCAGGGCGGTTTCCTGCAGGATGGCGCCGGCAACATCGTGCTGCCGAAGCTCGACGAAGGCGCACTGCGCGCGCTCGCCGACGCCGGCGGCGGCCGCTACGCAATGCTCGGCCCCGATCGCAGTGATCTCGCCAGCGTGCTCGGCGACGCGCGCCTGCACGGCGGCATCCGCGAGGGTGATGGCCACGCGACGAGCGCGCGCTTCCGCGATCGCGGACCGTGGCTCGTCCTCGTCGTGTTGCCGTTCGCGCTGCTCGCGTTCCGGCGCGGCTGGTTGCTGTTGCTCGTGCTCGCCTGCCTGCCGGTGCGGCGCGCCGAGGCGTTTTCGTTCGCCGACCTCTGGCAGCGCCCGGACCAGCAGGCGGCGGCAGCACTGGCCGCCGGCGATGCGGCACGCGCGCGCGAACTCGCGCGCGATCCGGCCTTGCGCGGCAGCGCGGCCTATCGCACCGACGACTACGCGGCCGCGGCGGTCGAGTTCGCGCGCGGCGATGACGCCGATGCCGCCTACAACGAAGGCAACGCACTGGCCAGGCTCGGTCGTTACGAGGAAGCCCTGGCGGCCTACGATCGCGCGCTCGCCGCCGATGCAGGAATGGAGGACGCGAAGGCGAATCGCGCTGCGGTCGAGGACTGGCTGAAGCGTCAGTCGAAAGATCGGAAGGGACAGGGTCAGAAGAACGACGGCCAGAAGAAGGACGACCAGCACCAAGACGGCCAGCAGCAGGAAGGCCAGCAGCAGGACGGCCAGCAGCAGGAAGGCCAGCAGCAGGACGGCCAGCAGCAGGACGGCCAGCAGCAGGACGGCCGGCAGCAGGACGGCCAGCAGCAGGACGGCCAGCAGCAGGAAGGCCAGCAGCAGGAAGGCCGGCAGCAGGACGGCCGGCAGCAGCACGGCCAGCAGCAGGACGGCCAGCAGCAGGATGGCCAGTCGAAGAACGGCGAGCAGGGTGAACGCCCAGCGCAGGCCTCGCCACGCGACGGCGAGCGCAATGGCGCCGACGGCCGTGCGGCGCAGACCGGGACGCAGGCGCGGGCCGAGCAGCGCGCGCAGGATCGGAAGGCCCTGTCGCAGGCGATCGACGAGGCGCTTGACCGTGACGGTGCGACCGAGGGCGAGGTTCCTGCCGCGATCTCGCCGGATGAGGAGCGTGCGCGCGAACGCCAGCAGGCGCTCGATCAATGGCTGCAGCGCGTGCCGGACGATCCGGGCGGCCTGCTGAGGCGCAAGTTCCAGCTCGAGCACGAACGCCGCCAGCGCGGCGGAGGAAACCGATGATGCGATGGTTGCGCGCGGTGCTGTGGATCGCCGGAATCGGTCTCGGCTTGCCCGCGTTCGCCGATGGCGCGCGTGCCTGGCTCGACCGCGACACCATGCAGGTCGGCGAGACGGTCACGCTCAATGTCGAGGTCGAGGGTGGTGCGGCCGGCGAGCCCGATTTCTCGTCGCTCGCGGCCGATTTCAACCTGCTCGGCACGCAGTCGAGCCGCCAGTTCAACATGAGCAACGGCCAGTCGACCTCGAAGAACGTCTGGGCGATCGGTCTCGAACCCAAGCACGCCGGAACGATCGACATTCCCGCGCTCGCAGTCGGCGCGCTGCGCACGACCCTGCTGCAACTGACCGTGCTGCCGGCTGCTGCCGGCGCGCAGGGCAAGGCCGGCGACGCGGTCTACGTCGAGGTCACGGCCGAACCGCTCGCGCCGTACGTGCAGCAGCAGCTGCGCTACGTCGTCAAGCTCTACTACGCCGTCGATCTCACCGAGGGCACGCTCGAAGAGCCTGCCGCGGATGGCATCGTCGTCAACAAGCTCGGCCGCGACCGCCAGTACGCGGCAACGGTCGGCGAGCGTCGCTACCGCGTGCTTGAGCGCCACTACGCACTCGTTCCGGAACGCAGCGGGCGCCTGACCCTGCCACCAATCGCGTTCCGCGGCAGTGCGCTCGACAGTTCCGATCCGACCGGATTCTTTCGCCGGGGACGCGCGTTGTCGGCGCGATCGGATGCGGTCGATCTCGAGGTCCGTCCGAAGCCGGCGCAGTGGGGTGCCGCACCGTGGCTGCCGGCCGCGTCGCTCGAACTGGCCGACGACGGCAGCCTCCCGAACGAAGTGGCCATCGGCGAGCCGGTCACGCGCACGGTCCGCCTGCGCGCCCAGGGTCTCGGCTACGAACAGCTGCCGGAGCTGGCGTTCGAGGCGCCGGCCGGCAGCGAGCTGTATCCCGACAAGGCCGAGACGCAGACGCGCGACGACGGCAGCTGGCTGTACGGCGAGCGCACGCGCAAGTTCGCGTTCGTGCCGACCCGTGCCGGCACGCTCGTGTTGCCGTCGATCGAGGTGGCGTGGTGGGACACCGTGCACGATCGCCGCGTCACCGCCGTGCTGCCGGCGCACGAGCTCAAGGTCACTGCCGCCGCGGCGACGGCGGCGATCACGCCCGATGCCACGCCGGCTGCCGCGCCTGCGGCCACGCCCGTGACGGTGGCGTGGCCGCAGGCGAATGACGGACCGAGCGTGCGCCTGTGGCGTGCGACCGCCCTCATTGCACTCGCGCTGTGGTTGCTGACGTCGCTGGCCTGGTGGCGTGCG
>JAFLDX010000249.1 GCA_017302215.1 Lysobacterales bacterium
GTTGGACGTTCCCGCGGACTTCGCGACGTTCGCGAGCACCGGCTCCGGCAGCAGCCGCGCCAGCAGCGGATCTTCGAGATACGGCGGCACGTCGCCGGCCTTGGCCTGGGCAGCACGCGCGCCGGCGGCATTGCCCGCCGCCTCCTCGGCGCGGGCCAGTGCGCCGTACAGCGCGCTCGCCCGCGGATCGAGCCGCAGTGCCTCTTCCAGATAGGCGACCGCCTCCTTGTAGCGTTGCTGGCGAAATGCCACGTCGGCGAGCATCGCGCGCAATGCCGGCTGCTTCTCGTGCGCCGCGAGCCCGGCCGAGAGCAGGTTCTCCGCCGCGGCGGGATCGCCGCCACGCAGCAGCTCTCCGGCGAGCGCGATGCGCGTCGGCAGGTACAGGCCGTTGAGCTTGAGCGAGCGCTCGAACGCGGTGCGCGCCTGCGCATGCTGGCCGCGCATGCGCGCCAGCGCGCCCTGCAGGTACGGCCAGCGATCGTCGAGCGGTGCCGCGCGCGCGGCGTTGTCGATCGCGACCACGGCCACGTCGAGCAGTTGCGCGCGCGCGTAGACCGCCGCGATGTTGCCGTACAGCTCGGCGAGCGCGACGCCCGACGCACCGACGATCGCCTTGTCGAAGTTCGCACGCGCCTCGCGCACTTCCGCGTTGCGCGCGGCATCGAGTCCGGACAGGTTCGGCGTCGGCAGCGGCTGCAGGGACTGCGCCGAGGCGAATCCGGTCGAGAGCGCGAGGACGACGAGGCCGGACAGCAGTTTGGGCATCATGCGGAGCACCGTGCGGGAATCGTTCGGGGCGCGCAGTGTAGCGGCTGCGGGCGCGCGGCGCGTTCAGACCGTGTCGGACCGCTGAAGTTCGCACGGGGAGCACGCGCCACTCTGCTAGATTGCGCGCGGCGAATCGAGGAACGTTGCATGTCCGGACAAAGCCAGTTCCAGTTGCTGCGCACGCGCCGCTTCGCGCCGTTCTTCACCGCGCAGGCGCTCGGCGCGTTCAACGACAACGCGTTCCGCCAGGCGATGGTCGTGCTGATCGGCTTTCATCTCGGCCTCGGCGTCGAACAGGCCGGCTTCTACGCGATGATCGCGCCGGCGATCTTCATCCTGCCGTTCTTCCTGTTCTCGGCGAGCGCCGGACAGCTCGCCGAGATGTACGAGAAGACGCGCCTGATCCGCTACGTCAAGCTGTTCGAGATCGCGGCGATGCTGCTGGCGGCCTACGCCTTCCACGCGCATCAGGTCTGGCTGCTGTTCGTCGTGCTGTTCCTGATGGGCCTGCACTCGACGATGTTCGGACCGATCAAGTACGCGATCCTGCCGCAGGCACTCAAGAACGAGGAACTGGTCGGCGGCAACGGCCTCGTCGAGATGGGCACCTCGCTGGCCGTGCTCGCCGGCATGATGGCCGGCGGCTCGCTGATGGCGCTCGGCGACGCCGGCGTCACGGCGGCCTCGGTGCTGGTCGTCGCGGTCGCCGTGGCCGGGTATCTGGTCGCGCGCGCCATTCCGCAGGCTCCGGCCACCGCACCGGATCTCCGGTTCAACTGGAATCCGTTCAGTGAAACGCTGCGCGTGATGCGCTACGTGACGAAGAACCGCACGATCTTCAACGCGATCCTCGGCATCTCGTGGTTCTGGTTCTTCGGCACGGTGTTCACCTCGCAGCTGCCGGTCTATACGCGCGAGTTCCTCGGTGGCGGCGAAGGCGTGCTGAATCTCACTCTCGCGCTGTTCTCGATCGGCGTCGGCATCGGCTCGCTGCTGTGCGAGCGCCTGTCCGGGCGCAAGGTCGAGATCGGCCTCGTGCCGTTCGGCTCGATCGGCATGACCGTGTTCGCGGTCGACCTCTGGCTCGCCCGTCCGCTCGCCGCGACCGCCACGGGCCTCGGGACATGGGAGTTCGTCGTCGCCGCCGGCAGCTGGCGCGTGGTCCTCGACCTCGTGCTGATCGGCCTGTTCGCCGGCCTGTTCATCGTGCCGCTGTTCGCGCTCGTGCAGAGCCGCACCGATCGCGCCGAACTTTCGCGCGTGATCGCCGGCAACAACATCCTCAATGCCCTGTTCATGGTCGTCGCCGCCGGCCTCGGCCTCGGCCTGACCGCGCTCGGCCTGACCATCCCGCAGATCTTCCTCGTCGTCGCCGTGCTCAATGCGGCGGTGGCGATCTACATCTACACGCTCGTGCCCGAGTTCCTGATGCGGTTCCTCAGCTGGATCCTGGTCAACACGCTGTACCGGATCCGCACCGAGGGCCTCGACCACATCCCCGAGGAAGGCCCGGCCCTGCTCGTATGCAACCACGTCAGCTACATGGACGCGCTGATCGTCGCCGGCAGCGTGCGCCGCCCGGCACGCTTCGTCATGTACTACAAGATCTTCAACATCCCGGTCATGAGCTTCATCTTCCGCACCGCGCGCGCGATCCCGATCGCCGGCGCGAAGGAGGACCCGGCCCTGCTCGAACGCGCTTTCGACGAGATCGACATGGCGCTCGCCGAGGGCGACCTCGTCTGCATCTTCCCGGAAGGCGGGCTCACCACCGACGGCGGGATCGCGCCGTTCCGCAGCGGCGTCGAGCGCATCCTCGAGCGACGCCCGGTGCCGGTCGTGCCGATGGCGATCCGCGGCCTGTGGGGCAGCATCTTCAGCCGCAAGGACACGCGCCTCGGCCGCATGCGCCTGCCGCGACGCTTCCGGTCGCGCCTCGTGTTCGTCGTCGGCGATCCGCTGCCGCCCGCGCAGGCGAGTGCGGCGGAACTCGAGCGGCGCGTGCGCGAACTGCGCGGGGCGTGGGCGTAGGGGCGAGGGAACAGGGATTGGGGGCGAGGGCCCGACACCCGGAGATCGCAACAAGTTTGCGAGCGTGCCTGAGGCGCTGGCTGTGCGACATTTCCGGATGCGAAGAACCCGATTGTCGAGCCCTCGCCCCCAGCCCCTCGCCTCCCGCCCCTGATTCAACCGGCCCAGCCACCGATCACGACGACCGCGAGCACGGCGAGCCAGGCGACGAGGACGCGGCGCAGCACGACGCGCGCGTCGGCGAGTTCGGCGAGCGCATCGGCCGTGCTGCCCTCCTCGGCGGTGACGTCGGCGTCGACACCGGCCCGCGCAATGACGGCAAGGAAGCCGAGATCGAGGGTGAACCAGCCATTGCCGTGCGCGGCGTGGTAGTCGCGCCAGCTGCGTGCGACGACGTCGAAGTCGGAAACGACGGCAACCGACCAGGCGACGAGATGGGCCGGCGCCCAGTCGAGCACGAGCGCGGCGCGCTCGAGCGCGGGCCGCGCGTCGCCGGCGAGGTCGCGGAATGCCGCCGAGCGCGCGAACAGTTGCACGAGCCGGTACGCGATCGCGCCGGTCGGTCCGGCGACGACGAACCAGAAGATCACGCCGAAGTGGCGTGACAGCGCGGCGCGGAAGCTCGCCTCGACGAGGTCCGGCGCGGTGAATGCGAGCGGCCCCGCGGCGGTATCGGCATTGAGCGCCTGCGCGGCGACGACGCGCCGCTCGGCATCGGGCGCCTTCAGTACGACCTCGATGTCGGCGTCGAGATCGCGCGGCCCCCAGCACAGGTGCAGCACGAACACCATGAAGGCGAACTCGGGCAGGCCGAACCAGCGCCCGTGCAGGGCCGCGTGCACGAGTGCGGTCGCCACCACGAGCAGGGCCGGCAGCCACAGGCGCGCGAAACCGCGTGACGCCCCGGCGGCACGCTCGAACGCTTCGCGCAAGCCGGTGAATCCGCGCAATCGCGCGAGATCGGGCAAGGCGTGCGTGCTGGCGATGACCAGCAGGATGGCGATGAAGGTCTTGGTCATCATGGCGTCGCCGCGGGACTCGACCGGATTGTAGCGGCCGAGGTCCGCGCGTAAAGCGCAAGCCGGAACCGGCGCGGCGGCGTCCCGCGCGCGCCGCCGCCGGACGGCATCAGGCCGGCGCCACGAACGCGTCGAGTTCGAGTCCGCCCGCGCTGCGCAACCAGTGCTCGATCAGGCGGTACGACACCGAGACCTTCGGCGGCAGCGCGATCTCGCGCGTGCGCAGGCCCTGCACGAACGCGTCGACCTCGAACCAGCGCGCCTCGGCCAGCTCCGCGCCGACGCGGATCGCCGGATCGTCGGCGCGCGCAGTGAAGCCGAGCATCAGCGATGCCGGAAACGGCCATGGCTGCGAGGAGTGGTAGTCGCAGTCGACGACCGCGACGCCAGCCTCCTCCAGCACTTCGCGGCGCACCGCGTCCTCGAGCGTCTCGCCCGGCTCGACGAAACCGGCCAGGGTCGACCAGCGCCCGGCCGGCCAAGACGGCTGGCGGCCGAGCAGGCAGGCATCGCGCCAGGTCACGATGACGATGATCGCCGGATCGGTACGCGGGTAGTGCTCGATGCCGCAGTCGGGATCAGGGCAGCGCGCGCGATGGCCGGCCCATTCGAGTCCGAGCGCGGTACCGCAGGCTCCGCACCAGCGCGTGCGCGCCTGCCAGTGGGTCAGTGCGCGTGCATAGGCGAACAGACCCGAT
>JAFLDX010000250.1 GCA_017302215.1 Lysobacterales bacterium
GGGGCGCTCCGGATTGGACGCAGGAAACCGCAATAACCAGGGAGATAAAAGCTGAATGGCGAAGGATGCAAAGCCCGCGGCAGAGGGTGCTGACGTGACGCCAGCAAAGAACAGCAAGAAACTGCTCCGCCACCGCGGCGCGCGTGTCGCGCTCGATCGCCAGCGCGAGCTCGCTCGGGCCCGGCGCGAGCGGACCCGGAGCGCAGGCGCCGCGCACCGCTTCGGCGAGCGTCGCCTTGCCGAGCAGCGCCGACAGATCGAGCCTGGACTGCTTGGCCGTGATGCCGGGTGCGATGCGCAGCAACTCGGTGCGGCCGACCAGCTCGTGCAGCGAGCGCACGCCGAGCGCTGCCAGGCGTCCGCGCACGTCATCGGCGATGAAACGGAAGAAGTTCTGCACCATCTCGGGCGCGCCGAGGAAGTGCTTGCGACGCAGGATCTCGTTCTGCGTGGCGACGCCGGTCGCGCACGAGTTGAGGTGGCAGATGCGCAGGTACTTGCAGCCGAGCGCGACCATCGGCCCGGTGCCGAAGCCGAACGAGTCGGCGCCGAGGATCGCCGCCTTGATCACGTCGAGGCCGGTCTTGAGGCCGCCGTCGGTCTGCACGATCACGCGGTCGCGCAGGCCGTTGGCGACGAGCGTCTGGTGCGTCTCGGCGAGGCCGAGTTCCCACGGCGTGCCCGCATAGCGGATCGAGGTCAGCGGGCTCGCGCCGGTGCCGCCGTCGTAGCCCGAGATCGTGACGAGGTCGGCACCGGCCTTGACCACGCCGGCGGCGATCGTGCCGACCCCGGCATGCGAGACGAGCTTGACCGAGATCAGCGCGGTCGGATTGACTTCGCGCAGGTCGTGGATCAGTTCGGTCAGGTCCTCGATCGAGTAGATGTCGTGGTGCGGCGGCGGCGAGATCAGGCCGATGCCGGGCTTGGCGTAGCGCAGCCGCGCGATGAGCCCGTTGACCTTGTCGCCCGGCAGCTGCCCGCCTTCGCCGGGCTTGGCGCCCTGGGCGATCTTGATCTGCAGCACCTCGGCATGGACGAGATAGGCCGGGGTCACGCCGAACCGCCCCGAGGCGACCTGCTTGATCTTCGACATGCGCTCGGTGCCGTAGCGCACCGGATCCTCGCCGCCTTCGCCCGAATTCGAGCGTGCGCCGAGCCGGTTCATGGCCATCGCCAGCGCCTCGTGCGCTTCCGGCGACAGCGCGCCGAGCGACATGCCGGCCGAATCGAAGCGCTTGAGGATGCTGTCGGCTGCTTCGATGCCTTCGAGCGGCAAGGCCTCGACGTCGTCGCGCGGAACGAGCAGGTCGCGCAGGGTCGACGGCGGGCGCGCGTCGACCGCGTCGGCGTAGCGGCGGTAGTGCGTGACATCGCCACTGCGCACGGCCGCCTGAAGGTGGGTCACCACCGGCGGGTTGTACATGTGGTACTCGCCGTCGGGTACCGCCTTCAGCAGGCCGCCGGCCGGCAAGGTGTAGTTCGGGTTGCGCGAGGCCGCGAGCTGGGCCCGGTACTCGTTCTCGATGTCGACGAAGCCGGCACCGCCGATGCGCGACGGCGTGCCGGGGAAACACAGGTCGACGATTGCGCGATCGAGCCCGATGATCTCGAACAGCTGCGCGCCGCGATAGCCGGCAATCGTCGAGATGCCCATCTTCGACAGGATCTTGAGCAGGCCCTTGCGGATGCCGTGGCGGTAGGTGCGGCCGATCTCGTGGATCGGTTCGTCGGCGCGCCCGCGCAGCTCGCCGCGCCGGTTCATGTCGAACAGCGTCTGGTACGAGAGGAACGGATACACCGCGGTCGCGCCGAAGCCGATCAGGCAGGCGAAGTGATGCGCGTCGCGCGCGGTGCCGGTCTCGACGAGCAGGTTGCAATCGCAGCGCAGTTCGCGGCGCGTGAGGTGCGCATGCACGGCGCCGGTCGCGAGCAGGGCATGGATCTGGGTCAGGCCCGGCACCGGATAGCGGTCCGACAGCAGCACCAGCGCGGCGCCGCCGCGCACGGCCTCCTCGGCCTGCCGGCAGACCTCGCGCAGCGCGGCCTCGAGGCCGATCGGCTCGTCGTAGTAGAGGTCGATCTTGACGTGGTTGTCGACGAGGTGCGGCAGCGAGAGGATCTGGCGCAGCTTGCGTTGCGAAAGCACCGGCGAGCTCAGCAGGACCTGGCGCGCGTTCGCCGGCGATTCGTCGAACAGGTTGCCTTCGAGGCCGATCTGGGTGACGAGCGACATCACGAGGCGCTCGCGCAGCGGGTCGATCGGCGGGTTCGTGACCTGGGCGAAGGCCTGGCGGAAATAGTCGTAGAGCGAACGCGACTGCTGCGACAGCACGGCCATCGGCGTGTCGTCGCCCATCGACCCGGTCGCCTCGGCGCCGGTCTCGGCCAGCGTCTTGAGCACGATGTCGCGCTCCTCGCGGGTCAGCGCGAACTGCTTCTGGAAGCGCGCGAGGACCTCGGGCGGGAACGGTTCGGCGGCCAGGGCCGGGTCGATCAGGTGCGAATCGAGGAAGATCACGCCGTCGCGCAGCCATTCGCGGTACGGCGCGCGGGCGGCGTTGATGCGGTCGATCGCGTCGTTGTCGAGCAGGCGGTTGGCGACGAGATCGACGGCGACCATCTGGCCCGGCCCGAGTCGCCCCTTGGCGACGATGCGCTGCTCGGGCACGTCCCACAGGCCCGCTTCGGAGGCGACGATCAGGTGGCCGTCGTCGCTGCGTGCCCAGCGCGCCGGGCGCAGGCCGTTGCGATCGAGCGCGCACGCGGCATGGCGCGCATCGCACATGACGAGCCCGGCCGGGCCATCCCACGGTTCGGTGTGCAGCGCGTGGTACTGGTAGAACGCCTCGAGGTCCTGGTCGAGGTTTTCGTCGGCACTCCACGCCGGCGGCACGAGGATGCGCATCGCCGCGAGCAGGTCGACGCCGCCCGTGACGAGCAGTTCGAGCATGTTGTCGAGGCTCTGCGAATCGGAGCCCGAGGTCGACACGTGCGTGCCGAGGTCGGACAGCTCGAGCAGCGGCGAGTGCAGCTTGCCCTGGCGCGCGGTGGCCCAGTTGCGGTTGGCCTTGATCGTGTTGATCTCGCCGTTGTGGGCGAGCAGGCGGAACGGCTGGGCGAGCCGCCAGTTCGGCATCGTGTTGGTCGAGAAGCGCTGGTGGAACGTCGCCGCGCGACTGGCCAGCCCGGGCCGCGAAAGATCGGGAAAGACGTCGCGCAACGCACCCGGCGCGGCCATCGCCTTGTAGCCGATCGTGGTCGCCGCGAGCGTGACGACATAGAACGATGCATCGTCGGCCAGGGCGAGTTCGGCGCGCCGGCGCGCGCGGAACAGGGCGCGATCGAATGCGCCGTCGTCGAACGCCGCTGGCGCATCGACGAACACCTGGCGGATGCACGGCCGCGTCGCCGTGCCGAGCGGACCGCACGGCGCGTCGGCGACCGGCACGTCGCGCCATCCCGCGCAGGCGAGGCCTTCGGCCGAAAGGCTGGCCTCGAGTTCGCATTCCGCGCGGTGTGCGCGGTCCGCATCGCGGTCGAGGAAGACGAGGCCGGCGGTGAAGCGTTCGGCGGTCGCGATGCCGGCCTCGGCCGCGAGTTCGCGCAGCCAGTCGTGCACGCCGTGGAAGAGGATGCCGCAACCGTCGCCGGTGATGCCGTCGCCGTTGACGCCACCGCGATGCGACATGCGCGCGAGTGCGCTGAAGGCCTGGTCGACGAGCCAGGCGCTGGCCTTGCCGTCGATGCTGGCGATCAGGCCGAAGCCGCAGCTGTCGCGTTCGAAGGCGGGGTCGTAGAGGCTTGGCTCGCGGCTGGGCATCATGGTCGGGATCCAGTGCAACGGTTGCGAGCGCAACGAATCGCCCCGGCTTTTCCGGGTGGAAACGGCCTTTCCGCGGGATTCGCGCGCGCACCGCGTGTCGCAGGGCGGTGCCGCGCCAATCAAACACAAATGCTGCGTAGCGTCAAACCAATTTTGGACGTCCGAACGTGCACGCGCTCGGCGGCCCGAAGGCGACGCTCGAACGCGCGCCGGCGGCGTCGGCTCAGCCGAGCTGGTCGAGCGCGCGCGCCAGCGCGCGTTCGATGCGGTCGTCGAAATCGGCGGCGTCGGCCGGGAAGCGGCCGGCATCGGTGATGCGCGCGAGCAGGGATTCGAGCTGCTGTTCCGGGCCTTGCGCGCGCTCGCCACGCAAGCGCGCGGAAAGCTGGCCGAGCTGCAGGTCCATGCGGCGCTGGCGGTCGGCGGCCGGCGAATCGACGCCGGCGAACCGTTCGAGTTCGATCACGCTGTCGCGCAAGGCATCGGCCTCGCCGACGTTGGTTTCGGTTGCAAGCATCTCGACGCGCCGGCACATCGCCTCGGCCGCAACCTCGGGCGAGGCGATGGCGGCGAGTGCATCGCGTGTCGCCGCGAGGTCACGTTCGCCACGGTCATGTCCGCGCACGAGGCGATGGCAGGCGAGCCAGCCATCGAAGCGCGCGCGGCGACCGGCGCGGCGGCGCCTTT
>JAFLDX010000026.1 GCA_017302215.1 Lysobacterales bacterium
AGCTGTAACTTATAACTACGATGCTCAATTTCATGACCAGTTAAAAGCAAGACTGCTTCAATATACTATACCAACACAGATAATGCGGGAAAGTACACTTGCTTGGCGTGACTTCAAAAATAAATTGCGCACGATCGCGCAGAGCTACGGCGCGATCGGCGAGTACGCGCTCGCGGCCACGCACTATCGCGAGGCCGCCGCGCTGGCCACGGCCGCTCCGCTCGCCGAGCGCGTGCGCCTCTTGACCGGCGAACTCGATGCGGTCGTCAACCAGGGCCGCTTCGACGACGCGATCGCGCTCGCCGAGCCGCTGCTCGCACTCGCGCGCATGCTGCCGGTCGATGATCGCGCGCGCCTCTACGCGGAGGGCCACGTCGGCTGGGCCGAGCGCGGCGCCGGCAAGCTCGACGCGGCGATCGCACGTTACACCGACGTGCTCGCACGCCAGCGCACTGCCCTCGGCGCCGACGATCCCGATACGCTCGAAAGCCAGCGCGGTCTCGCCGCGAGTTACACGCGATCCGACCGCTACGCCGAGGCCCAGCCGCTGCTCGAAGACACGCTCGCGCGCCTGCGCGCACGCCACGGCGACGACGACACGCGCACCCTCGACGCCGCCACCGCGCTGGCCGTGATGTTCCTCGAGCAGGAGCGCTACGCCGAGGCGGAAGCGCTGTTGCGGCCCGCGCTCGCCCATGCCGAGCGCCTGCTCGGGCCCGACCATGCGAACACGCTGATCGCGGTGTCCAACCTCGGCAGCGCGATACGCAACCAGGGTCGCCTCGACGAGGCCCGTCCGTTCTACGAGCGCGTGCTCGCGACGAACCTGCGCCTGCAGGGACCGGATCATTTCCTCAGCGTCTCGGCCGAAAGCAACTACGCGCGCCTGCTGCGCGACCTCGGCGACCTCGACGGCGCCGAGCAGCACGCGCGCCGGAGCGTCGAGCACATGGACAAGGCCTTCGGCGCGGACAACCCGGCCCGCGCGATCTTCGTCACCGCCTATGCGCGCGTACTCGTCGCGACGCACAAGTACGCCGAGGCCGAACGCGAGCTCGACCGAGCCTGGAAGATCCTCGTCGACCATCCGGCCTTCGGCCCGAGCCACTCGCGTGCGCGCGACGTCATGAAGGAGTACGTCGCGCTCTACCGCGCCTGGAATCGACCGGCCAAGGCCGACGAGTGGGAACGCAAGCTCGCCGCCGCGCCCGGCTCCTGAGCGCGCGATCGGATCGTTCCGCGGCACGGATCGTCGACCCGTCGCATCTCACGCTCGGATTGCCAGCGCCGATTCGAAGCGCGCATCCGCCGCGTGGCGCCGTTCGCCTGACGTGGACGCATCCCGGCATCGCGCCTGCCCTCGCCATGGCTTCCGGCTTGCCATGTCGCGAAAGTCCCGCTCGCGCCGCTGCAAGCACGGCCCGCGAGTCGAGGCAGCCGGGAGCGAGCGAAGGACGCTGCGCTACTGCGCCTCGGAGGCAGGCGCTTCGTCCAGGAAATGCGGTTCGACCGCGCCCTTCAGCTTGACCGTCATCGGCCGCCCGCGGCGGTCGAGGGCGCGGCCGGCCGGAACGCGGATCCAGCCTTCGCTCACGCAGTATTCCTCGACGTCGTTGCGTTCGCGGCCGTTGAAGCGCACGCCGATCGGGCGTTCGAGCAGGTCGGCGTCGTAGTGGCGGCTTTGCGGATCGACGCTGAGCCGATCGGGCAGGGTGGCGGTCATCTCGAAACAGCCTGGGGCGGGCGAAGGTTCTCGCGGAAACCGGGAGCTTAGCCGGCCCGGATGCGTCCCGCACCCACCCGCACGCCAGCCCAGCGGAATCCCTGATCAATCCAGATCGCGGCTGAAGCCGCTCCCACAGGATGCTGAATCTGTGGGAGCGGCTTCAGCCGCGATGACCTAGGAAGGTGCCATGAAGCCGAGGTCGGCGCCGTTGAAGCGACCGAGATTCGGAAACACCGTGGTCATCTCGCCCGGCGGAACGCCGTACCAGCGCGCGAGCGTCGCGGCGTACTGGTCGACCGATGCGGTCGGGATGATCTGGCCCCAGTCGGCATCATCCGGACCCTCGGTGGCGAGGCTCGGCAGGATGCCGTGGATACGCCGGCCATTGACCGCACCGCCGAGCACGAGATGGTGGCTGCCCCAGCCGTGGTCGGTGCCGTCGCCGTTGATGCTCGTGGTGCGGCCGAACTCCGAGGCGGTGAAGGTCGTGACGGCCTGGTCGAGGCCGAGCTCGACGGTCGCGGCGTAGAACGCGGCGAGCGCGCCGTCGAGCTCGGCGAGCTGCTCGGCCTGGTCCGCGAGCTGGTTGTCGTGCGTGTCGAAGCCGCCGAGGCCGACGAAGAAGATCTGGCGCTGCATCTGCAGCGGCCCGCGCACGTGCATGAGGCGCGCGACCATGGCGAGCTGGCGGCCGAGATGGGTGTCCGGAAAGGTCGTCGCGAGCGGCGTCTCGCCATCGAGCGCGGCATTGATCTGTGCGCCGTTGTTCATCGAGCGGCGCATGACGGCCGCGTACTGGCGCTGCAGGGCGTGGCCCTGCGGTGCGTCGCGCAAGGCCGTGAACACGGCGCGTCGCGCGGCATTCCAGGGCTGGTCGTCGACGAACGGAATCGACTCGGCGCCGCTCTGGCCGACGAAGTACGGCACGACCTCGTTGCCGGCCTGGAACACGTTCTCGCCGTCGACCGAGATGTTCATCGACAGGTTCGGATTCGGATTCGTCGCGTGGAACATGTCGGCCAGCCGTCCGCCCCAGCCGCGCCGCGCGAGCATGTCGGCCGAGGGTTGCTGCCAGGTGACGCTCTGGTCGCTGTGCGAGAACAGCTGGCTCGGCACCGGCACGCTGCCGGCCTGGTACTGCGCCTTGGTGACCGGATAGAGCAGCGGCCCGACATTGGCGACGACGGCGAGCGGCGATGGCGTCGTCGTGCGGTTGAACAGGGCGGCGAGTTGCGGCATTGCCGGCGCGAAGCCGTAGGCCGATCCGTCGCTCGGTGCCGTGCCCGGGTTCAGCGCGAGCAGGCTCGCGGCCGGCAGCGCGAGCGCGCCGCGCGCGGCCGCATAGTCGGTGCGCGCCGTCCCGGAACGTGGAACGAGCATGTTGAAGGCGTCGTTGCCGCCGTAGAGATACACGCAGACGAGCGCACGGTAGTCGTCGCCGAGCAGGCGCGGTTCGGCGAGCGTCGCCGCGTGCGCGATCGAGAGCTTGCCGGCGAATGCGCCGAACAGGGCCGAACCGGCGGTGGCGCACAGGGCGCGTTCGATGAACTGGCGTCGTTTCATGGCTTCAGCGCTCGATCGCGTATTCGGGGGAACTCTGGATCAGCCAGACCGTGTCCTGCACGCGCTCGCGCCGGCCGGATGCGGTGTTCGGCAGCGTGGCGAGATAGGTCACGAGCGTCGTGTACATGGACGGCGACATCGTGCGTCCCATGAACAGCAGGTCGTAGCGGTCGACGAGGCGGGCCGGATCGGCGGCGAGCGCGATGCCGGGCGCGAGATCGACCAGGATGTCCTCGGGCGAGCTGCCGGAGTTGCCGCGCCACGCCCAGTAGACCTTCGCACCGAGGCCCGAGGCGACGCTCGCCACGGTGGTGTCGGTGGTGATCTGGAATTCCGGTGCGTCGAGGCCGAGCGTCGACAGTTCGCCGGGCGGGCGGTAGTCGGGCAGGAAGAAGTTGAACACGGTCGGCGAGCTCAGCGGGTTCTGGCCGAGCCAGCCGTTCCACCATTCGCGGTAGCGGCCGTCGTCGGCGCGCGCATCGAGCGCTCGCCACAGCTGGCTGAGGCGCAGCAACGGCTCGCGCAGCTTGCCGCGATTGCTGGCCAGCGTCGGCAGCGTGCGTGCCTCGCTGTCCATCAGCACGGCACGCACGGTTGCACCGAGGTCGCCACGCACGCCGAGGCCGTTGTTGGCGAACGCCGCGGCGACGCGGCCGACGTAGGCCGGGCTCGGGTTGCTCGAGACGAGGCGCTTGATCAGGTGGCGCGCGACGAACGGCGCGACATTCGGATGGCGGAAGAGGTTGTCGAGCGCGGCCTGCAGGTCGGACTGCGCGGTGCCGCCGGCGGCGAGCACGCCGCCGGCGAGGGTGACGCCCGGGTAGTCGAGCAGCTGCTTGCTGCCTTCGCTGGCGTGATAGGTCTGCCAAGGCGCCATCGGTTGCAGCCAGTAGGCGTCCCAGCCCGCATTCGGCCAGTCGACCGGGCCGGAGGGGCACCATTCCCATTCCCACCAGTTGCCGCCGTCGGTATTCGGGCAGTTCGCCCAGTTCCAGCCGGTGAAGACGTGGGCGAAGCCGCGGATCGTGTCCTGCGTGTAGGTCGGCACGGGCTGGCCGCCGGCCGTGATGACCGTGCCGTCCATGTTGAGCCGCTCGAGGCCGACCGAGAACAGCTGCATGATCTCGCGCGCATAGTTCTCGTCGGGGCGGATGCCCTCGGCGGGATCCGGCTTGCGGTTCTTGAACATCGACAGGTAGTGGCCCATGACCGGGCTCAGCGTGACCTGCTCGAGCAGTTGCCGGTAGTTGCCGAAGGCGCCGTTGACGAGGATGTCGTAGTAGTTCGCCAGCGCGATCGGCTGGCCCTCGAGCCCGCCGCCCTGGTCGGACACGACGAGCAGTTCGCTCAGCGCGAACGCGACGCGCTGACGCAGCTGATCGGGCGCGGTCATCGCGCGCTGCCACCAGGCCTCGTGGCGATGGTTCTGGTAGATGTCCGATCCCTGCGCGGCGAGATTCTCGAGATACGGACGGTGCAGGCTCGGCGTTGCCGCGGCCTGCTCGCTCAGCCACGTGTTGTAGCCGATCGAGCGCAGGCGCGCGATCTCGGCGAGGGTCGGTCCGAACGTGGCCTGGGTCAGGAAGCGCGACGCATCGCCTTCCGAGTACGGCCCTTCATTGCGATGATCGAAGCCCGAATCGAACAGCCGTTCGCCGGCCATGGCCGCCTGGCAGGCCAGCAATCCGAACGCGAGCAACATCGCGCGCCGCAAGATGACGAACATCGGAAACTCCCGGTCGCTTCGACCAACCCCCATCGATCGCCGCCACACTAGCCCTTGGCGCCCCGTCGGCGGTGTGAGCACAATCACAGCATGATCCACGCGCATCGTCGCCGGTTTGCCGTCCGTCTGGTCATCGTCATCGCCGTCGCGGGCATGGCGGCGGCGCGCGCGCACGCCCTCAACAACTGCCTCGACGCCGATTTCATCGATCGCCGCGGCCTCGCCGAGCTCGTCGTGGCCAACGACGACCCGACCAACCCGTTCCGCTACCGTCCGCGTTGCGCGACGGTCAGCGAGGGCACGCGCATCGTGTTTCGGGCGACCCCGAATTTCGGCATGCATCCACTGTACGGCGGCACGGTCAGCGGCGGCGTGGCGACGATCGATCCGGCCAGCCCGATCGGGTCGATCACTTCGGGCACCGAAGCGTTGCGCATGCTGACCGACTCCGGCGAGTTCCCGTTCTTCTGCGATTTCCACTACGACCAGGGCATGCTCGGCTCGCTGCGCGTGGTGCCGCCGCTGTTCGCCGACGGTTTCGACTGAAACGGTGGACGGCGTCGCTCAGCGTGCCGCTGCCGCGGGCGCGTCGAGATGCTGCTGCAGGAATCCGGCCACACCCTTCCACAAGGCGTGCGTATGCGCTTCGTCGGCGAAGCCGTGGCCCTCGCCCTCGAACACGAGCCCGACCGGCGGCCGCCCGGCGATGTCGAGCATGCGCACGAGCCGCCGCATGTGCTCCTGGTCGACGCGCAGGTCCTCGTCGCCGTGGGCAAACATGATCGGCACGGTCAGTGCGTCGTAGCGGTAAAGCGGCGAGGCCTGGCGCATCGCCTCGAGGTCCTTGCGCGGGTCGCCGATCAGGCGTTCCATCTTCTCGCGCACCGGCGCGCTGCGCGCGGAATCGCTGGCCGTGAAGAACAGCGGCAGGTCGGTCAGTCCGGCGATCGACACCGCGCAGCGGAACCGGCTCGGCCAGCGGATCGCCGAGACGAGCGCAGAGAATCCGCCGTAGCTCGACCCGACCGTGCACATGCGGCCGGCATCGAGCGGGTGCTCGACGAGTGCGCGCGAAAGCGCGGCATCGATGTCGTCCTCGATCGCGGTGCCGTAGGCGCGCGCGCCGGCCTCGCGGAAGGCCTTGCCGTACCCGTCCGAGCCGCGGAAATTGACCCGCAGCACCGCGAAGCCGAGCGAAGCCATGAACTGCACCCTGGCGTCGAAATGCAGCTTGTCACTGACCCCGATCGGACCGCCGTGCGCATAGACGATCACGGGCCGCTTGCCCGTGCCGGGCGGCAGCGTCAGGTAGGCCTCGATCGGCAGGCCGTCCTTGCTCGTCGCGCGCACGATTTGGGTCGGCGCGAAACGCTTGCCGTCCAGGCGCGGCATGAGGTTCTCGAGCAGCGAGGCGCGCCGCTGGCCGACGTCGAGGTGATAGAGCTTTCCGGGCGCGTCGGCCGCATCGACGTGCAGCACGAGCTGGTTGCCTTCACGGTTGCGCTGGACGATGGCGACCGACTGGCCGGGAAAGGCCTTCTCGAGCAGTTCGCCGAGCTTGCGGTCCTGCTGGCCGAAGTAGTCGCTGACGAGGCGACCGTCGCGGTAGTAGCGCACGCCGATCGGCGTGCGTCGCTGGTCGTAGAGGATCGAGTCGACGTCGACGCCGTCCTTGCCGAACAGCGTGCGCGTGACTTTCTTCGAGGCGATGTCGAACTCGACCAGTTCGCGCTGGCTGCGACCCTCGTCGGTGATGCCGTACAGCGTGCGGCCGTCGTACGAGAGCGCGTCCGGGGCGAAGCCGCCTTCGCTGCGCAGTTCGAGGATGTCGACCGTGCCACCCGGACCGCCCTGGACGAGCATCGGCTTGCCGTCGCGCACGACGAAGGCGATGCGCAGGTTGCCGGCGCCGTCCGCATACCACCAGCGATCATCCTTGCTGCCGATGTTGAGGCGCTCGGAGGTCTTGGCGCGGAATGCCTTGGCCGCTTTCGCGCTGCTCACGTCGACGCGATGGACCATGAAGGTGCCACGCGAGTCGTGGCTGGCGAGCAGGATGTGACCCGGGTGATCCGGGATGACGTCGAGGACGGCGCCGACCACAGGCAATTCGTAGCGCTCGAAGCGCGGCCGTCCGTCGGCGGCTGCCGTGATCGCGATCACGTTGACGAGCTGGCGCGTGCCGCTGCCGAGCGAGACGAGCAGGTAGCCGTCACCGGACCATTGCACGGCGCCGAACTCGAAGTCGCTGCGCGCGACGCGCTGCGATTCGCCGCTGGCGAGGTCGACCACGTCGACCACCCAGCTGTCCTTGCCTTCCTCGCGCAGCTGGATGGCCAGCAGCGTGCCGGCCGGATTGAGCTCGGCGAGGGCGACATGCTCCGCCGACCACAGGTCCTCGGGGGCGAGCGCGAGCGCCTTCGGCTCGGGCGGCTTGGCCAGCTCGGGCCAGGGCGCCTGCTTGGCCCCCGGCGCGGCGAGGCGCTCGCGGTAGAACGCCGGGAACGGATCCGGATAGCGGCCGATGTAGTCGAGCGGATGCGCGGCGAGCAGCGCCGGATGCTCCTTCTGCAGCCAGTCCTGCGCGCCGAGCCCGCGGTTGGCGACATGGATCAGGGCGCGATACCAGCTGCTCGGACGGAACACGAGGTCGCCGGCGTAGCTGATGCGGCCCGGCTTGACCTCGAAGTCGTACTCGGCATCGTCGCCGACCCGGTAGTCGACGAACGGCGTCGAGATGCGATTCCATTCGTAACGTCCGGCCGGGGCCACGTAGAGGCGCAGCGTGCGTCCCTTCGGCAGGCGCGACAGCACGCCGCCACCGAACATCGAGCCGCCGTCCTTGCGCACGTGCACGGCTTCGAGCGGGATCGACGAATCGATGGCAATCAGCACGAGGCCCTCGTCGGCCTCGAGCTTCGGCATCTCGCCCGGGTCGACGCGGCTCATGGCCGAGGCCGGAAAGGCGGTTGCAATCGCGAGGACGGCCGCGGCCACTCGGAGAACGGATCTCATGCGGAACCTCCCTGTCGGCGCATGCGACCAGCCTAGCGCGGATTCCCTCGCCGTGGCGAGCGCGGCCGCGGAGCGTGCTCATGACGACTCGCCCGATCGACTCGCGCCGCGTCGACCGTCGGCGGGCAAGCCCGCATCGCGCGAAGTTCCGCTTCGGGATCGCGCCGGAGCGCCCTTCATCCGCCCTGCCCCTTGGCCGCAGGGGGCGGCTTCGACGAGGTCGGCCTTTCGTTCGCCGCGCACGGCGGGAGATGGAATGTCGGGGTTCGCGCAACGCCAGCATTTCCTTCGCCCCGCGCAGCGGGGATCGAGGGCTGCCGTCGGGCGGCCCGAGGGTGGCGCGGCAGCGCCGGATGAGGGGCCATGCGCCCGGTTGCAACCCAGCACACAGTCCGCGCACACGATCGCGCTACGCTGCACCGTCCCATCGCGGAGTCCGCATGAAGTCGGCCGTCCTTTCGATCGCACTCGCACTCGCCGTTGCCTCGGCCGGCACCCGAGCGGCCACTCTCGACGTCGGCCCCGGCCAGCCGTTCGCGACGCCGTGCGCGGCGATCGCCGCCGCCCAGCCCGGCGACACGATCCGCATCGACGCGGCCGGTTCGTATGCCGGCAATGTCTGCGCATGGACGAAGAACGGCCTCGCCCTCGTCGGCGTCAACGGCCGCCCGCGCCTCGATGCGGCCGGGCAAAGTTCGCAGGGCAAGGCAATCTGGGTGATCACCGGCCACGACACGACGGTCGACAATCTCGAGTTCGTCAACGCGCGCGTGCCCGACCGCAACGGCGCGGGGATCCGCCAGGAAGGGCGCAACCTGACCGTGCGCAACAGCGTGTTCCGCGACAACGAGAACGGCATCCTCGCCAACGACGTCGCCGGCAGCACGATCACGATCGAGCACAGCGAGTTCGACCACAACGGGTATGGCGACGGGCAGTCGCACAACCTCTACATCGGCCGCGTCGATCGCCTCGTGTTCCGCTGGAACTGGTCGCATCGCGCGGTCGTCGGCCACCTGCTGAAGTCGCGTGCGCGCGAGAACCACATCCTCTACAACCGCCTGACCGGCGAAGCCGGCGGGACGGAGAGCTACGAGATCAACCTGCCGAACGGCGGCCTCTCGTTCGTCATCGGCAACTTCGTGCAACAGCCCTCGACCTCGCAGAACGGCGCGCTGCTCGACTACGTCGGCGAAAGCGGGCCCAACGCGGACCTGCGCCTGTTCGTCGTCAACAACACCTTCGTCAACAACCGCGGTGCCGGCACGTTCCTGCAGATCGGAGCGGGCACGACGTCGCCGGCGATCGTGCGCAACAACCTGTTTTCGGGCCCCGGGACGGTCAGCACGCAGGCCACGGCCGTGCTCGACCACAATCTCGTCGCGGCCGATCCGCTGTTCGTCGATGCCGCGCAGTACGACTACTGCCTCCGCGCTGGTTCGCCCGCGATCGACGTCGGCACCGACCCCGGCACCGGGGCGGGCGTCGCGCTCGCACCGACCTCCATGTACCGGCATCCGCTCGGCGCGCTGCCGCGCGCGAGCTTCGGCGCGATCGACGTCGGCGCCTGCGAACACGGCGAGGCACCGCTGTTCGCCGACGGCTTCGACGGCACGCCCTGAACCCGGCTTGCCGGCCCGCCCGCGTTGGTCGACCATGCCGTGCATGGACGATTCGCCCTTCCGCAAGGCCGGCCTCGCCGAGTACGCGCAGGCCTCGGTCGACCTCGCGCGCGGCGATGCGGTGGCGGCCGTCACCGCGTCGTACCGGCGCCACGAGCAGGTCGTCGCGCAGGCCATCTCCGATTCGGGCGAGGCGCTCGCCTGCAAGGCCGGCTGCACGTGGTGCTGCCACTACAAGGTCGACGTGCGCGCCGACGAGGCGCTCGCGCTCGCCGAGTTCGTGCGTACGCGGCTCGATGTGCCCACGCGCACGCGCGTGATCGAGGCGGCGCGTCGCAATGCGGCGACGATCCGCACGCTGACCCCGCTCGAGCACCTGCACGCCGCGATTGCGTGCTGCTTCCTGGTCGACAACGGTTGCTCGGTCTATCCGGCGCGACCGCTCGCGTGCCGCAACTACCATTCGACCGATGTGTCGGCGTGCATCGACCAGTTCGAACGGCGCGCCGACGTCGAGGTGCCGGTGCCGACCGTTCCCGAACTCGATGCGCGCGGCGCCGGCCATCGCGAAGGCCGCCAGTCGGCGGTGCTGCACGCCGGACTCGACGTGCGCGCCTACGACCTGACCACGGCCTTCCTCGAAGCGATCGAGAATGCGAGCGTGCCGAAGCGCCTGCGCCAGAAGAAGCGCGCCCTGATCGACGCGATCGTCATCGACTGAGCGAGCTTGCCCTTGATATCGGCGCCGGCGCCGCGATCAAGCTCCGACGCATTCTGCGCCCAACGTCACGGAGCCCCCGCATGGCCATCGCCCTCGACCGCATCATCGTCCCGACCTATCTGCGCGGCTTGTCCGTGCTGGCGCGCTACATCGACAAGGCCGCGGCCCACGTCGCCGCGAGCGGCCTCGCCGACGACGCGATCGTGCAAGCCCGCCTGGCGCCCGACATGCTCACTTTCGCTGGCCAGATCCAGCGTGCCAGCGACACCGCCAAGGGCGGCATCGCGCGCCTGCTCGGCATCGACGCGCCGCGCTTCGAGGACAACGAGACCACGCTCGTCGAGCTGAAGGCCCGTATCGACAGGACCCTCGTCTTCGTCGCCTCGGCCGATCGTGCCGGCATCGCCGCGGCGGAAGGCCGCGAGATCATGCTCAAGGCCGGAGCGCTCGAGCGGCGCTTCGACGGCGTCGGCTACGTGATCGATTTCGCCGTGCCGAACTTCGATTTCCATGTCGCGGTCGCGCACGCGATCCTGCGCCACGCCGGCATCGCGGTCGGCAAGCTCGACTATCTCGGCGCGACGACCTGAGCGGGTCGCGCCCCGCCGGTCCCGCACGCGCGGGGAAGGCGTATGCTGCGCCGCTGCTTCCGGCTGCCGGCGTGCCCGACCGATGAAAGACCTGACCCAGGGTTCGATCCCGCGCCACATCGTCGCGATGGCCGTGCCGATGGCGATCGGCATGCTCGTGCAGACGCTGTACTTCCTCGTCGACCTGTACTTCGTCGCGCGCCTCGGTGACGCGGCGATCGCCGGCGTCAGCCTCGGCGGAACGGTCATGTACATCGTGCTCGGCCTGACCCAGATGCTCGGGGTCGGCACCGTCGCCCTGATCGCACAGGCGGTCGGTCGCAAGGATCCGGCCGATGCCAACCTCGTCTTCAACCAGTCGATCGTGCTGTCGGCGCTGTGCGCCGTGCTGACCCTGGCCGGCGGCTACGGCCTCGGCCGCGTCTACCTGCACTCGATCGGCGCCGATGCGGCGACCACCGCCGCCGGCATCGAATATCTCGACTGGTACCTGCCCGGGCTCGCCCTGCAGTTCGCCCTCGTCTCGATGGGCTCGGCGCTGCGCGGCACCGGCATCGTCAAGCCGACGATGATCGTGCAGATGCTGACCCTGGTCATGAACATCGTGCTCGCCCCGGTGCTGATCGCCGGCTGGGGCACGGGCCGGCCGCTCGGCGTGGCCGGCGCCGGACTCGCCAGTTCGCTGTCGGTCGCGTTCGGCGTCGTGCTGATGGCGCTCTACTTCGTGCGCATGGAGAAGTACGTCGGCTTCCATCGCGAACAATGGCAGCCGCGCCTCGCGACCTGGAAGCGCATGCTCGCGATCGGCTTCCCGGCCGGCGCCGAGTTCGCCCTGATGTTCCTGTTCATGGGTGTGATCTATGCCGCGATCAGCAGCTTCGGCGCGGCGGCGCAGGCCGGCTTCGGCATCGGTGGACGCATCATGCAGGCGATCTTCCTGCCGGCCATGGCGATCGCGTTCTCGGCGCCGGCGATCGCCGGCCAGAACGTCGGCGCGCGCCTGCCGGCGCGCGTGCGCGAAACCCTCAACGTGGCACTGCTGATGAGCAGCGCGGTCATGTTCGCGCTGACCCTGTTCTGCCAGTGGCGGCCGGCCTGGCTGGTCGGCGCGTTCACTGGGGAGGCCGAGGTGATCGCGGTCGGCGCCACCTTCCTAGCGATCATCTCGTGGAACTTCGTCGCCCAGGGCATCATCTTCACGTGCTCGGGCCTGTTCCAGGCCCTCGGCAACACCTGGCCCTCGCTGGCCAGCACCGCGGTGCGCGTGGTCACGTTCGCGTTGCCCGTGTTCTGGCTGTCGCACCGGCCCGGTTTCCGCATCGAGCACGTCTGGACCGTATCGGTGGCGACGGTCGCGCTGCAGGCCCTGATGAGCTATGCGCTCGTCCGCCGCGAAATGGCCCGCAAGCTCGGTCCGTCGGTCGCCGCAGCCTGAAACCAGGTCGATGGCGGGATGCCGCCCGTCCACTCCGGTCAGGGGGTGCGCAAAGGATTCATTGACTTGCATGCACGTGATGCGGCAGCATCATGTGCATGCGCACCACGCTCGACATTGCCGATGACGTTCTCGCGGCCGTCCGTGACCTGGGCCGGCGCCAGCGCCGGTCGATCGGCGAGGTCATTTCCGAGCTCGCGCGACAGGCCCTCGTCGCCGGCACGCCCCCGGCGACGACCGGGAGGGTCGCAGAGTCCGCCTCGTTCTACGGATTCGATCCCCTGCCGTCGCGCGGCGTGGTCGTGACCGACGAACTCATCGACCGGCTGCGCGAGGAAAGTGGCGACTGATGCGGGCATTGCTCGACATCAACGTCCTGATCGCCCTGCTCGACGGCGCGCACGTCCACCATCTCCGCGCGCGCCGATGGCTCGAGGCGAACATCGACCACGGCTGGGCCTCGTGCCCGATCACGCAGAACGGCTGCCTGCGCATCCTCGGCCAGCCGGGCTATCCGCAACCGCTGCCGCTGGCCCAGGCCGCCGATCGCCTACGCCGCGCCACGGCGACCGCGCATCATGAGTTCTGGTCCGACGATGTCAGTGTGCTCGATGCCGCGCTCGTCGATACGCGGCGCATCCACGGGCCGAAGCAGCTCACCGACATCTACCTGCTGGCGCTGGCGGTGAGGCACGGCGGTCGTTTCGTCAGTTTCGATGCACGCATCGCACGCAGCGCGGTGCCCGCCGCTGCAGAGCATCATCTCGCGCTGCTCTAGCTCGATCCCGCGCTGCGCCGGGGATCACACGGCCAGCTCGCCCTGCACCAGGCCGGTCGTGATGCGCACGCGCGCGTACGCGAGCAGGTCGGCGAGCCGCGCACCGTTCGCCCGCCACTCGTGGAACGACGTCTCGCCGACCAGCGCGTAGTGCCATTCGCGTGCGTCGCGCCGCGACGGATCGAGCGCACTGATGCGCTGGCACCAGGTCGCCGCCGCGCGCAGCTTGCGCTGCACGTCCGGATGGTTGACCTGCTGCTGCGCCTTGGTCTCGGCGAGGTACACCGAATCGGCCGTGCGCACGAGGAAATCAGGGAAGTAGAACGCCGGCAGGCCGTCGTCGCGCACGTAACGCAGGCGCACGAAGTCGTGGCGGTTCTCGCTGAGCTTGCAGAACGATTCGATGCCGGCGTCACGGTCGGCCCATTCGATGAAGGCGCGCTCGAGGCCGCCGCTGCGCGCCGGATACGGCAGGCGTTCGTAGATGCATTTCGACACCACCAGCGAGGCACTCTCGCGCACCATCAGCCGGGTCACTTCGGACAGCCGGCGATGGCGCACCTCGGTCTCGCCGACCCAGGCGCGATCCTCGGCGCGCACGAGGGCAAGGCCGAACACCTTGATGACATGCTCGACCACCGGCTGCAACAGCAACAGGCGCCAGCCCTCGTCCTCGAACGGCTCGAAGGGTTCGCCGAACAGGCGCTCGCGCACATACTCGTCGAGTGCGCCGGCCAGCGCGACCGTGTTGAGCTGCAGGTACGGCATGGCGACGTGCTCGGCGATCCTGCGGCCCTTCGGCAGCGGCTGACTCAGGGCCTGGCCGATGCGCCGGGTCAGGCGCGAGAGGAACTCGTTGTAGCCGCCGACGTTCATCACCGCGCCGTCGACGCGGTAGTCGCCGAACAGCGTGCTGCTCTGCAGGTCGTGCGAGGCGAAGGTGTCGCCCTTGCCGACAAGGTCGGCCAGCGCCCTGCGGCTCATCGCAGCGAACGCCGGCAACGCGGCGACGTCGATCGGCAGATGGTCGACGTTCTCCTCGGCCTCGCGCAGGATGAACGGGATCGCGAAATCATGGCGCTCGTGGCCGTCGCGCAGTTCCGCCGCAATCAGGTCACCGGTGCTCGACCCGCCCTCGTCGTCGCCGGTCGCGCCGACCAGGCCTTCGCGCATCAGTTCGTCATAGAACGCCTGGAAGGCCGGGTGCTCGACGATCGAGAGGATGTCGATCAGGCTGCCCGGCTCCTCGCCGCGGTTGATCTGCTCGCGGTTGTCGCGCTTGATGTCGACGTACTCCGCATCGCGCCACATCAGGCGCAGGCCGCGCCCGATCGTCTGCTCGAGCAGGATCTGCGCCTGCGACGAGCGCAGCGGCACGATCACGCAGATGTTGTTGACGTCGAAGCCCTCGCGCAGCATCAGCACGCTGACGATCACGCGCGGCTGCGCATGACGGTCGACATCGAACAGGCGCTTGCGCAGCGGCGCCCAGTCCTTTTCACCTAGCTCGGCCTTCTTCCCCGAGTCGACGGTCAGCACATCGTCCTCGTGCAGGCCCTCGTCGAGCAGGAAACGTGCGACCAGCGGCGACACCGCGGTGTCCTCGCAGACGACGAGCATCTTCGGCCTGCGCTCGGGATCGAGCCGGGCGAAATCCGCTTCGAGCTTGCGCAGCTTCGCCAGGCCGGCGCGAAGCATCACGCGCTGACCCTCCGCGAGGGCGACGTTGCCGTCCGCGTCACGCTCGGCCTTGAACTCGAGCGGCAGCGCGCCGAGTTCCCTGCGCCTGTCGAGCACGAGCGACTTCACGAGCCCTGCGCGCATCGCGGCCTCGAGGTCGAAGTCGACGACGATGTGCGGGAAATACAGCTTGCGCCGGTTCCTGCCGCCACCGACGTCGTTGTACGGCGTCGCCGAGAAATCGACTTGCACGAAGCGCCGGCCCTTGCCCTCGGCGATGCGCGACAGGCTCTTCTGCCATTCGACCTCGGTCGTCTCGCCTGCCTTCTTCAGTTCGTGGATGTGGTGCGCCTCGTCGTTGAAGACGAGCAGGTCAGGCAGCCCGGCGAGGAACGACAGCACGTTGCCGCGCGCCCAGCGCCGGTCGAGCACGTCGAGGCTGTTGCCGGTGGCGCGACCCGGTACGAGCGGCAACACCTGATACGCAACCACCGAAGGCTCGGCGACCATCGCCGGCGCATCGACGCGATCCGCATCCTCGATCGGCTCGACGTCGTCGCCGGCCTCGGCGAGCAGATGCCAGTTGCTGATCGCGATCAGGCCGTTGCCGGTCGCCTTGAGGCCGATTTCGTCCTTGCGGCAGACGTTGCCGCGCACGAACTGCTCGACCTGCTCGCGTCGTGCCGGCGGCGTGAACAGTTCGGCGTACGCGGCGATGTCCGAGGTGGCGAAATCGCGACCCGCCTCGCCACGGTCCTTGCCGAGGAAGGCATCGAGCAGGCGCTCGTAGACGATCAGGCCCGGCGCGACGATCAGGAAACGCCGCGTGAAGCGCGCGTCGTCGCGGCCTTCGTCGAGCGCGTCGCTGCGGTTGAGCAGTTGCCAGATCAGCAGCGCCTGCAGCACCCAGGTCTTGCCGGTGCCGGTCGCCATCTTGAGGCAATACTTCGGGTACGCGTGCTTGTCCTGCGCGAGTTCGTCGAGCACGCCGGGCTCGAGCAGCGCTTCGGCGCAGGCCTGCGCGTACAGGTCCTTGAGGTTCGCGCTCGCGAACACCTCGTGGGCGACGATCACGTTGAGGATCGCCTGGCGTTGGCCCGCGTGGAAATTGAATGCGCGCACCGCGCAGGCGTCCTCGCCGAACCACCAGCGCAGCAGTTCGGCGGTGACCGGCGTGACGAGGTCGAGGATTTCCGCATCGCCGTGGGCGAGGCCGGAGCAGAGCTGCCCGGTGCGGTCGGTGAGGGCCGCGGCGAGCGGCAGCGCTTCGGCTGGCTTAGCCATGGTGATGCGCTGCAGGCTTGCGTGGTGTAAACACCCTGTTTATGCTGCTCGCATGATACGGAGCTTCGCTGACAGGGAAACGGAACGTCTGTTCGCCACGGAGCAATCGCGGCGGCTGCCGCCGGACATCCGGTTCAGGGCGCTGGCACGCCTCAATCAACTGCACTCGGTCGCCTCGCTCGATGACTTGCGGTTTCCGCCATCCAATCGTCTGGAATCGTAGAAGGGAGACCGCGTCGGGCAGTGGAGCTTGCGCATAAACGACCAATGGCGGCTGTGCTTTCGATTCGAGGATGGTGATGCCTTCGATGTCGAGGTCGTCGACTACCACTGAGGTATGCAAACCATGTCCATTCCCGCAACCACCAACGGGCTTCCGGCGATTCATCCCGGCTACTACCTGCGCGAGATTCTCGAAGATCTCGGCATGAGCCAGGCTGCATTCGCGAGAAGCGTCGGCGTTTCGCGGATGCGCATCTCGCACGTGGCTCGCGAGGCGCGCCCGGTGACCGCCGAACTCGCCCTGCGCTTCGGGCTCGCGTTTGGGCAGACCGCGCAGTACTGGATCAACTTGCAGAATGCCTACGACCTCAAGCTCGCCGAGCGCGAATGGAAGGCCGAATTGCGCAAGGTCCGCCCGCTCGCCGCCGGAACGCTGCGACCCCGCCGTTTCTCTGCAGGAAGCGGCTGACCAGCTTCGCTGTTGAAGGCCAGCCGCGATGCTCTCCGTCATCGATGCGACATTCTCTCCGCATGTGCGAAAAGCATCGCGGCTGAAGCCGCTCCCACGGGAAGCACCGTTTGCGCGGATGCCCGGGCCATGCCCGTCTCTTCGCAGCGCGCTCGACGTTCCTTCCACTCCGCAGCAAGTGGCTCCGGCCGCGATGCCTTCGCTCTCCCTTGCACGGCACCGCGGTCGAAGCCATCCCCCACGGATGGCACGGAGCTCCCCGGCAACTCGCGCCGTCATTCCGCACCTTCCGCGACGTCCTGCACCACTTCGGCCTCGAAGCCGAACACGTCGACAGCGCGCACGCAGACGCGACGCGGGCCGGCGCGCCATGGCACCGTGACCCGCGCCTCGCTGACGACGCGCAGCGGGTCGCCGTCGTTCGCGGTGTTGCCGCGGTAGTCCTGCCAGACCGAACGGAACACCCGGCCGTCGTAGTCCGGATCGACCGCCCAGTACTCGATCAGGGCGAGCGGCTCGGCATTCATGACCTTGTGCAGCCTTTCGCGGTTGGCCTCGTCGAGGTTGATCGCCTCCGGCGAGAGCAGCACGTAGTTCTTCAGGCGCACGACGATGCGTTCCTCGTCGCCGTGGCGGCTGCGCCGCAGCGGATGCACGGTCAGGTACTGCAGGCTCGCGAAGCGCACGTCCTTGCGCAGCCGGTCGACGCTGTTGCCCTTCTTGCGCAGGCGGTCGAGCAGGTCGGGTGGAATCACCAGCACTTCGAGGCGCGCATCGTTGAGCGCCGCGATGCTCTCGCCGATGCCCGGCTCGAAGTTCCAGCCGAGCACGACCACGCGGTCCCAGCCGCCGAGCAGGTTGTCGCGCTGCGCGACCGCGCGCTTGAGCGTCGCCGCGCCGGTCAGCTTGTTCGGCGAGTCGACCAGCACGAGGGTCTTCGTGCCGCCGCCGACGACGGAGCCGAGATTGCGCAGCGGATTGTCGTCGGGCGACAACGGCAGCGCGCCGTACAGCGACAGCACGATCGTCGACAGGTCGCCGATGCGGAAGCCACGGCCGAACGCCGACTTCGCGGCCTCGACCTGGTAGTCGCCGATCGCCTGGTACAGGAACGGCTTCGCGCCCTGGTCGATCAGGCGCTTGCGCATGATCATGCAGGCCGGCTTGCCGAGGTCGGTCGTGATCCAGCGACGGCCGAGCTTCTCGGCGACGGCGGCGGTGGTGCCGGAGCCGCCGTTGAAGTCGGCTACGAGCCCTTGCTGTCGGCAGGACGCGTTGATGATGCGTTCGAGAAGTTTCTCGGGCTTCTGCGTAGCGTAACCAACTGCTTCCGTAGCAGCTCCACGAAAGCCCTTGACGTCTGTCCAAATGGACTGAACAAGGCGACCTTCAGACTCGTGGAGATAGAGCTTTCTGTACGGCTTTCCGTTACCAGTCCAATAGATGAGGTCTGCTTCGATCAACGCATCGATTGTTTCCTGCGACGGCCAATGTCGACCTGATCCCGGGGATATGATTCCGCCGGCTCTGAAGGATCTCGAAGGACCTTGGCCTTTACCCGTAAGGTCAGCAAGCTTGAACGCTCCATTCGAATCCTTGAATCCGTAGTTGGCGCCGACATGGTCGTCACTGAGCGGTTCGAAGAGCGGCTGCCAATAGTGACCCGAGCCTTTCGAGTACCAATACAAATAGTCGTGCACATTTCCAAAGCGTTGGGGGTTCGACTGAGCCGATGTGCGCTGCCAGACGATCTCATTTACGAGAGAGGCTTTGCCGAAGATGTCGTCGAGCAACAGCTTTACGTAGTGCCCCACATGCCAATCCAGGTGCACGTAGATCGAGCCCGTGTCCGCCAGCAGCTCGCGCATCAGCACGAGCCGCGGCGTGATCATCGCGAGGTATGAAGCGGTGCCGTCCGACCACGTATCGGAATACGCGAACTGCTCGATCACGGTCGGCTTCTGTTCGAGTTCGACGCCGGGCAAGGTGACCTTGGTGCGGTAATCGGCCTTCGAGTCGAACGGCGGATCGATGTAGATCAGGTCGACCTGTCCGCGCAGGCTCGGCGTCGTTTCGTCGCCGGCCAGCAGGGCGGCCATCGCGAGCAGGTTGTCGCCGTAGATCAGGCGGTTGTGCCAGTCGGCCGCATCGCCCTCGCGCAGCCGGTCACGCCGCGTCGCGTCGGCGATCCAGTCGCCCGCGGCCACGTCCTTCGACGGCAGCACCCACTCGCGGGTCTGCAAACCGACGCGATGCTTCCCTTCAAGTCCCTCGAGGATGCGTTCGGCCTGCCGTTTCCCCTCGGCGACGATCGCCGGCAACTGCTCCAGCAGCGACTTCCCCATGCGCACATCGCTTTCATCGAATGAACCTTTCAAGTGAATCACAATGAACGCAAAAGGTGAACCGTCCGCGCGCCGCTTCCGTACCGTCGCCCGGCATGAAGCAGGAAAGGGAAGCGTTCTCCCGCCGGTTGGCCGACGCGATGCGCGAAGTCGGCCTCGAGGCGCGCCCGGTCGTGCTGGCCCGCGAGTTCAACCTCAACTACGGCGGCAATCCGATCACGTTCCAGTCCGCATCGCGTTGGTTGCGCGGAAAGTCGATACCGGGACAGGACAAGCTGCAGGCACTCGCGCGCCGCCTCGAGATCGAGCCTCAGGTGTTGCGGTTTGGAAGCGCCAAGGCGACGGCCGTGGCCGAACCGGTCGTACGTCGATTCTCGGGCCTGCGCCCGCAGGATCGCGAGGCGATCGACGCCTTCCTGCTGCTGCCCGCGGAGCGGCGCAAGCTCGTGCGTGAACTCATCGCGGCATTGGCGACGTGACGCGGCCGGCGCATCCGCCGGCGGCACCAGCAGCAAGCGAAGCATTCGCGCCCGTCCACCGCTACGCCGACGCCGGCGGCCCGTTCGATCGCTTTATCGCGGCGCGTCTGTCCGACCTGAAGCGGATCGCGCGGGCCACGCGCGGCGAGCATCGGCTCGAGGATGTGGTCAACGAGGCCTGGCTCATGGCCGTGGATGTCGCGGCGAAGCACAAGCTCGCCCTCGACCTGTCCGATGCCGCCTTTCAGAACAGGCTGATCGCCCATCTCTACCAGGCGCTCGTGCGTTACACCGATCTGCACGTGCGTCGCGCCGAACGCCTCGACCACGGCACACCCGACGGGCACGGTGAGGACCGGCGGAACCCCAGGTCCGGCCATCTCGTGGCCGACGGCGGTACCGGACCGCTGCATCGCCTGCTCGAGGTCGAAGCGCGCGACACGTCGGCGACAGCCGGACACAGGGTCCGGGGTTCGCTCGGCGAGGCATGGATCGCGTTGTTCGATCGCTTTCGCAGCATGCGACGCATCGCCGAATGCCTGCTGATCTCCGTTTCGCATGCCTACCGGTGCTGCGCGAGGGTAAGGGAGGTGACGATGCAGCAGAGTCCGTTCTGCATGCATGCGCAAGACGCGCCGCCGCAGGTCGGTCCCTGGCGACGCTTCCGCTCGGAGCGCATTCCGCGACAGCTCGAGTTCGACTTCGCCGAGCGATTGCCGCTGCGGGAGGGTGGGCACGCGCCTGGATCGGGCGACCAGCGGGGCGCCTGAATGTCCAGCGTCGTTGTCCGGTGTCGTGCGCTCACCCCGCGGGTTCGCGCCAGGGCTCCGCGCATACGCGGCGCATTGCGCGGTCGTTCCGACTTGCGGCCCTAGAACAGGCTGCCCTGCGGCGATCGCGCGCGCGGGACGGCGAACCGCGACGTGTCGAGATCGAGCTCGCGCGTGCGGTCGAGGCCGAGCTTGCGGCAGGCGATCTGGAAGCGCTGGCGCAGAACGTCGGCGAACACGCCCTCGCCGCGCATGCGCGAGCCGAAGCGCGCATCGTTGTCGCGGCCGCCGCGCATCTGGCGGACCAGGCTCATGACGTGGTCGGCGCGTTCGGGCAGGTGCAGGTCGAGCCATTCGCGGAACAGGCCGGCGAGTTCGTGCGGCAGGCGGATGATCGTGTAGCCGGCATGGTGCGCACCACCGGCCGCGGAGCGCTCAAGGATCTCCTCGAGGAAGCGATCAGTGACGGCCGGAATGATCGGCGCGACGAGCACGCCGCACGGCACGCCGGCAGCATTGAGGTTCGCGATCGCCTCGAGGCGCCGGTGCGGCGCGCTCGCGCGCGGTTCGAGCGTGCTGGCGAGGCGGTTGTCGAGCGAGGTAACCGACAGGAACACCTGCACGAGCTTGTCGCGCGCCATCGGCGCGAGCAGGTCGAGGTCGCGCTCGACCAGCGCGTTCTTGGTCACGATCGTGAGCGGGTGGCGATGCTCGGCCAACACTTCGATGACCTGGCGCGTGATGCGGTGTTCGCGTTCGATCGGCTGGTACGGATCGGTATTGGCGCCGAGGTTGATCGGCGAGCAGGCATAGCCACGCCGCGCGAGCTCCTCGCGCAGGCGCTCGGCCGCGTTGGCCTTGGCGAACAGTTTCGTCTCGAAGTCGAGCCCGGCCGAGAGGTTGAGATACCCGTGCGACGGTCGCGCGTAGCAGTAGACACAGCCGTGCTCGCAGCCGCGGTACGGATTGATGGACTGCGAGAACGGAATGTCCGGCGAGTCGTTGCGGCTGATGATCGTGCGTGCGCGTTCGATCGTGACCTCGGTCGGCGGGCGTGGCACTGCTTCATCGTCGCGGTGCCAGCCGTCGTCCTCGCGCGTCTTCGCCAGCGCCTCGAAGCGACCCTCGCGGTTCGATGCGGCGCCACGTCCCTTGATGCGGGTCGGGTGGGTCAGGTCGTCGGGCTCGCGCGTGGCCATGCGCGGATTGTCGGACATCCGGTCTCAGCCGGCGTGACGCGACCTCGTTCGCCGATCGAGGCAGCGTGCCGGATCAGCGCTCGCCCGTGGCGTCGCGCGCCTTCATCGCGGCGCGCAGCGCGGCTTCGCGCTCGCTGCGGACCGTGCGCATGTCGGACTCGCGATAGGGCAGGGTGCAGTCGGCGTTGAAGCGCTCGACCGCGGCGTCGATCGCCTCGAGGTCGCGGTTGTACGGGTCGACCCGGGCGTTGTAGTCGTCGGTCAGGCGGGCCTGTTCGGCCAGCTTCCCGTTGTAGTCGTCGACCGCGCGCGCGTCGTGCAGGTCAAGGCCCTGCTTCATGACCTGCACCCACTGGTCGATCGCGCGCATGCGGCCTTCGGCAACTTCGAGCGAGATCCGCGCCGAGTCGTTGCGGCTGCGCAAGTCTCGCAGCTCGTACTCGAGTGCGACGCAGCCGCGCAAGGTCGCAAGGTTCATGGTCGCCCGGCCATCGGCATCGCCGACCGCCTGGCTGCCGCGGAACATGTCGCCGCGCTCCGGGCCCGAGGCGGTGGCTGCCATCGGCAGGCCGACTGCGAATGCGGTGACCAGCACGGTCATGGGCGGATTCATCGGCGATCGTTCCGGCGTGCCGCGACATCGCGGCATCCGCTTCCACGCGTGCCGGCGCGAACGCGGGCCAGCCGCCGCAATCGCCCCGACACGTTGCAGCCGGCCACCGTTCGGACAACCCTAGACCGTACCGCGGTTGCGGCCCTTGAAAGGCGCGTAGAACGCGCGCAACGCGGCGAGATCGGCCTCCATGTCGTCGCCGGGCCAGAGCGCCGGACCGAAGCCGATCGTGCGCTCCGGATAGTGGAAGTAAACCGGCACGATCGGCACGCCGGCCGCGCGCGCGATATGCCAGAAGCCGGTCTTCCAGCGATCCACGTGCTTGCGCGTGCCCTCCGGGGCGATGCCGACCCACAGCTTCGGCTGCGTGCGCAGGCGCGCCGTCATCTGCTCGACGACGCCGTGCGTCGCACTGCGTTCGATCGGGATTCCGCCGAGCCGGCGCAGCAGCCAGCCGAGCGGGCCGACGAACAGTTCGCGCTTGGCCATGAACGAGACATCGGCGCCGATCGCGACCTTCATGAGCAGGCCCCACACGCCGTCCCACCACGAACTGTGCGGCGCGCCGATCATCACCGCGCGCGGCAGGTCGGGAATCTCCCCGGCGAGGCGCCATCCGGCCAGGCGCAGGACCCAGCGCGCGAGCCGCCGGCCGAAGTGCTGCGGGAACTGCGGCATCGACGGCGGTACATGGTCCGGCACGAGCATTTCGCTCAATCGCCGCTCCAGTCGCGCGTGCCGCGCCCCTGCTTGATCGACGCGCGCTGCTTCTTCGCGCCGATGCGGCGTTCCTTCGAGGCGCGCGTCGGCTTCGTCGCGACACGCTTCTTCGCCACATGCTGCGCTGCGCGCACGACCTCGGCGAGGCGCGCGCGCGCGTCGTCGCGGTTCTTGGCCTGGTCGCGGAAACGGTTGGCCTGGATGACGAGCACGCCCTCGTCGGTCAGGCGGCGATCGCGGCGCGCGAGCAGGCGTGCGCGCAACGGCTCGGGCAACGACGGCGAACGCGCCACGTCGAAGCGCAACTCGACCGCGCTGGCCACCTTGTTGACGTTCTGGCCGCCCGGGCCCGACGCGCGCACGAAGCGCTCGACGAGTTCGTCGTCGGGAATGGACAGGCGGTCGTCGATCTCGAGCATGGCGCGGATTCTAGCTTGCGCGACTACGACACGGTCGCGCACAGGGTGCGCTCCTACACGATCGCCCCCTGCGACCGCGCCGAGGAGCGGAGCCAGCCGCCCAGCGGGGAAAGGCGAACTGTCCGAGGCCATGGATGGCCGAGTTGTCCGCCTGCCGCTGGCTGGCGAGCACCGCAGGGAACCGATCGGGCAGGGCCCGATCGGCGCGGATGCCGGGGCGCTCTTTCTCCGGGTCACTTCTCTTGACTCCGCGCATCCTGCGCTCCGCCCCTGCGGGGCCGGCTTCGCCGTTCGCGCCGCTCCTGCGGCGCAGTGGGCGGGCAAAGAGAAGTGACCCGCTCGCCGCCGAGGCGAGCGGAACCCGGGTTCGAAGCATCGTCCAGGCAAGGGAAGAGCGGAGACATCGCGACTGAAGTCGCTCCCACAAAGCGAGTGGCAGCTCCTGTGGCTGCGCTCCTCGGCGCGGTCGCAGGGGACCCGTTGCGAGCAGGAGCGGGAGCAACAGCGAGCGCTACGGCGGGTGGGGATCGAAGCCCGTGCAGGCTCGGCATCGGTGATTCCACAAATCGAGTGTGCGGGCGCCGCCGACGCGGTTCGATCAGCGGTTGGTCAACTGCAGTTCGATTCGCCGGTTGCGCGCGAAGGCGGCTTCGCCGTCGCCGGGATCGAGCGGCTGGAACTGGCCGAAGCCGTTTGCCGAGAGGCGGTGCGCCGGGATGCCCTGCACGACGAGGTACTTGACGATCGCGACGGCGCGCGCGGTCGACAGTTCCCAGTTCGACGGGAAACGCTCGGTGTGGATCGGACGGCGATCGGTATGGCCGTCGATGCGCAACACCCAGTCGATGCTCGACGGGATCTCGGCGGCCACCTCGCGCACGGTGCCGGCGAGTGCGTCGAGGCGCTGCTGGCCAGCCTCGTCGAGCTCGGCCGAGCCGGACGGGAACAGGATGTCGGCCGGCACCACGAAGCGGTCGCCGGCGACCTGCACGTCGCTGCGGTTGCCGAGCGCCTCGCGCAGCCGGCCGAAGAACTCGGAACGGTAGCGCTCGAGCTCGCCGACGCGCTCGGCGAGGGCGAGGTTCAGGCGCTGGCCGAGGTCGGCGAGCTTCGCATCCTTCGCCTCGATGTCCTTGCGGGCCACGCCGAGCGCCGCCTCGAGGGTCGCCAGCTGCTCGCGGATCGCGCCCATCTGGCGATTGAGCAGTTCGATCTGCGCGGTCGCGGCCGTGTTCGCCTCGGTCTGCTTCACGAGGTCCTGCTTGGACGCGTCGAGTGCGCCGGCGAGGCGCGCGACCTCGGCCTCGAGTTGCGCCTTGAGCTCGTTGAGCAGGCCGATGTCGGTGCTGAGCCGGGCCGCCTCGCCGCTCGTCGAGTCGAGCGCACCGCGCAGGGCCTCGCGGTCGCTGCTGGCCTGGCCGAGTGACGCGGCCAGTTCGGCCACGCGCGCATCGAGCGTGTTCTTCTGGTCCTCGCTCAGCGACAGCGTGCGCGCGAGTTCGGCGACCTGCGCGTTCAGTGCATCGAGCGCACGGTTCTTGCCGGCCAGCGAATCGGTCAGCACGAACTGGCCGAGCGCGAAGATCAGCAGCACGAAGATGAAGACGAGGATCAGCGAGGTCAGCGCGTCGACGAAGCCCGGCCAGATGTCGAAAGCGTGCCGGCGCCGGCGCGCGAGCGTGCTCACGGCCGCGCTTCTCGCGTACCGACGGCGGCGGCAATCGTGCGCGACAGCAGGCGCAGCTCGGCGCGCAGCTCGTCGGACAGGCGCGATTCGGCCTGCGGCTGCGCGGCGAGCTGGCGCAACACGCCCTTGAGCTCGTCCTGGGTTGCCGCAGCGGACTGGCGCTCGCGTGCGTCGCGAGCGAGGAGGTCATTGAGGCGGCCGAGCTGGGAGGCCAGTTCGGCGAACTGTTCGCTGCTGCCGCGGCGTTCGCGCTCGTTCTCGACGATCGCGCGCTGCATGCGCTCGAGGCCATCCGCGGTCTGCTCGAGCAGGGCCTGGACGTAGGCCGGCACCGAGGCATCGCCCTCCATGGCATGGCCGGACGACAGGTGGGTCATGCCCGACAGCCACTCTTCGAGTTCGTTGTGGAAACGGTTCTGCGCGGCACCGGCCTGCAGGTCGAGGAAGCCGATGACGAGCGAACTGGCGAGGCCGAACAGCGAGGTCGAGAAGCTCGTCGACATGCCGCCGAGTGGTGCGTCGAGACGCTCCCTGAGCGTGCCGAACAGGGTCGCCGCGTCGCCGCCGGCGTCGAGTGAACCGATGATCCCGGACACCGCGCCGATCGTCACGAGCAGGCCCCAGAACGTGCCGAGCAGGCCGAGGAAGATGGCCAGTCCGATCAGGTAGCGCGACAGGTCGCGCGACTCCTCGAGGCGCGACTGCACGCTGTCGAGCAGGGTGCGCATCGACGCGGCCGACAGCGCGGCACGGCCGCGCTCGCGCCCGCCGAGCATGCGCGCCATCGGCGCGAGCAGGCGCGGCTCGCCCTGGGCGGCGCGTTCGGGGTTCGAGCGCCGGAACGATTCGATCCAGTCGACCTCGCGCGAGAGCAGCAGCACCTGGCGCAGGTTGACGAGCACGCCGGCGGCAAGCACGGCGAGGATCACGCCGTTGAAGAACGGATTCGCTGCGAAGAAGCCGGCCAGGCGCGGCGCGGCGAGCGCGGCGAGCGCGACCACGCCGAGCAGGAAGGCGAGCATCCACAAGAGCACGCGGTTCGGTCGGGTCATGGGGATGCCTGTCAGGGAGACTCATGCGAGTCGGATGCCGAACGACTGCGACAGGTTGCGTCGCCCATTGGTTCCTTCCGCGATCGGCGCGGCACCCGATGCGCTGGCCGTTTCAGGTGCCGCGCGGCTTGGCACGGTGCGTCGGCGTGGCGGTCCACGGGTCGTCGGGCCACGGATGTTTCGGGTAGCGGCCTTTCAGTTCGCGTTTCACTTCCGGATAGGTGCGCGTCCAGAAGCTGCCGAGATCCTGGGTGACCTGGATCGGGCGGCCGCCCGGTGATAGCAGGTGGAGGGTCAGCGCGACCCGACCGCCGGCGATGCGCGGCGTGTCGGCGAGGCCGAACAGCTCCTGCAGCTTGACCGCGAGCACCGGCGACCCTTCGCCGGCGTAGTCGATGCGGCGTTCGAGTCCGCTCGGTACGCGCAGGCTGGCCGGCGCGTGCTCATCGAGCAAGCGCCGCGCGGTGTGCCCGAGCAGTGCAGCGAAGGCGTCGCCGAGCAGGTCGGCAGCGATCGCGTCGAAGCGCGTGACACCGTCGAGGTGCGGTGCCAGCCAGTGCTCGAGCATGGCCAGCAGATGGCTGTCGGAGAGATCGGGCAGGTCGAGTTCGGGCCACCAGCCGCGCAGGCGCGTGGCGCGCAGGCGCAGCGCGCGCGTCGACTCGCTCCACGGCAGCGCGTCGAGACCGAGTTCGCGCACGGCGGCGAGCAGGGCCGGCACGCTGTCCTCGGGTCGAGCCGCGGCGCGATGCCGTTCGAGCACGATCGCATCGAAGCGGCGCTGTTCCCAGGCCTCGACCGCGCGCGTGTCGCGGTTCCAGTGCACGACGCGCTCGCGCACGAAGCGCGTGCCGAAATCGCGCTCGAGCACGCCGGGGTCGAGCGGCGCAGCGAGGCGGATCAGGCTGTCGCGATCGTCGGCGCGCAGGTCGACGACGACCAGCCAAGGCTCGCCGATCAGCGCACTGTCGTCGCCGAGGTGCGCGCCGCGACCGTTGGCCAGCGTGTAGCGGCGCGGACTGGCCGGATCCTGGCGCGCGATGCGGTCGGGCCAGGCATGGGCCAGGACATTGCCGACGGAGGTCGGGTCGAACGCGACACAGGCATCCTTCGCGACGTCCGCGCGCTTGCGCCAGGTATCGGCCGAGCGTGCGACCGCCGCGAGTGCACCGGCATCGGCGGCGTCGGTCGGGCGTCGCGCGCGCCATGCGGCGAGGGCATGCACGCGCGTGCGCAGGTC
>JAFLDX010000251.1 GCA_017302215.1 Lysobacterales bacterium
CCGCGAGCGCCGCGAGCACGCGCGCGAGCGACTCGGCCTCGCCCGATTCATACACGCTTTCGGTACCGAGGTGATCGCAGGCGATGTTCCAGCGCGCGAGTGTCGCCGCGGCCTGCCTCGCCTGCTCGTTCGTGTTGACCAGCACGGCAATCGTGGGCGCCCGACCGTTTTCGCGCGCGTCGACGAGCGACCGCTTGATCGCACTCGCGGTCTCGGCGAGCACGCGCGCGGCGAACGCATCGGTCGTCCAGGGCTTCGGTTCACCGCTTGCGTTGGCGGGATCGGCGAGGCGCCAGATCACCAGCGGCGCGGTCGCCTCGGCGATTTCCGGCTTGCGCCGCTTCGCGGCCGGGTACGCCGCCGGCGCGAAGCCGATGAAGGGGTGCACGAACGCGTCGGCGTTGCGCCCGAAGACCGCGTTCACCGCCGCGACAAGGCGCGCGTCGGAACGCCAGTTGTGCACGAGCGCGTGCACGTTCGCGCCGGCATCGCGCGCGGCCAACCGGTAGGTGAACACGTCGCCGCCGCGGAAGCGGTAGATCGCCTGCTTCGGATCGCCGATCAGGAACATGACGCCGTCTTCGCGCGCCGCGTGCAGGCGGCGCAGGATCGCGTACTGCAGCGGATCGGTGTCCTGGAACTCGTCGACGAGCAGGGCCGGCAGGCGCCGCGCGATCGTGCGCGCGAGCGCATCGCCGCCGGGACCGTGCAGGCGTTCGTGCAGCACCCGGATCAGGTCGTCGAAGCCGAAGCGGTGCAAGCGCTCGCGGCGTTCGACCAGGCCCGTGCGCACGAAGGCCAGCGCATCGACGAAGAACAGCGCACGCCGGGCCCGACGGACCGCATCGGCCGCGTCGAGCAGGCGTTCGACAATGGCAGCGACCGCATCGAGTTCGACATCGGGTCGCCAGCCCTTGCGCCTCGCGCGCGCAGCGGCCGCATGCAGGTTCCGGCGGTGCAGCGGGCGCAGGTCGCCGAACGCCGGTGGCGTGGTCCGGATCGCCTCGGCGCATGCGGCCAGTGCGGCGGGGTGATGGATGCCGTCGCGTGCCACCGAAATCCGCTGATCGAGCGCCGCGTCCGCCAGCTGCGCGAGCGCGCGCGCCGCACGGCCGTCCGCAATGCAGGCCTGCCACTCGACCCGTGCCGCATCGCAAGCCGACTGCGCGCGTTCGAGCCCGCCGCGCGCATCGACCGGATCGACAGCGGACGGATCGAAAGCCAGCGCTTGCGAGGTCGCCAGCGCGCGCGCGAGCACGTCCGGCTCGCGCCAATGCGCGGCTGCCTCACGCGCCGACTCGCCACCGCCGCTGACCACGTGCAGGCGCCAGTAGTCGCGCACGAGCTCGAGCACGTCAGGACCGGTCGCATCGGCATCGAGCTCGATGAACGGCAAGCCGTTCTCGAATGCGGTGTCGGCGAGCAGCTGGCGGCAGAAGCCGTGGATGGTCGTGACGAAGGCTTCGTCGAAGCCGGTCAGCGCGGCCTCGAGGCGTTCGATCGCGAGTTGCTGGCGCTCGGCACCGTCGCGATGCGCGGCCAGCACCGAGTCGAGCCCGGCATCAGCGGACGGCGCTCCGCGCAGGCTGCGCAGACCCTCGCCGACGCGACGACGCAGGCGTTCGCGCAATTCGCGCGTCGCCGCCTCGGTGAAGGTCACGACGGCGATGCCGCGCAGGCCAGCATCACCTTCGAGCAACAGGCGCAGGTAGAGCAGTCCGATCGTGTAGGTCTTGCCGGTGCCCGCACTCGCCTCGATGAGGTGCAGGCCGCGCAACGGCAAGGCGGCAACATCGAGCGCGGCGTTCACGAGGCCACCTTGGCGAGCACGGCGTACAGCGGCAGGTAGACCGCCGTTGCCCGCTCGACGAACGCGTCGTCCCCGACCGGATCGGCGGCGTCGCGCGTGAACAACGCGTTGAGCGGCGCCTCGGCCTCGCCGCGGTGGTGCTCGTTGCCGAGCCATTCCGCGCGCGCGGCGGCGAGCGGGGAGGTCTGGCCACGACCGACCAGCGTTCGCGCATACGCGCTCGCCGCGCGCGGGTAGAGCGGCACCGGCCAGCGCAGGCCCGACACATGGGCATCGATGATCGCGCGCAGCCAGGCGTCCTGATCCTGCAATGGCCCGAGCGTGAAGACGGCGGCATCCTGCCCGTCGAGTCCGATCGCGAAGGCAGGCATCTGCGCGGCATCGCCAGCGAGCAGGGTGCGCTCGAGGGCGAGGCGCGCGAGGTCGACTCCGCGGATGGCACCAGCGCGCCGCAGCAGCAGCGCGCGACGTCCGCCTTCGACGAGCAAGCGCGGCGTGCCGGCCAGGCGCCACGGCGATCCGGCGATGGCGATCTCGCGACGCGGAGCGTCGATGCGACGGACCTCGCCGCCCAGCACTGCCACGGTGAGCGCCTCGATCCTCGCCGCGCTGGCCGCGAACTCATCCCATGTCGACTCGCCGACCGGCCCGAGCGGAAAGCTGCCTTCACGCTCGAGGCGATGACGGTCCGGACGGTGCTCGGGTGCCCCGAGCAGGCGCTCGATGGCCTTGAAGCGCTCGAGTCGATCCGCGCCGAACGGCTCGCTGTCGTCGACGCCTGCATCGACGTCTATGCGCACCGGCAGCGTGCGCCGGAACCAGTCGGCGACCGGGTCGCGCAGCCAGCCGAGCAGGTCATCGAGCTCGATCACGCCGGCGTCCGGGACGGAAGCGCTCACGACCGCTTCGGCCCCGGCTGCGAACGCCACCGGCTCGCGCCACGGCTCGAGCGAAGCGCGTGCCGCCGCCCACCACGCCGCGTCATGGCTGCGCAGCGCCGAGCCGGCGGCGTAGTTGCCCGGATCGAACGGGTGCAGACGATGCGTGAAGCGCAGGCGCGCCTCGACCTCGGGCCAGGCCTCGCGGTGACTCTCGGCGAGGAAATCGAGCAGCTCCTGCACGAGCGGTGACGGCGGGTTCTTCGCCGCGCCTTTCGCGTCGCGCTCGACATGGCTCAGATAGAACACGTCGCGCGCGGCAACCAGCGCCTCGAGGAAAAGAAAGCGGTCGTCCTCGCGCACGCTGCGGTCGCCCGGTCGCGGATGACGGCGCATCAGGTTGAAGCCCGCGACCGGCTGGCGGCGCGGGTACGCACCGGCGTCGAGGCCGAGCACGCAAACCACGCGGTGCGGAACGTTGCGCATCGGGACCATGCCGCAGAAGGTGATGCCGAAGCGGCCGGCACGCGTCGATGTCGGCTCGGCGAGCGCTTCCTCGAGCGCAACACGCACGACCTCGAACGGCAGGCGCTCGCCGTCGAGCCATCGCTCGGCTCCCGCGCCGAACGCGCGGATCGCCGCCTGCACGGCGCGCATCGCCGCGAGCTCGGCGCCATCGGCCGGCTCGGTGTCGAACAGGGCTTCGAGACACGCACCGAGCCAGTCCCTCCAGGCCGTCGCGGTGCGCGGCACGGCATGGCCCGCGCGCGTCTGCGCGAGCAGGTCGACGAAACGCGCGAGTTCGCCGAGCACGCGGGCGTCGCCGCCCTCGACGTTGGTCACCGGCGCGACCCCGGCGACGAGCGCCGACGCGTCACCGAGGGCATGTCCGAGCAGAAGGCGGTCGAAGCCGAAGCGCCAGCTGTTCTCGTCGAGCGGCGCTGAGCCGACCGCGGCGCGGAACGGCGCATCCAGACCCCAGCGCACCGCCGCCTGCTCGAGCCACGTCGCGATCCAGGCCAGGCCGTCGGCGTCGATGCCGAAGCGGCGCGCGATCGCCGGTTCCGCGAGCAGTCCCGCGACGTCGGTGCGCGTGAAGCGGCTGTCGTCGAGCGCGAGCACGCGCAGGAAGGCGTCGACCAGCGGATGCGCGCGGCGCAACGGGACATCGCTGATGCGGTACGGCAGGGCGAGTTCGCGCGCGGCGCCGCCGAATACCGCGTCGATGTACGGCACGTAGGCGTCGATCTGGGGCGACATGACGACGATGTCGTGCGGCTTGAGTTCCGGTCGCTGCTCGAACATCGCGAGCAGGCGATCGTGCAGCACTTCGACCTCGCGCCGGCGGTCCGGGCAGCCGTGCAGTTCGATCGACGGCAGGTGCTCGCGCGGCGGTGTCTCGTGGCGCGGGTCGAGCAGCAGGATGCCCTTCTGCAGCCAGCCGAGCAGATGCGAGGAATCGGGCAGGACGAAGGCATCGTCGTCGTGGACGACACTGTCCGGCGCGTGGATCGCCCTCAGGTATTCGCGCCCGAGTGCACCCCACGACGCGAGCAGCGGGTGTCCTGCCTCGGCGTACTCGAGTCCCTCGCGGCGCCGGTGCGCGTTCCACAATCCCTGCCGGCGCGCGCGTTCGCGCCCGGAGACGATGTCACCCCAGTAGTCCAGGCACGGATTCGGCTGGTAGAAGCGCAGTGGCAGGCGCGTCGCGAGAGCGAGGAAGAACTCGAGCAGCAGCGGCGGCAGGAATGCCGCGCCGAACAGCGCGGCATGCGGCGGCAACGTCGCCGGCAGCGGCGCGGGATCGCGCAGGC
>JAFLDX010000252.1 GCA_017302215.1 Lysobacterales bacterium
GTGCGCGGCGTGGCCAGCGCCGCGCAGTACAGCGCAAGCAGCCACCAGAACAGCAGGCCCCACCACGCCGAGTAGAAGGCGAGGTGCGTGTTGAGCGGGAAGCACATCGCGACGAGCGCGAGCGCCGGTGCGAACGCGCGCGCGCGCGCCGCGGGGTCCGCGCGCCGCCACGCGCGCCGCATGACCGCGAGCCCGGTCAGCCACCCCGCGAGTCCGACGAGGCCCGTTTCGCTGGCGACCTCGAGCACGATCTGGTGCGCGTGGGCGACACCGCCGGGCGGCGGATCGCGCACGAAACGATCGTCCGCGCGCGCGTGCTCGCCGTAGTCGTGGCGGAATCCGCGCGCGCCGACGCCGGTGAGCGGATGCGCCAGGGCCATGTCGATCGCGGTGCGCCAGATGCTGATGCGCCCGGCCGAGGCCTCGTCGAGCGCCTGCGATGTGCCCTCGGCCGCGCGCAGGCTGCGCTCGATGCGCGCCTGGAATCCGCCCGAATCGACGCGCACGCCGAGGATCGCGATGACGAAGGCGAGCGCAACGCCGACCAGCAGCGGCGCGAAGCGGCGCAGGCTGCCGGTTTCGCACCAGGCCATCAGCGTGACGACGATCGCGTACGACAGCCAGGCCGCGCGCGATCCAGACAGCAGCACCGGCACGAGCACGACGAGGAACGCGAGCAGCAGCCCGACCCGACCGAGCAGTGCGCGCGAGGCGACGAGCACGAACGGCGACAGCACGGCCAGCACCGGTCCGAGCTTGAGGTTGTCCGCGCCGAAGATGCCCGAAAGCCGTTCGGGCTCCGGCGCGCCACCGAGGCTGTGGCCGGTGACGAACTGCACCCACGCGTCGATCAGCCAGAGCGAGACGAGTGCAGAGATTGCGAGGACGACGGCGGACCACGTTCCGTCCTTGCGCAAGGCGTGCACGGCGAACACGGCGAACGGCAGGTAACGCAGGCTCGCCGCGGCAGTGGACCAGGTCTTCGCGGGATCGACTGCGGCGAAACCCGACAACGCGATCGGCAACCAGTAGCAGGCGAACAGGGCGACGACGTCGCGCATCGCGGGATCACCGCGCAGGTCGATGCGTCCGCGCACGACGAGCACGATCGCGCCGAGCGCGGCGATCGCGACCGGCAACTCGGACAGGCGCCCGAGCGGCAGCAGGGCCAGCACCGCGAGCACGACGACAGCCGCTGCACCGGCCGCGGGCAGCGCGATCGGCACGCTCAGTCGTCCGCCCGCCGCTGCGGCGTCGCCGCGACGTCGGCGTACAACGCCAGCGTGGCGGCCTGCATGTCCTCGAGGCGGTAGCGCGTCAGCAGCGGAATGGCCGGCGCGCGCCGGATCAGTTCGGCGGCGCGCTCGACGAGCCGCCCGCGATCGCCGGGCGGCACGCGCCCGGCCGGGTACAGTTCGGTCAGCAGTTCGTCGACGCCGCCGTGCGCGTAGCCGAGCACGGGTCGGCACAGCGCGAGCGCCTCGACCACGGTGCGCCCGAACGATTCGGGCGAGGTGCTCGTCTGCAGCACGAGCGTCGAGATCGCCATGACGTCGCGCACGTCGCTGCGCGGTGCGGCGAAGACGACACGCTCGGCGACGCCGAGGCGTGCGGCCAGCGTCTCGAGTTCGCCGACGTAGGCCTCGCGACCCGGCTCGCGCACGCCGAGCAGGAGCAGGCGGGAGTCGATGCCGCGCGCGAGCAGGTCGGAAAGCAGTTCGATTGCATCGGCATGGCCCTTCAGGCGCGTGCCGCGCGCCGGCAGGGTCAGCAGCGGTGCGCCGTCGAGCTGCGGATACTCGGCGAAGAAGCGCTGGCGCCAGTCGTCGTCGGGCTGGTAGCCGAACGGAAACTCGCTGGTATCGACGCCGCGCGGGATCAGCACGAGCCGGGCCGGATCGGTGCGCGGATAATGGCGCAGGACGTGGTCGCGCACGCTGTTCGACACGCAGATCACGCGTTCACCACGCGCCATGATCCCGCTGTACCAGCCCGGCGTGTTGAGGCCGTGCACGGTGGTGACGAAATGCGGGCGCGGCGCCGCCATGCCGCGGATCGCGCGCCAGCCCATCCAGGCCGGCAGGCGCGAGCGCGCGTGCACGATCGTGGCGCGCGTCTCCGTGAGGATCTCGCGCAGGCGCGGCACCAGCGACAGCGTGCGCAGGTTCTTCGCGCCGATCGGCAAGGTGATGTGCTCGCTGCCTTCGGCGTTGAGCCGCGTGACCATGCGACCGCCAGCCGACACGACGATCGAGAAGTGCCCGGCGGCTACCAGAGCGCGGCCGACCTCGAGCGTCGAGCGCTCGGCTCCGCCCGCGTCGAGCGCGGGGACGAGCTGGACCACGGTCTGGCGCTGGAATGTCAAATTCGGACCCTGCACGATCAATTGGGCGCAACCGCGCCGCGCCCTGCTCCGCACCCCGATCCGTCACGCGTCGAGGATGAAGTCCGCCCCGCAGTAGGGACACTTCGCGCGACCGTCCTGCTCCTCGATCGGCAGATAGACCTTCGGATGCGAGTTCCACAGCGCCATGCCGGGCATCGGACAGCTGAGCGGCAGGTCGGCCGGTCCCACCCGGTAGCGGTTTTCGGCATTGGCCGGCACGCCCGGCTCGCCGGCTGGGTTGCGAAGTGGCATGAGCGAAGCTCCCCTCGTCAGGACAGCCGACGATCTTAGCAGCATGGATTGTGCCAACTGCATCACAGTCCGCCGCGCGACCCCGTCACCGCGTTGCGGCCGGCACGCAGCGCTAGAATGCGCGGGTTTGCGCCGTTGCCCATCCTTGCCCCCCGGGAGCCCCCATGGATTTCTCGAAGTTGATCGCCCGCGTCCAGGCCATCCTGCTGACCCCGAAGACCGAGTGGCCGGTGATCGCCACCGAGCCCGAAACGGTCGCCAACCTGTACAAGAAATACATCCTGATCCTTGCCGCGATTCCGGCCGTGGCCGGCTTCATCAAGGGCAGCTTCATCGGCACGAGCCTGCTCGGCATCACCGTGCGTACGCCGATCGTGAGCGGCATCATCGGCATGCTGGTCAGCTACGGCCTGACCCTCGTCCTCGTCTACGTCGTCGCGCTGATCATCGACGCGCTCGCGCCGAACTTCGGCGGCCAGAAGAACCAGGTCCAGGCGCTCAAGACCGCGGCGTACTCGTACACCGCCGGCTGGGTCGCGAGCATCGCGATGATCGTGCCGTGGATCGGCTGGCTCATCGCGCTGGCCGGCTCGATCTACGGTATCTACCTGCTCTACCTCGGCCTCTCGCACACGATGCGCAACCCGCCCGACAAGTCGGTGGTCTACACCCTCGTGATCGTGCTGATCGGATTCCTCCTCAGCCTCGTCATCGGCGCGATCGTCGGCGGCATCACCGCGGCCGGCACGATGGCCGCGGGAGCCGCCACGTTCGGTGCGGCGTCGAGCGACGTCAGCATCGACAAGGACAGCGCGCTCGGCAAGCTCGCCGCGTTCGGCGAGCAGATGGAGAAGCAGTCGAAGAAGCTCGAGGCGGCCAAGCGCAGCGGCGATGCCAACGCCGAGGCGCAGGCGGCCAGCCAGATGCTCGGCGCCGTGCTCGGCGGCGGCGATTCGGTCGAGGCGCTGCCGCCCGAAGCGATCAAGCCGTTCCTGCCGGACCGCCTCGGCGACTTCAAGCGCGAGTCGATCTCGGTCGAGCGCAACGGCGCGATGGGCGTGCAGGTCAGCACCGGCCACGCGCGCTACGTCGACGCCAACGGCAACCGGCTCGACCTCGAGATCACCGACATGGGTGGCGCCAAGGGCATCATGGCGCTGGCCGGTTTCGCCGGCATCGAGGCCGACCGCCAGACCGAGTACGGCTACGAGAAGACCTACAAGCAGGACGGCCGCCTCGTCCACGAGCAGTGGGACAACGCTACCCGGAGCGGCGAGTTCGGCATCGTGCTCGGCGACCGCTTCGCGGTGAAGCTGAGCGGCAACGGCGAGGGCCTCGACGCGAACCTGCTGAAGTCGGCGCTGGCCGGCCTCAACCTGCGCGACCTCGAGGCGCTGAAGGACAAGGGCGTCAAGCGCGGCTGAGCCCGATCCAGGAACGCCTGGACCATCGTCATCGCGGCTGAAGCCGCTCCCACAGACTTCGTTCAAGCGTGTGGCATACGTATGGGCGGCTGACGAGCCCTGCGGCTGTTGAAAGCCAGCCGCGATCGGGATCGATCGGAATCTCCTAGTCCGCCACGAACACGATCACCTCGGCGGCCGATCGCGCGACCAACTCGACCCGGCGCTCGTTGAGCACGATCACCGCGTCACCTGCCACGGCACGCACGCCGCCGACCTCGACCGCGCCGGCGACCACCTGCGCCCACATGCGCCGGCCGTAGCAGCAGGCCACGCCCGACGGATTGCCGGCCGACGGACGCGCACGCCAGACCTCGACCGCCGCGGGCCATGCGATCGAACCGTCGCGGCCATCCGCCGCCGCCAGTGCGGTCGGGGCGCC
>JAFLDX010000253.1 GCA_017302215.1 Lysobacterales bacterium
CCGCGTCGAAGCCGGCGTCGGCCTTGCGCACGATCAGCGAACCGGCCGCGTAATCGCGGCCGGCGTGCTTGAACGCAGCGGTCGCGCGCTCGATCGACGCGCCCTTCGCGGCGAAGCGCAGGCTGGCGAGTTCGGCCGTGGCGGTGTTGGCGACGATGCGCACCGCGCCGCTGCCGGCGATCGCGCGTTCGGGCAGCGCGCCGTCGAGGCGCTGCATCGGCGCCTTGAGGATGTCGAGGTCGGTGACGCGCTCGACGTCGACGCCGAACTGGTCGCCGAGCGACCAGCCGGTGTCGTCGTACGGTTCCTTCTGCGGGTCGTCGGGCGACCAGTACTGGCGGTCGAGCAGGGTGTCGGCAACGCGCGAGTACGGCTGGTCGAGGCGCACGACGTAGCTGCCGGCCGGGAATGTGCGCGTGGCCGGCTCCTTCGCCGCGTCCTTGTCGTCGTCGCCGGGCTTGCCCTTCTTCTTCGCCGGCGCCGGACGAGTGACCGTGGCCGGCGCATCGAGGCGATGGATCTCGACGTGCTGGCGGCGCATGACCTCGAGCAGCTTCGCCTGCGCCGGACCGCGCGGATCGTCGGCGCTGAAGACATACGCAGCCGGACCGGTGTCCTGCGGCTTGGTGACTGCGCGCTTCGCTTTCAGCCAGTGGTTGCGCAGGAACGTCTTGCCGTTCGCGGCGAAGTAGTCGAGCGCGCTCAGCACGCCGCTCTGCGAGTAGTTGTTGTTGTTGCGCTGCGACCACAGCACCTTCGCACGCGGCGGATTCGGCTTGTACCAGGTGCGCTCGTACTCGTCGGGGTCGAGCTGGCGCTCGAGCGTGTCGGCGCCGCCGTTGCCGAAGGTTTCGTAGAGGCGGCTGATGCCGTTGCGCATCGCGGCGACGAACATGAGGTAGCCGGGGCTCCACGTGTCGAAGCGCCCGTGCGTGTACACGCCCGGCAGGCCGAGGCGCGTCAGCGTCTCGACATTGCTCCAGCCGAGCTGGTGCCATTCGTTGACGAGCAACGGATCGATCCAGGCGTTGTAGGGACCGTCGCCGACCGTGTTGTCGTAGAGGAACGGCACCGATTCGTGCAGGTCGTGCAGCACCTGCGGATGCCAGTCCGACCATGCATCGAGCATGTTCCGCGTCAGCGCGAGCGAACCGATCATCGCGTCGCGGTTGTTGTCGTGGGCGACGTAGTGGCCCCAGTAGAGCAGGCGCGGATACTGCGCATCCGGGTGCGCGCGATGCCAGCGGTAGAGGTCGACCATGCGCTCCCAGCCATCCGGCTCGACCACCGGCGTGATCAGCGTGATCACGTTGGAGCGGATCGCGCGGATGTACGGCGCGTCGTCGACCGTCAGCCGATAGGCCAGCTCCATCAGCGAGGTCGGCGTGCCGGTCTCGGTCGAGTGCAGTGCGCCGGTCAGCCAGTACACCGGAGTGGTCGTGGACACGAGTTCGGCGGCGCGCGCGTCGTCGAAGCCGATGCGGCGCGGATCGCCGAGGTCGGCCAGGCGCGCGCGGTTCGCCTCGAGTCCTGCGATCAGCTTCTCGTCGGCGATCGCCACCGCGATCATCTCGCGGCCTTCCTCGCTCCTGCCGATCGAGAACACCTTGACGCGCGGGCTCGCTGCTTCGAGCTGGCGGAAATAGCCGTACACGTCGGCCAGGCGCGGCAGGTGGTTCGGCGCCCCCGACACGTCGCCGAGCACCTTGGCCGGCGTCGGCACCGTCGTCGAGGCCGGCAGGTAGTTGGTCAGGATCGTGTTGAACGCCGGCTCGGTCGTGTACTTCGCGATCTGCGCGCCATACCACGCATCGACCGGCTGGGCCGGATCGCGTGCGAAGTGCGTTTCCATCGGCGAGATCGGCGGCGGCTCGGCCCCGACGTGCGTGGCCAGCAGGAGCAGCGTGGTGGCGAGCAGGAATGGCCGGCGCATGGCAGATCCGTCGACAAGCCCGCGAGGGGCGATCGCGCGAGTGTGCCAGCACGAGGTGTGCCGCGGCATGGGCCGATGGTCAGCGCAGGCATGCCGCGCTGCGGCAGCATGCCGCGCCGATCGCCAAGCGGCCCCTCATCCGGCGCTGCCGCGCCACCTTCTCCCCGTTTTCACGGGGAGAAGGGAAGCTGGCGCTTTCGAGCTCTTGATGTTCGTTCTCCCCGCGCGCGGGGAGAAGAGCCTGCCCCGGACTCGATCCGGGGTGCCGCAGGCGGATGAGGGGCGCTTCTTGCTGCAGCGTGGCTTGCCATTTCGATCGTCGATCGGCCCCTCATCCGGCGCTGCCGCGCCACCTTCTCCCCGTTTTCATGGGGAGAAGGGAAGGCAGGCGCCTTCGAGCTGTTGATGTTCCTTCTTCCCGCGCGGGAGAAGTAAAGCGGGCGCTTTCGAGCTCCTTCTCCCCGCGTGCGGGGAGAAGAGCCTGCCCCGGACTCGATTCGGGGTGCCGCAGGCGGATGAGGGGCGCTCTTGAGATGTCGTATGCCGCGATACCTGTCGATGCCGTGCCGCTGCGTCAATCGTGCGGCCGCGGTGACAGCCGCCTCGGCTATCATCGCGGGCATGCAAGAACGCTTCGACATCGTCATCGTCGGCGGCGGCCTGGTCGGCGCGAGCCTCGCGATCGCGCTCGATGCGAGCCGCCACCGGGTCGTCCTCGTCGAGGCAGCGTTGCCTCGTGTCGAGGCGCAACCGAGCCACGACGAGCGCAATCTCGCACTCGCACGCGTGACGATCGACGGGCTCGCCGCGCTCGGCGTGTGGAAACACGCGGCCGCTGCGGCGACGCCGATCCGGCGCATCCACGTCAGCCGGCGCGGCGACTTCGGCAGCGTGCGGCTCGATTGCGCCGCGCTCGGCCTCGCCGAGTTCGGCGTGGTGCTTCCGGCGCGCGAGCTCGGGCGTGCGCTGCTCGCGCGGCTCGACGAATGCACACGCCTCGTGCGCCTCGCACCGGCCGAGCTGGTCGGCCTCGATGCGCGCGCCGATGCGGTGCACATGCACCTGCGCACGCCGGAAGGCGAGCGCGCGCTGTCGACGCGCCTGCTGGTCGGCGCCGATGGCACGACCTCGTTCGTGCGTAGCGCGCTCGGCATCGGCACCGATGAAACGGACTACGCGCAGAGCGCGATCGTGACCACGCTGGCGTGCGAGCGGCCGCTCGACGGCCAGGCCTGGGAGCGCTTCACCGATTCCGGTCCGGTCGCCGTGCTGCCGCGTGGTGGCCATCGCGCCGGCCTCGTGCTGAGCGTGCCGTCGGCCGATGCGGCGCGCATCGCCGCACTCGACGACGAGGCCTTCATCGCCTTCGTGCACGAACGCTTCGGCTGGCGCGCCGGACGCTTCAGTCGTCCCGGCGCGCGCCGGCCGTATCCGCTCAGGCGCACGCTCGCGCAGGCGCTCGTTGCCGGTCGCGCGGTGCTGGTCGGCAACGCCGCGCAGACCGTGCATCCACTCGGCGCGCAGGGCTTCAACCTCGGCCTGCGTGATGCGCTGAGCCTGGCCGAACTGGTCGAACCCGCATCGGATCCCGGCGCTGCCGACGTGCTTGCGGCCTACGTCGCGCGCCGCCAGCCCGATCGCAACGCGACCACGGCCTTCAGCGACGACCTCGTGCGCCTGATGGGCAACGACACGCTGCCGTTGCGCGGGTTGCGCTCGCTCGGCTTCGCCGCCCTGGCGCTGAGCGACGACCTCAAGCGTCGCGTCGCCCTGCGCGGCATGGGCTTCCGCGGCGATGTCTCGGCACGGGCGCTCGCGCGATGAGCCGGCGCGGCGAACTCGATGCGATTGTCGTCGGCGCCGGCATCGTCGGCACGGCGACCGCACTCGCGCTCGCGCGCGACGGCTTCGACGTCGCCCTCGTCGAGGCGCAGCCGCCGACCCCCTGGAACAGTTCCGACGACGTCGACCTGCGCGTCGTCGCGCTCGCGCCGGATGGCGCCGCGCTGTTCGACGACCTCGGCGTTTGGACCACGATCCGCGAGGCGCGCGTCGGCCCGTACCGGCGCATGGTCGTGTGGGACGCGCTCGCGCCGGGTGAACTCGTGTTCGATGCGCTCGAGCGCGGCGAATCGGCGCTCGGCTGGATCGTCGAGAACCGCCTGCTGCAGCATGCCTTGTGGACCGCGCTCGTCGCGGCCTTGCCGCCGGACCGACTGGCCTGTCCGAGTACGCTGGCCGACATCGAGGACCATGGCGACGCGGTCACCGCCGTGCTCGGCGACGGCACGCGCCGACGCGCGCGCGTGCTGATTGGTGCCGACGGCATCGCCTCGCCGCTGCGCGATCGCCTCGGCATCGGCACGCGCGGCCGCGACTACGGCCAGCGCGCGGTGGTCGCCCACGTCACCACCGAGCGCGCCCATGACGGCACGGCCTGGCAACGCTTCCAGCCCGGTGGCCCGCTCGCCTTCCTGCCG
>JAFLDX010000254.1 GCA_017302215.1 Lysobacterales bacterium
CTCGGTGCTGCGTTCACCTGGCGCCTCGCGGCCGAGCGCGACCGCGCGCTCGAGGCAGAACGCGAGGCGACCGTGCAGGCCGCCACCGCCGCGCGCGTCAGCGACTTCCTCGTCTCGGTGTTCAACGTCTCGAACCCGCGCCTGCGCTCGAACCGCAACCTCAGCGCGCGTGACGTGCTCGACGAGGGCGCCACGCGCATCGAGCACGAGCTCGCCGATTCACCGCGCGTGAAGGCGCGCCTGCTCGACGTGCTCGGCAGCGCCTATCGTTCGATCGGCGAGCCGGTGCGCGCGATCGACCTGTTCCGCCAGGCCGTCGACCTGTATCGGAGCCCCCCGGTCGACGACCCGCTCGCCGCGGCCGCCACGCTGAGCCAGCTCGCGGTCGTCTACTCGAACAACAAGTTCGCCGGAAGCGAGGCGGAGGCAACCGCGCGCGAATCCTTGCGCCTGCGCGAAGGGCGCGTCGCGCCCGACTCGCTCGAGATGGCCGACGCGCTCAACACGCTCGGCGTGGTGCTCGAGGCGAATGGCCAGGCCGAGGCGGCCGAGCCGCTGCTGCAGCGCGCGCTGGCGATCCGCACGCCGAAGCTCGGCGCCGACAGCCTGCAGGTCGCCTCGACCCTGCACAATCTCGCCCTTGTCGCCGACGAGCGCGGCGACGACGCGCGAGCGGCCGAGCTGTTCGGGCGTGCGCTCGCGATCAAGCGCGCCAAGGTCGGCGAGCACCATCCGGACTACCAGAATTCACTCGACAACTATGCGAGTGCGCTCGGTCGCGTCGGGCGTCGCGAGGAAGCGCTCGCGATCCTGCGCGAGAACGTCGGCCTCGCGCGCGAGCTCTACGGCGACGCGAACGAGCATCTTGCCACCGCGCACAACGAGCTCGGTTCGCAGCTGCACGACATCGGCCGCTTCACCGAGGCTGCCGACGAGTATCGTGCGGCGCTGGCCGTGCATGCGCGCATTGCCGGCGACGGCGTCGCCAATGCGAGCCGTGCGATGCCGCTCAACAACCTCGCCTCGGCGCTCGAGGACATGGGTGAGCCTGCGGCCGCGCTGCCGCTGTTTCGCGAGTCGCTCGACCTGCGACGCAGCACGCAGGACGCCGGCAGCCCGATGATCCTGCGGGCCGAGAACAATCTTGCGCGCGTGCTCACGCGTGCGGGTGATGCGGCCGCGGCATTGCCGTTGATCGATTCGGTGGTCGCGGCGTGGCGCCAGCGCGACGGCGAGGCGAACCTCAATACGGCGAAGGCCGAGGCGATCCGCATCGAGGCCTTGCTCGCGCTCGGTCGGGTCGACGAGGCGCGTGCGACGCGCGCACGCATGGGACTGCCCGGAAAGGCCGCGAACGCAAGCTGGACGACCCTGCTCGCATTGAGCGACGCGCGCATCGCGCGGCGCGAAACGGACCCGGCGGCGGCCCTCGCCAGCGCCGACGCGGCATGGCAGGCCGTGCGTGCGCAGTGGGGTGAACGCCATCCGCTGATCGTGGAAGCCGGCCTGCTGCGTGCCGAAGCCCTGCGCCGCAACGGTCGTGGCATGGAAGCGGGCGACCTCGTGGCGTTCCTGCGACCGATCGCCGAAGCCTCGCTCGCGCCGGTGTCGCCGTTGCGTGCCGCGCTTGCCGCCTGGCGTTGACGAGCACGCGCCGCACCGGCGTTCGTGCAGGAAGCAAAAAAGCCGGCCCGTCGCCAGGCCGGCAGCCCTGCGTCCTTGCCGTGTGTCTGCGTTGGAGTGCGCAGTGGCGCGCCGGCGTCGGCTCCGGCGCGCGTTCGATCAGTCGAGATGGATCAGAAGCGGACCTCGCCGCTGACCGACACGACATCGGTGTTGATGTCGAGGTTGCTCTTGTCGACTTCGTAGTGGTCGTAGTTGAGGCCGACGCTGAGGTTGTTGCTGAAGTCGTAGCCGAAGCCCGCGCCGGCGTACCACTTGTTGCTGGTGTCGTCCACGCGGGTCGGGATGCCGGCGGCGACGTAGTCACCCTGGACGTCGGCGCGGAACAGGCCGGCGCGGCCGCTCAGGTACCAGTTGTCGGCGACGTTGAAGTGGCCGTTGACGCCGGCCGTCCAGCCTTTCAGCTTGGCGCTGCCGGCGACCGTGTCGAGCGGAATGCGGTCGGCTTTCGGCGACCATTCGCCGAGGTTCTGGTAGCCGCCCTCGATGCCGAAGGCCGCGCCGGGACCCGCCGACCAGCGGTAGCCGAGGTTGGCGCCGAACGCGGTGTCGTCGTCGTCGTAGAGGCCGTCGTCGACGCCGGCCTTGCCGACGTTGCCGTTGATGAAGAAGCCGCCCTTGTCGTCCTGGGCATGCGCGGCGATCGGCGCGGCGAGGACGCCCGCGGTGGCGAGGGCGATGGCGATGAGCGTGGTTTTCATGGTGCGATGGACTCCAGCTTGCTTGGGGACCGGCTTCAGGGAGGGCCGGCGCCCGATTCGATGCCGTCGCGGCGCGGGACGTTCCCGCGCCGTGGCACGAACCCTAAGCTGGGGTTCAGCACGCGCAATTCAATACCAACCGGTTTATTAATGGCCGGAACGGCCACTCGGCCGGCATTCTTTTGAGCCAAACGCCGCACGCGGATCACGGCGGCTGGCGCGGAAGCGGCCAGGCGCAGGCTCGCGGCCACGGGTCCGGCGTCGCAGGTGGCTGCGTACGCGATTCGACGTCTGCGGCATCCGGCGCCGCTGGCGCGTCACGCTGAAGCGCGGTCCTTGCGTGGTGATCGCGCGCGGGGGGTTCAGTGTCTGCGGACGTTGGCAACCGGGTAGTCGCCGTTCGCGCCGGCCGGCAGGCTGATCGTCGTTGCCGTATTCGAGCTCGGCCGGATCTGGAAGGTCGACGCGCCGGCCGTCGCGCTTGGCCGCCAGGTGCCGTAGTCGTCGATGCCGTCGCCGTCGTAGTCGCCGGCAAGATGGTAGTCGGAGGCCGAAGCGCCGAACGTGACGGCCGGCAGGCCGAGGCCGCCCGAGTCGCGCGTGGTCCATTGGATCTGGCCGCTGACCGAGCGCGCCGTAGTGATGTCGGCGGGCATGCCACCGCTGTGGTTGCCGACGATCACGTAGTCGGTCGGCGCGCCGAAGTTGAAGTTGGAAACCTGCGCGCCGTTGCGCCCGTCGAAGATGCGGAAGCTGGCGACGCCGCTGCCGGCATTGGCCTGGATCGCCATGTCGGCGATGCCGTCGCCCGTGTAGTCGATGCCGCCACCGGCGAAGCTGCCGTTCTCGCCGGTCGTCAGGATGCGCTCGGCGCCGCCGCGGCTCGGCAGGATGCGCGTGAAGCTCGGATTGCCGCTCGCCGCTCCCGGCCGGAACACCGTCGCATCGGCCCGTCCGTCGCCGTCGTAGTCGCCGACGTGGGTCGGATCGTCGCCGGTGGTGCCGTGCACGATCGTGAGCGGGCGCGACGGACGACTCGAGGGTCGGATGATGAACTGGCCCGATGCTCCGGCTCGCCACACGGCGGCGTCGTCGATGCCGTCGCCATCCCAGTCGCCACTCAGGAAATAGTCGCTCGCGATGCCGAGCACGAAACTCGATTGCGCACCGCTGACCGTGCCGTCGTTGCTGCGCACGAACCAGGTGACCGCGCCGGAGCCGCCGCCACCGGTGTTGCGCACGAGCACGTAACTCGTGCGGCCGGTGCCGGTCAGGTCGAGCCAGGCCAGCTTGCAGTTGCCGCGCAGGTCCGGATCGAAGCCGTCGGCGAAGATGAAGTCGCCACCCGGTTCGACGCTGAGCACTGCGCTCGAGATGTTGCCGGTGTCACTGGTGGCGCGATCGGCGATCACGAGGGTCCAGATGCCGTTGACATCGGCCGGCGCAAGGCCACCGAACGCGCCGGCGAACGAGGTCGAACAGCCGCCATGATAGGTCCCGACAACGCCTGCGGAGCTGCTGCGATAACGTGCCGGCGGCACCGTCACGAAGCTCTGCAACACAGACCATAGATCGGCGCCCTGGTCGGCGAACTCGTACGAACCGCTCAGGTTCGCACTCGAACCGGAGCCGCTCGCGACTTGCAGGCCGGGCCGTCCGAAGACGACGAGCCTTGCGGTGCCGTTCGGCGAGATCAGGGTCGCCTCGAGGTCGCCGACGTAGGTATGCGCCAGGCCGAGGTTCAGGCGCACCGTGCGGATCGGCTGGACGAATCCCGAGACGCTGAAACTGACCGTGCGTCCGGTCGCGTTGTTGTCGGGGATTGCGCCGACGTTGCCGCCGGCGAAATCCGCGGCCCCCGCGGCCGGTCCGAGCACGGCGAGCAGCATCGCCAGAAACAGTCGCGGATTCGTGCGCATCGTCGTCGCTCCCCCGAAAGACGCGCATGGTAAGTGCGTCGGTCGGCCGCGGGCAATCCGCCGCGGCCGACCGCGCGCCGCGCAGACACGGCGGCGCGTATC
>JAFLDX010000255.1 GCA_017302215.1 Lysobacterales bacterium
GGTGCCGCTGTGGACGGCGCAGCGGGGGCCGGCGTTTGCGCCTTTGCCGCCGGCGCGGGCGCATCGGCGGCGGGTGCCGCGCCCTCGACGATGACCGCGAGCACCTGGCCGCTCGTCACCGTGTCGCCGGTCTGCTTGAGGATTTCCTTGAGCACGCCGTCGGCGGTCGCCGGCACTTCGAGCACGACCTTGTCGGTTTCCAGGTCCACGAGGTTTTCGTCGCGCTTGACCGCATCGCCGGGCTTCTTGTGCCAGGTGGCGATCGTCGCGTCGGAAACGGATTCGGGCAGAACCGGAACTTTGACTTCAAGGGTCATGATGATGTCCTGGGAGCGTGCTGTCTGTGCGTTGGATTCGCGATCTTGCCCGCCGGCGCATGCCGGCGGCAATCATTCGGAGGTCGGGTCGGTGCCCATCGGCGCGGCGAGGGCGAGTTCGACCAGCGCGGCCTGCTCGGCGACGTGCGTGCTGAGGTGGCCGGCTGCCGGCGCCGGCGAACGCGGACGCCCGGCATAGGCGACCGTGTGCTTCGGCGAGACGATCGCCTGGAAATGGTGCTTGATCTGGTACCAGGCACCCTGGTTCATCGGCTCCTCCTGGCACCAGACGATTTCCTTCGCCGCGGGGAAGCGCGCGAGTTCAGCCGCCGCCTCGATGCGCGGGAACGGGTAGAGCTGCTCGACGCGCACGATCGCGACGTCGTCGAGGCCACGCCGCGCGGCGTCCTCGACGAGGTCGTAGTAGACCTTGCCCGAGCAGAACACGACGCGCTTGACCTTCTTCGCGTTCTTCGCCGTCGTGTCGGGGATGACGAGCTGGAAACTGCCGTCGACGAGTTCGTCGAGGGTCGACACCGCGAGCTTGTGGCGCAGCAGCGATTTCGGCGTCATGACCACGAGCGGCTTGCGGCAGGCGCGCACCATCTGCCGGCGCAGCATGTGGAACATCTGCGCGGGCGTGGTCGGCACGCAGACCTGCATGTTGTCGAGCGCGCACAGCTGCAGGTAACGCTCGAGGCGCGCCGAGGAGTGCTCGGGACCCTGGCCTTCGTAACCGTGCGGCAGCAGCAGGACGAGGCCGCACAGGCGGCCCCACTTCGATTCGCCCGACGAGATGAACTGGTCGATGACGACCTGGGCGCCATTGGCGAAGTCGCCGAACTGCGCTTCCCAGATGACCAGCGTGTTCGGCTTGGCGGTCGCGTAGCCGTACTCGAACGCCATCACCGCTTCCTCGCTGAGCAGCGAGTCGATGATCTCGATCGAGGCATCGGCGCGGATCGTCGCCAGCGGCAGGTGGCGCGCCGCGGTCTTCTGGTCGTGCAGGACCGCGTGGCGATGGAAGAACGTGCCGCGGCCGGCGTCCTGGCCGACCAGGCGCAGGTCGCGGCCGTCGGCGACGAGCGTGCCGTAGGCGAGGTTCTCGGCGAAGCCCCAGTCCATGGGGATCTCGCCACTCGCCATCTTGCGGCGGTCCTCGTAGATCTTCGCGACGCGCGGATGCAGGGTCATGCCGTCGGGCACCTTGAGCAGGCCGCGGTTGATCGCGGCGAGCTGCTTGGCGATGACGCCGGTGCTGACGTCCTCGGCGAGGTTGCCGACAAGGTGGCGGGTCCAGTCGATCGCGTGCGGATCGTGGAAGTCGACGTCGACGCCGGCGACCGGCGCGCCGGCCTCGAGGCGCTTGCGGTAGTCGTCGGCCATCGCCTTCGCGTCGGCCTCGGAAAGCGTGCCTTCGGCCGCCAGCTTGCGGCCGTACAGTTCGCGCAGGGTCGGCCGCGCGCGGATCACCTGGTACATCAACGGCTGCGTCGCGGCCGGCTCGTCGGCCTCGTTGTGGCCGTGGCGGCGGTAGCAGACGAGATCGATGACGACGTCGCGCTTGAACTTCTGGCGGTAGTCGTAGGCGAGGCGCGAGACGAACACGACGGCCTCGGGATCATCGCCGTTCACGTGGAACACCGGCGCGTTGACCATCTTGGCGACGTCGGTGCAGTACAGGGTCGAACGCGCGTCGTGCGGGTTCGAGGTCGTGAAGCCGACCTGGTTGTTGATGACGATGTGGATCGTGCCGCCGACGCGGAAGCCCTTCGCCTGCGACATCTGGAACAGTTCCATGACCACGCCCTGGCCGGCGAACGCGGCGTCGCCGTGGATCAGCACCGGCACGACGTGTTCGCGCTCGACGTCGCGGCGCGTGGTCTGGCGCGCGCGCACCGAGCCGGCCACGACGGGGTCGACGATCTCGAGGTGGGACGGGTTGAAGGCGAGCGCGAGGTGCACGGTGCGCCCGGGCGTGCGCACGTTCGCACTGAAGCCCATGTGGTACTTGACGTCGCCCGAGTGAGCCGGATCGTCCGGATGGTCGTAGCGCCCCTCGAACTCGTCGAACAGTTTCGACGGCGCCTTGCCGAGGATGTTGACGAGCACGTTGAGGCGGCCACGATGGGCCATGCCGATGACCATGTCCTTGAGGCCGTTGCGGCCGCCCCGGCGCAGCATCTCGTCGAGCATCGGGATCAGGCTGTCGCCGCCTTCGAGCGAGAAGCGCTTCTGGCCGACATATTTGGTGTGCAGGTAGCGCTCGAGACCGTCGGCCTGGGTCAGCTTGTCGAGCAGGTGCTTCTTCTCGGTCGCGTCGAGCGCGTAGTGCCCGCCGGCGCGCTCCATCTGCTCGTGCAGCCACAGGCGCTGCTCGGCATCCGAGATGTGCATGAACTCGATGCCGATGCTGCCGGCATAGGTCGCGCGCAGGAAGGCGACGATGTCGCGCAGCTTGGCGCGCTGCGGGCCGCCGCGCGAGCTCGTGTTGAATTCGGTGTCGAGGTCGGCGGCCGAGAGGCCGTGGAACTCGAGTTCGAGGTCCGGGGCCGACGGGCGCGGCAGCAGGCCGATCGTTTGCAGTTCTTCCGCCGGAAACGAGTTGGCGAGGTCGAGCGGATCGAGGTTCGCGACGAGATGGCCGCGCGAGCGGTAGGCGGTGACGAGCTTGAGCACGCCGGCCTGCTTCTGCGACTGCACGCTGTCGACGATCGCCGGACGCGACCCGCCGCCGCGCTGCGCGGCTTCGATGCGCGCGATCGCGCCGGCGTGGCCGACATCGTTCGCCGCCTTGTCGCGGATGCTGTCGAACAGGGTGCGCCACTCGGCGCCGACCGCGCCGGGATCGGCCAGCCAACGCTCGTAGAGGTCTTCGATGAAGGCCGCATTGCCGCCCGACAGGGCGGAGGTGGACTTGAACAGCTCGAGCAGGTTCGGAGACGACACAGCGGGCACCGTGCAGGCGTGGGAGGACGCAGTTGGGGTCGATCCGGGGGACTGCAGCGACTCGCGCCGGCGCGCGCGCCCCCGGGCGCTCGCGAAACCTGCGGATTATAGCCGCTCGCGCCGCCGCGTGTTGCGATGCGGCACGCAGCGGCCCCCGACCTTCGTCGCGTTGCGACCCGACGGTACCCGAACGGCAGCGCCAGGAGCAGCGGAGCAAGCTCCGCTCTACGTAGAGCCGAGCTTGCTCGGCTGAGGCCTCTCAACGAAGGCGGAGATTTCGTAGAGCCGAGCTTGCTCGGCCGAGGCCTCTCAACGTAGGCGGGGATTTCGTAGAGCCGAGCTTGCTCGGCTGAGGCCTCTCAACGAAGGCGGGGATTTCGTAGAGCCGAGCTTGCTCGGCTGAGGCCTCTCAACGAAGGCGGGGATTTCGTAGAGCCGAGCTTGCTCGGCTGAGGCCTCTCAACGAAGGCGGGGATTTCGTAGAGCCGAGCTTGCTCGGCTGAGGCCTCTCAACGAAGGCGGGGATTTCGTGGAGCCGATTGCTCGGCTGAGGCATTGCAAAGGCGTGCAGCAGCGGATCGGACGCCGCCTCCTCAGATCTCGAGGCGCCGCATGTCGGCAGCCGGTTCGCTGCGCTCCCAGATCTCGTCGAAGCGGGCACACAACTGGGCCGCCTTGGCTCTGGCCAGCGCCCGGCCCTCGCCCTCGAAGCGGCTGGCCAGCGCGCGTTCGTACCAGTCGCCGCGATCGTTGGTGACGAAGGCGCCGGCATACTGGCGGTCGATCTCCTCGACCGGCGCGCGGAATGCGAACACGCTGGACAGGCGACCGGCCAGCGCGACGAGGCGCGGCGCCTCGCTGCCCGCGCGGGCCGGCTCGAGGACGAGGAAACGAACGCGCACGTTCGGCGCGCCGATCGCGAGACGCTTGAGCGCCTCGAGCGTGTCGGCGTGCTCGAACAGGTCCGGATCGAGGTCGCGCGTCATGACCGCAAG
>JAFLDX010000256.1 GCA_017302215.1 Lysobacterales bacterium
CGTCGACCGGCAAGCCGCGCAGCGAAGGCAAGGCCGAAGCGGCCGAGTAAGCCGGCGGGACCGCCGCGTGCGGTCCCGACACGGGGCCTTCATCCGCCCCCTCCACGATGCACGCGCAGCGCCGACCCGCCGTCGGCGCTGCGCCAGATTCCCTTTCCGCGCGGCCGCGTGCCGCGCTTGAACCCGAGGTATTCCGATGGAAATCACTGCCCAGACCGTCAAGGAACTGCGCGAGCGCACCGGTGCCGGCATGATGGAGTGCAAGAAGGCGCTGACCCAGACCGGTGGAGACATCGAGGCCGCGGTCGAGTGGCTGCGCAAGCAGGGCCTCGCCAAGGCCGACAAGAAGGCCGACCGCGTCGCGGCCGAAGGCCGCATCGTGCTCGCCCAGGCACCCGGCAAGGCCGTGCTGGTCGAGATCAACAGCGAGACCGACTTCGTCGCCAAGGACGAGAACTTCCTCGCCTTCGCCGACAACGTCGCCCGTTCGGCGCTCGGCGCGAGCGACATCGACGCGCTGAAGGCCACGGCGTTCCCGACCGGCGGCAGCGTCGAGGAAGCACGCGCCGCGGTCATCGCCAAGGTCGGCGAGAACGTCCAGGTGCGCCGCCTCGTGCGCATCGACAGCGCCAACACCGTGGCCGGCTACCTGCACGGCGGCCGCATCGGCGTGCTCGTCGAGGTCAAGGGCGGCTCGCCGGAACTCGCGCGCAACCTCGCCATGCACATCGCCGCGATGAACCCGCCGTACATCGCCGAGAAGGATGTGCCGGCCGACTTCATCGCCAAGGAAAAGGAGATCGAACTGGCGAAGATGTCCGATAAGGACAAGGCCAAGCCGGCCGAGATCCTCGAGAAGATCATCAGCGGCAAGATCAACAAGATCGTCAACGAGGTCACCCTCGCCGGCCAGCCGTTCGTGATCGACACCGACCAGACGGTCGGCACGGTGCTGAAGAAGGAAGGCGCCGAAGTCGTCTCGTTCCACCGCATCGCGGTCGGCGAAGGCATCGAGAAGGTCGTCGAGGACTACGCCGCGGAAGTCGCGAAGGCGATGCAGGTCTGATCCTCGCCGACCGGCGCGCGCATCAGGGAAGGCCGCGGACATCCGCGGCCTTCTTTCTTTCCGGGAGCCATACGCGACGGAGGATTTTGTGTAGGAGCGCACCGTGTGCGCGACCGGGATACGCGCAAAGAGCAATCGCGCACAGGGTGCGCTCCTGCGCGGGACACGGGGTGTTGTGAACCGCACGGCGCGCAGCGGGCGCGCGCTCCTCTACAATGCGCCGGTTTGCCCGCACGGAGAGGACCATGGCCGAGATCCAGTTCAAGCGCATCCTGCTCAAGCTCTCCGGCGAAGCCCTGATGGGTGACGGCGACTACGGCATCGACCCGAAGGTGATCGGACGCCTCGCCCGCGAGATCCTCGAGGTGCAGCGCGGCGGCGTGCAGGTCGGCGTGGTGATCGGCGGCGGCAACATCTTCCGTGGCGCCGGTCTCGCCGCGAGCGGCATGGACCGCGTCACCGGCGACCACATGGGCATGCTGGCCACGGTGATGAACGCGCTGGCGATGCAGGATGCGCTCGAGAAGGCCGGCGGCACCGCGCGCACGATGAGCGCGATCAAGATCAACGAGGTCTGCGAGGATTTCATCCGCCGGCGCGCGATCCGCCACCTCGAGAAGGGCCGCATCGTGCTGTTCGCGGCCGGCACGGGCAATCCGTTCTTCACCACCGACTCGGCCGCCGCGCTGCGTGCGATCGAGATCGGCGCCGACCTGCTGCTCAAGGCGACCAAGGTCGACGGCGTCTACACCGCCGACCCGACCAAGGACGCCGGCGCAACGCGCTACGACCACTTGAGCTACGAGGAAGTCATCCAGCGCAACCTGCAGGTCATGGACACGAGCGCGATCGCACTGTGCCGCGATCATCGCGTGCCGCTGCGCATCTACGACATGTCGCGCGAAGGCAGCCTCATGCGCATCATGCGCGGCGAAGCGGTCGGTACCCTCGTCAGCGGCTGACGCGGCGTCGCGCGGCGGTCGCGCGGCCCGCTGCTATACTCCGTCGGCTCACGAAACCGCAGGAATCGCGCCATGCTCGACGACATCAAGAAGGACACCCAGGTGCGCATGACGAAGAGCGTCGATGCGCTGCGCCACGAACTCGTCCACCTGCGCACGGGTCGCGCCAGCGCGGCCCTGGTCGAGCCGCTGCGGGTCAACTACTACGGCTCCGAAGTACCGCTCAACCAGGTGGCCAGCGTCGCCATCGCCGACGCGCGTTCGCTCACGATCACGCCGTACGAGAAGCCGATGGTCGGCCCGATCGAGAAGGCCATCCTCGCCTCGAACCTCGGCCTCACGCCGACCACGGTCGGCCAGGTCATCCGCATCAACATCCCGGCGCTGACCGAGCAGCGGCGCAAGGAGCTCTCCAAGCACGTTTCCGGCGAAGGCGAGAACGCCAAGGTCGCCGTGCGCAACATCCGCCGCGACGCGATCCACCACGTCAAGGAACTGCTCAAGGACAAGAAGATCACCGAGGACGAGGAGCGTCGCGCCGAGGACGACATCCAGAAACTGACCGACCGCTTCGTCAAGGACATCGACGAGGTCGTGAAGAAGAAGGAAGACGAGCTGATGGCGATCTGAGCCTTTTCGCCAGGCGCCATCGCATGCAACTCCCGACCCCGCCCGAAGACGCGGCGCGCCTGCCGCGCCACCTCGCGATCGTCATGGACGGCAACGGCCGCTGGGCCGAGCGCCGGCATCGCCCGCGCAGCTTCGGCCATCGCGAGGGACAGAAGGCCCTGCGCGCGACGGTCGAGTTCTGCCTGCGCCGCGGCATCGGCTCGCTGACCCTGTTCGCGTTCTCGAGCGAGAACTGGAAGCGCCCGGCCGGCGAAGTCGGTGCGCTGATGCAATTGTTCCTCAAGGCCCTCGACAACGAGGTCGAGGAGCTGCACGGGCACGGCGTGCGCATCGAGTTCATCGGCGACCTCGCGGCGTTCTCGCCCGAGCTGCGCGAGCGCATGGAGAAGGCGATGCAGCGCACCGCCGGCAATCGCGCGCTGAACGCCAACGTCGCGGTCAACTACGGCGGCGCCTGGGACATCGCGCGCGCCGCACGCCTCGCCGCGCAGGCCGCGCAGCAGGGCCAGATCGACGCGGGCTCGATCGACGAACACAGCCTCGCGCCGTACTTCTGCCTGGCCGCACAGCCACCCGTGGACCTGTTCCTGCGCACCGGTGGCGAGCAGCGCATCAGCAACTTCCTGCTGTGGCAGATCGCCTATGCCGAACTCGTGTTCATCGACACGCTGTGGCCCGACGTCGACGCCGGCGTGCTGCAGGGCGCGCTCGACGAGTTCGCGCGCCGCGAACGGCGTTTCGGCATGACCTCGGCGCAAGTCGCCGCCAGCGCCTGAGGCGAACGGACCCATGAAGCAGCGCATCATCACCGCCCTCGTGCTGACCCCGATCGCGGTCGCCCTGATCCTGCTCGCGCCGACACCGCTGTTCGCCGTCGTGGTCGGTGTCGCCTTCCTGATGGCGCTGTGGGAATGGACGCGCCTGGTCGGCCTCGAGTCGGCCGGTCCGCGCGCGGCCTACGTGGCCGGTGCCGCGTCGCTGCTCGGGCTGCTCTGGGTCTTTCGCGACGGTGATGCCTGGACGTTCACGATCGCACTCGGCCTCGCCTGGTGGCTCGTCGCGCTGGCCTGGCTGCGCCACTTTTCGTTCGCGGCGGCGCCGACTCGCGGCAACCGGATGCTCAAGCTCATCGCGGGCTGGGTGGTCGTCGTGCCCGCCTGGGTCGCCCTGCTCCTCATCCACCGCAGCGAACCGCTCGGCCACTGGTGGGCCCTGTTCGCACTCGCCCTGGTCTGGGCTGCGGACACGTTCGCGTATTTCGCCGGCAGCCGCTTCGGACGCACCAAGCTCGCGCCGCGCATCAGTCCGGGCAAGACCATCGAGGGCGCCTGGGGTGCGCTCGCGGGCGGCGCCCTCGTTGCGATGGCGGGCGGCTGGCTGCTCGGCGAGCGTGGCCTCGCCCTCGCCCTGCTCGTCGGCGCCGGCCTGGTCGCGATCGTGTTCTCGATCGTCGGCGACCTGTTCGAGAGCCTGCTCAAGCGCCAGGCCAACGTGAAGGATTCCGGGGCACTGTTCCCCGGTCATGGCGGCCTGCTCGACCGACTCGACAGCGTGTTCGCGGCGATCCCCGTGTTCGCCGCCGGCAAGGCGGCGAT
>JAFLDX010000257.1 GCA_017302215.1 Lysobacterales bacterium
GACTCCCGAGGCTGGCCGGCACTGGTAGATGTGAACGCTCGGCAGCGTATAGATTCGCCCGCCAGCGTAGTAGGCGCCCAGACCACCAGCCAGGGCCAGGCGCCCGCATTCGACGTGGTCGCGGGCTGGCGCGACGAACAGGAACGGGCCCTGCGACGCCGGCGGGCTCCGCACGCGATGGACGCAGCGGCACTCGTCCGCTTCGTCGCGCACTACGAACGCCTGAGCCGGCACGCGCTGCGCACGCTGCCGATCCTCGCCGACGTCCTCGTGGCGCTCGACCGGCGGCGCAAGGTGCGATCCGTCAGCGCGCCTGCACGGCGCGGTTCATCGCGCGCACGAACTGCTCGATGTTGATCGGCTTGGTCAGGTAGGCGTCGGCGCCTGCGGCGAGCGCATTCGCGCGCGCCTCCTCGGTCGGCGTCGCCGACAGGGTGACCACATGACCGGTGTATCCCTGCGCACGCAGACGATAGACCACCGTGTTTCCGGACAGACCCGGCAGTTCCACGTCGACCACGAGCACGTCGGGCGGCTCGGCCAGCGCGCGCGCGACGGCGCTCGCGGCGTCGCCGCTGCTGCTCACGCGAAAGCCGAGGTCACCGAGCAGCAGCTCGAGCAGTTGCGCGATGTCGGGATCGTCGTCGACGACGAGGGCCGAACGGCCGTGGATCCAGACCGCGTCGAGGGCCGGCGTCGACGGGGTGGCGGCGCGCTCGTCGGCCTGGCCGAGCGCGGGCAAGACGACCGTGAAACACGAGCCGGCGCCGAGCCGCGATTCGAGTTCGAGGCTGCCGTGCATCTGCGCGACGAGGCGCTTGACGATGCTGAGGCCGAGACCCGCGCCCTTGCTGCCGTTCTGCGCCCCGCCGTTGAAGGCGACGAACACGCGCTCGCGGTACTCGTCCGGAATGCCGATGCCGGTGTCGGCGACGCCGAGCTCGAGCGCGCCGTCGCGCCATGCCAGGCGCACCGTGACGCCGCCGCGCAGGGTGTAGCGCACCGCGTTCGACAGCAGGTTGGCGAGGACCTGGCGCAGGCGCATCTCGTCGAGCACCGGGCGCGCGCCGTCCGCGACGTCGACGACGATGTCGAACGTCAGGTCCTTGTCCACGGCCAGTGGACGGAACATCGCCTCGATGTCGGCCGCCACCGCGCGCAGGTCGACCGCGGAAGGATTCAGCACGGTCGCGCCGCTCTCGCTGCGGCCGTACTCGAGCAGGTTCTCGGCGAGCGAGAACAGGTAGGTCGCGTTGCGGCGCACGGCGCGCAACGACTGGCGCATGCCGTCCTCGAGCGTGTAGCGCGCCTCGAGCAGATGGAGGTAGCCGAAGATCGAGGTCAGCGGCGTGCGGAAATCGTGGCTCAGCGTCGCGATCAAGGCGTTCTTCAGCGCATTCGCCTCCTGCAGCCGCGCACGCTGTTGCTCGAGTTCGTCGCGGATGCGCCTGAGCTGGCCGATTGCGCGCGTCTTCTGGTGCGACACGAGCACGGCTTCGTTGCCGCTCTGCTGCTGATCCTGCTGGCGGTCGTGCTCGTCCTGCGCGTCGAGCAGCAGGACGCGGTGGCCGTGCGCGTGCGGGACCAGTTGCACGTGTGCGCTGCGGCCGTTCGGCATCTGCACGAACGACAGGTCGACCGTGTCGTCGAGCGGCATGCCGAGGAACAGCTCCTGCAGCGGGTGCAGGCTCTGCGCAGACGCGCCATCGAAGCCGAAACGCGCGGCGTCGCCGTGCAGGTCGCGCAGATTCCAGCCGAGATCGAACTCGAGTACGAGCGGATGCGTGCGCGCGAGCAGCAGGCGGGCGAGGTCGCGCTCGACGTCAGGCGGAAAATCGCTGGCATGGATGCCGTCGTTCATTGCCGCAGCCGTTCGGCGAGCGTCGCGAAGGCCTGCTCGACGCCATCGCCGAAGCGCGCGCTGGTCTCGAACACGGGCAGGCTGCGGCGCAGTTCCGCCAGCGTGGCCGGCGCGACTTCCCAGCGTTCGATGATGTCGAGCTTGTTGACGAGCAGAACGGCCTGCGCGTCGGGCAACACGGTGCGCGACTGCATCAGCAGGTCGAGCGCGGTTCGCAGGGTCGCCTCGCGCGTGCCGTCGGCGATGAGCATGAGCCCGCTCGCACCGCGCAGGTAGCTCTGGTTGAGCGCATCGAGTGCGCTCTTGCCGGCGATGTCCCAGACCACGAGCTTGAGCGCGGTGTCGTCGTCGAGCGCGACTTCCCTGCTGTCGACCTTGACCCCGACCGTCGTCAGGTACTTCTCGGAAAACGTGTTGCGCACGAAGCGCGCGACGAGACTGGTCTTGCCGACGCCGAAGTCGCCGAGCATGCACACCTTGCGGGCGAGCGTCGTCATCGTGCGGCCGGCTCGATCGTGGGGCGCACCGATGCGCCCCGGACCACCATGGTAGCGGCACTCGACGCAGCCCGCGCGTCGTCGAGACGCAGGACACCGGCATCGATGCCGCGGGCGACCAGTGCGTCGGCCAGCCAGCGCGCGCGCGCGCCGCGCAGGCTCGCGTTGATCTCGTCGGTCCCGCTCGGGTCGCTCGATCCGATGACGTCGACGACGAGGTGCACGCCGGCCGTCGCGGCCAGGCCGCTCGCTTCGTGCAGGCCTTCGGCAAGGCTCCGCACCGTGGCCTCGCTCTCCGGCGCAGGCTCGTCGTCGCGCACGAAACGGACCGACAGGCCGGCCAGGCGATCGGACACGGCCTGCAGCCGGGCGAGCGCACTCGCGGCCGGATCGACGTCGTCGAGCGTCTCGAGAACGACGTTCTGCACACCCGGTACCCAGCCCGCACGTTCGCGCGCCCGTGCGATCCAGGCCGCCGGCGCATGCCCGCCGAGCCTGAGTTCACCCGCTTTCGCCTCGACGGTGACGCTGTCCGGTGCGGCGAGCAGGCGGCGCGCGCGGCGCGCGACGATCGCATCGTCGGTCGAGACGTAACCGGATACGGCGATCCCGGGTTCGATGCCGGCGATGCCCGCGCGTGCGAGGAGCGGCGCGATCGGTTCGGCGTCGGCATCGAGCAGGCCGCGGATCGCGATCGCCTTGTTCGTGCGCGAATCGAGCGAGTCGAGCACGAAGCCGGGATGGCTGGCCAGCGCACTGCGCAGCTCGCCGACGCGCGCCTGCCAGCGCCACTCGCGCAGGCCGTACCAGCCGAGTGCGGCGAGCACGACGGCCAGCAGGATCAGCGCCGGCCAACGCGATGGCGAAGGCGCGGGCGTGCCCTCCGGCAGGCTGACACGCGCGAGCTCGGCCGGATCGAGTTCGATGCCCGCCAGATCGACCGGTTGTGGCGACTCGACACCGTCGAGCCCCACGTGGATCGCCTCGAGGCGAAGCTCGAGCGTCTCGCGCAGGCGGTCGGGCGGTACGCCCTGGATGAAACTCGCGATCGAGACGCGCGGGCCGTCGACGAGCCAGAGCAGGTATTCGCCTACGCGCGCTTCCTCGAGCGAATCGCCGCGGTCGCGGCCGACCGAATCGCGCACGAACTGGCCGATCGCGGTCAGCATGCCGGCAATCGCGTCGGCATCGAGATCGGGCAGGCCCGGCGCCGATTCGCGGCGCAACACGAGGCCGGAGTCGCGTTCGATAACGAATAGGTGATCGATGCGATAACGCAAGGTGTGCTTGAGCACGACCTGCGCGTACGGCGCGCCGCTTCGCCAGGCCTCGACCCGCCAGCGCAGTCCGCGCACCGTCAGGCTCTGCTCGAGCGCGCCGTTGATGTCGCCCATCAGGCCCCGCAACGCTTCGGCGATGGACTTGCGGATCAGCGGCCCGATGATCGGGAACAAGGCGTCGACGATCGACTTCGACTGCGAGCGCACCGCGCTGCCGAGCGCACTGGCGACCGGCGTCGCGAGCGCATCGGCCATCGGTTGCGGCGGCGCCCGCCGGACCAGGCCAGGCAGGCTCTCGGCGAGGCCGTCGCGGGCTTCGTCGAGCGTGTCGAGGCGTTGCTGCGCGCGCGCCAGCGCCTCGCGCTCCTCGGCGAGCAGCAGCGAGCGCAGGCGGTCGAATTCGCTCATCGCGGCAACGAGCGCGCGATTCAGCGCGTCGGCAGCTCGAATTCGCCCTTCAGGCGCAAGGCCAACTCGGCGAGCAGGCCGGAGAGGTCCTCGCGACCGACCTTTTCGGCGCGCAACTCGGCCGTCGAACGCGCCAACGCCGCACCGGCCTCGCT
>JAFLDX010000258.1 GCA_017302215.1 Lysobacterales bacterium
CCGGAATGAAGGTGTGGCCGAGCGTCGGATACTCGCGCAGCTGCACGCGTGGATCGGCCGGGAAGGCCTCGCGCCAGCGCGAAAAGTCGTCGGCGACGGTGACCTGGTAGTCGCGCCCTCCCTGCAGCACGAGCATCGGCTGGGCGAGCGTGCGCGAGGTCGCGACCGGATCGTAGCCGGCGAGATCGCGCCAGTACGCGGCCGGCAGGCCGAGCAGCGACGGTGCGTCCGCGGGCGTCGACGCGTCGATCCGGCGCACGGCATCGCGCTGGGCTTCGATCGGCGCGAGCGCGGCATCGATTTCGGCCGCGTTCTTGCCGTCCTGCTGCAGCAGGTAGCGCGACTGACGCACGACCGTGTCGGCCAGCGGCGCGGCAGGCCCTGCAAGTAGGATCAGGCCGGCGATCGCGGGATCGCGCGCTCCGATGCGCGGTGCGACGAGGGCGCCGAGGCTGTGGCCGGCGACGAACACGCGCTTCGGATCAACGTCCGCGCGCGTGCGCAGCATTGCCACCGCGGCAAGCGCATCATTCGTCGTTTCGTCATCGACCGTGTACGCGGCGCCGGCGTAGCGCTGCGGTTGCTGCTTGCTGCGCTTCTCGTAGCGCAGCACGGCGATGCCACGCGTGGCGAGGCCGTGGGCGAGGTCGCGGAACGGCTTGTTCGGTCCGATCGTCTCGTCGCGGTCGTGCGCGCCCGAGCCGTGCACGAGCACCACCGCCGCGAACGGTGCGCCCGATTCGGGCAGGGTCAGCGTCGCCGGCAAGACGTCGGCTCCCTGGCCTACGCCGGTGGCGACTTCATGCCAGCCTTCTCCGCGTTCGGGTTCTGCCGCAGCAGCTGACGTCGACTTCGCCGGCACGATCCAGAAGCCGGCGATGCGCCGCTCGGAATCGAAGGTGATGCGTGCATCGAGCGGCAGCATCGCGAAGCTCAGGGTCGCCGCGATGATCGGCTTTCCGTTCACCGATTCGCCACGCACCGCGCTGCGCGCCTTGCGTTCGCCGAGTTGCTTCGGCAGCGTCTCCCAGATCTCGGCCAGCTTGCCGCCGGCGAGTCCCTCCTGCACGCGCGGGGTGGCCATCGCGAGCGCCTCGTCGTAGCGTCGGGCATCGAGCAGGTCGAGGAAGCGCGCGGCCAGCTCGGCCTGCGCAGGATCGGCCACCGCCGGTACCGAGGCAGGCGGCAGGAGCTTCTGCACGACATACCAGCCGGCGCCGCCGACGAGGGCGGTCAACGCCACGACCGCGAGCAGCACGTTGCGCATCGGCATGGCCTCACTTCTCCCGCTTGAGGAACATCAGGAACGACACGCCGACCACGGCGCTGCCGACCAGCTCCCAGCCCTGTGCGCCGAGGCGATCGAGGTCGGCGTCGATGTCGGCCGGGTCGTAGTCGCCGAAGATCTTCGTCTTGATGCGCAGTGTCCGGTATTCCCATCGCCTCGTTGCGGTCATGTCATGGCCCTCCGGGGTTGTCGTCGGCGTCGTCGGTCGCGGCCGGCGCGTCGCGCAGGCGACCGGCCTTGCGCAATGCGTCGCGCAGCACGTACTCGATCTGCGCATTCACCGAACGCAGCTCGTCGTCGGACCACTTCTGCATGGCCTCGAGGACGGCGGCGCCGATGCGCAGGGGGTAGGCTTTCTTCTCGCTCATGCCGGGTGCACGCGGCGGGCGCGGATGACCGTGCCCGCCGGCGTGCCTCAGTAAAGCGAACCCGTGTTGACGACCGGCTGGGTCGCGCGGTCACCGCACAGCACGACGAGCAGGTTGCTGACCATGGTCGCCTTGCGCTCGTTGTCGAGGTCGACCACGCCGCGCCGGGCGAGTTGTTCGAGAGCGAGCTCGACCATGCCGACCGCGCCCTCGACGATGCGCACGCGCGCGGCGACGATCGCGCTGGCCTGCTGGCGCTGCAGCATCGCCTGGGCGATTTCCTGCGCGTAGGCTAGGTGGCTGATGCGCGCCTCGACGACGTCCACGCCCGCCTTGGCGAGGCGTTCCTGGATTTCGTCGCGCAGGTGCGCGTTGACCTCCTTGCCGTGGCTGCGCAGGGCGATGCCGTTGTCGTCGTGGGCGTCGTACGGATAGCTCGTCGCCATCTGGCGCAGTGCCGCCTCGGCCTGGATGTGCACGAAGTTCTCGTAGTCGTCGACCATGAACACGGCTTCGGCCGTATCGACGACCTGCCAGACGACGATCGCGCCGATCTCGATCGGGTTGCCGTCGCTGTCGTTGACCTTGAGCTTGCTCGACTCGAAGTTGCGCACGCGCAGCGAAACGGGCTGGTGCGAGTAAAGCGGGTTGGTCCAGCGCAGGCCCTGGTCGCGCACGGTGCCCTGGTAGCGTCCGAACAGCTGCATGACGCGCCCGACGTTCGGCTGCACGGCGAACAGGCCCTTGAACAGGAAACCGATCACGGCGATCGAAAGCGCGGGCGCAAGCACGCGCGACACCGGCGGATTGCCGCCCTGGACCGCACCGACCAGCCAGACGACCGCAGCGGCCATGGCCAGCAGCAGGACAAGAAAGACCGGAATCCCCGGTAGGGAAAAGGCCTGGCGTTCGTTCATGACGGATCTCCGGAAGGCGTGGCCGCGACATCGGGTTCGCGTGTGCCGAAGCGGCACGGCAGAAAGATATCAAAAAGATATCATTCTTGGAAGAGCGCCTTCCGCGTATCCCGGCGCCGCGTCGCGCCACCAGAAAGGCTTTCAGATCAATCGGATGTAGTGGTTTTCTCGAAAAGCAGCCACGGTGCCGGCAGGCGTTCTCCGCTGACGCGCACGGATGCGCCCGGATAGTCGAAGCCCGCCGCCTCGGCTTGGGCGAGCGGCGGCAGTGGCAGGCGCGACGGTGCGCGCGCAAACGCCTGCAACCAGCTTTCGCCGGCTTCTCGACGGTAGAACCAGAGGTCGCGATAGGTCATGACGACGGCGTTGCGTCCGCTCGCATCGATGTCCATCGCGGTCGGCGAGCCGCCGAGGCGGGCGGCCGGAAAGCGTGCTTCGCGCTCCTGTGTCGACGGCGCCGGGATTGCGTCAAGCGCGAGCCGGCGCCGGGCCACCTGCACGCGCCCATCGCCCGGACCGAGCGGCAGCGAGTAGAGCACGGGAGCGGGCGCATGCTTGTCGAGCAGAAGGATCTCGCGCGTGGAGAGGTCGACGGCCATCGCCTCGACGTCGTGCGCACCGTCGGCGTAGCGGAAGCGCAGGCGCCACGCCGGCCGCACGACCTGTTCGCTGCCGTCGCCGATGAGCGCCGGCTCCTCGATCGCGACCAGCTCGCGTTCCTTGCGCACGCCCGCGTTGTCGCCGCTGTCGGCGATGAGCAGCCAGGCCTTGCCGTCGAACCGATAGGCCGCGAGATCTTCCCAGTCGATCGCGCGTACGCCCTCGATGCGCAGGCTGCCGCGACGCCGGCCCTTGCCGTCAAGGCCGATGAGCCGGGCCGGTCGCGGCGCATCGTTGTGCACCCAGTACAGGTCCGGCGTGCGCCGCGACGCGGCGAGCCCGCTGATTTCGTCGAGGTCCGGGTCGGTGATCAATGCCTCGAGGCGTGGCGGGCCATACCCTGCCGGCAGCGCGTGTCCCGCCGCGGCGCCGCCGAGCGCGAGCGCGATCCGGACGATCGCGTGCCGGCGCGCGCCGCGCTTCAACGAGAGCGGTCCGCCGCGTCGAGCGCCTCGACGCGGGTAAGCTTCATGCGGCCGAGCAGGTCGAGGTTCTGGTAGAAGCGCATCGGGTCGCCGTCGCCGCTCGAGAACGCGATGTGGCCGGCGTCGAAGCCGGCGAGTGCGGCATCGAACCCGCGCCAGCGTCCGTCGACCCAGGCCTGGACCCACGCATGCGGCACGAAGACGTGCTCGGCGCCGGCGAAGCCGGGCGCGTAGGCGAGGCCGTCGACGACGCGCGTGGCGATGCCGAGCGCACGTCCGAGCGCGGCCAGCAGGACCGCGTGCTCGGTGCAGTCGCCCTGCGGGTCGCGCGCCACGTCGAGCGCCGAGGCATATCCGACGCCGAGCGTCTTGCGCGCGATGTAGCCGCGCACGAAGGTTTCCAGATTGCGCATGCGTTCGAGGTCGCTGGTCGCATCGCCGGCCCCGCGACGGGCGAGGGCGACGACCTCGGGAGCCGTGCTCTGCAGCCAGTCATTGGCCGCGTAGTTCGAAGCCGCCGGCGGCTCCGCGCCGGCGG
>JAFLDX010000259.1 GCA_017302215.1 Lysobacterales bacterium
CGCGCTCGATGCCGAGCTGCTTGCCGCGCTCCTCCGCATCGCGCGCAAGGCCGCTCGCCTCGGCCGTCTGCACGAGGCGGTCGGCGATGTAGAGCCCATGGCGGAACAGCGGCTCGTCGAGCTTGCGACGCTCGCCGGCGAGCAGGCTCACGGCCGATTGCGCCTTGTCGAGCTCGGCCGCGGCGTTCGGCGCGACGCGCGGGTCGGCACGCAGGCGATCGAGGTCGGTCTGCAGGCGCACGATCTCGGGCGGCGGGCCTTTCGGCGTGCTCGCGCAGCCGGCCAGCAGGATGGCCGCAATGGCCGGGGCGAGCAGGCTCGCGGACGGATTTGCGCGGGTCATGATCGCCATGGCTCAGTTCCCCCGCCCGAGTTCGCGGCGCAGCGTGGCCACGCTTGCTTCGATCTCCGCCGTCGCGGCGCTCGCGCGCTTCTCGCGGCTGCGCGCCGCGGCGAGGTCGGCATCGGCCTTGGCCTTTTCGGCGTTCATCGCGCTGTCGGTCCACTTGCGTCGCTCGAACGCACCGCGCGCAGCGGCGAGGTTGTCGTCGGCGGCGCGCATCTCGACCGGCGCATCACGCGTCGCATCGGCGGCCGCTGCGGCCTGGAGCGCGGTCTCGGCTTGCGCGAGTGCGACTTCAGCTTCGCCGCGATCGGCGCCGAACGCGGGCATGGCGAGCAAGGCCATGAGGATCAGGGTGGCACGGGTTTTCATCGAGGGCTCCCGGATACTTCGATGTGGCGCGGAGCGCGCGCTCCACGGCGACAGGAATGTCACGGCCACTATCGCGGCATGCAGTGAACCGCAGCCGAATTCAGGGAGGGTTCGCGATGATGAATGCGTCGTTCACGACGTCATCCGCGCGATGTGTCGACGAAAGGCTTCTCTCGGACCAAACGCTCGAGCCGAGCGAGCTCGGCTCTACGGGGTTCCGCTTTCGTAGAGCGGAGCTTGCTCCGCTGTTTCGCTCTCCGTGACGCTCCAGCCGAGCGAGCTCGGCTCTACGAGGCTCCGCTTTCGTAGAGCGGAGCTTGCTCCGCTGCTTCGCTCTTCGTGACGCTCCAGCCGAGCGGGCTCGGCTCTACGGGGCTCTGCTTTCGTAGAGCGGAGCTTGCTCCGCTGCTTCGCTCTTCGTGACGTTTCAGCCGAGCGAGCTCGGCTCTACGAGGGTTTGCCTTGCGATACCCGTCGAAGCGACATCGCCATCCGCCGCGTCCCGGCTTGCACCGGGACGAGAATCGGCAATCGCCCTCGGGCGCGCCGGTCAGGGCGTCGGCCCGCTGAAGCGCTTCGCCGTCGCACCCTCGATCGTGCCGACCGTGGCGCGGTCGCTGACGTGCAGTTCGACTTCGCGGCGGAAATCGAGCGTGCCCTCGACGACGGCATCGGGGCCGATGACGATACGAGGCGGCTTGCTCGACGGGTTGAACCAGCCATTCGGCTTCTCGACGCGGATGCCGCCCTCGACGCGCGACCCGGCACCGACCTCGATGTCGCCGGAGACCGTTTCGATGCCGCCGCCGACGTGCGCACCCTCGAGCCGGATCGCCCCATTGACGTTCGACACCTTGCCGCTGACGTCGCTGCCGGTGGCGAGCGTGATCGCGCCGTTGACGGTCTTGACGCCCTGCGCGATGCGCGCGCGCTCGCCGAGGCCGATGCGGCCATTCACCGTTTCGGCCGAGGTCGCGCTCGCGCCACTGCCGATCTCGACCGAACCGTTGACCGTGTCGATGCCATCGGCGCGCGCGTTGTCGCCGAGCTGGATCGAGCCGTTCACGGTGTCGAGATCGCCGACCGTGCGGCCGTCGTCGACGCGGATGCTGCCGTTGACCTTGCTGATGTCGTCGTCGGCGATGGCGCAAGTGCAGAACAGGCCGCCGAGCACGGCGGCGAGGAGGATCAGGCGCATGGTGGGCTCCGGGTGGGTGTTCACCGGCTTGGATGCAGCGGGCGCGCGCAAGGTTTAGCGGTGTCCCCTGTTGGCCGGCGCGCTGCCCGCCGCGCACGATGGCGGGCGGGCGATCCTGACCGCGTTGCACCGGGCCGACGCAGCGCGATCCGCAACCCGCGCGCCGTCGTCGACGCGCCGGCGGCCCCGGGCGTGGCGGCAGACGCTACCATTCGGTCCTGCCCCCGCCGGAAGCGCCGACCGCCGATGTCCCGTCCGAAACCCGTCCTGCTGTTGATCCTCGATGGCTGGGGCCATCGCGACGACACCGCGCACAACGCGATCGCGCTGGCCCGCCTGCCGAACTGGAATGCGCTGCTGCGCGACTGCCCGCACACCCTGGTCGACACGCACGGCCTCGCGGTCGGCCTGCCGGACGGCCAGATGGGCAATTCCGAGGTCGGCCACATGAACATCGGTTCGGGCCGCATCGTCTATCAGGACCTCACGCGCATCGACGCGGCGATCGCCGACGGCAGCTTCAGCACGAATCCGGCCCTGCTCGGCGCCTGCGATGCGGCGGCTTCGCGCGGCGCAACCCTGCATCTGCTCGGCCTGCTCTCGCCGGGCGGCGTGCACAGCCACGAAGACCATCTCTTCGCGATGATCGCGCTGGCCGCGCGGCGTGGCGTCGCGCGCATCGCCGTGCATGCCTTCCTCGACGGTCGCGACACGCCGCCGCGCAGCGCGCGTGCCTCGCTGGAGAAACTGGCCGCGCTGTGCGCCTCCACGCCCGGCGCGACGATCGCGAGCATCGGCGGGCGCTACTTCGCCATGGACCGCGACCAGCGCTGGGAACGCGTCGAGCGCGCCTGGAGCGCGATCGTCGATGCGCGCGCCGCGTTCACGGCAGCGGATGCATTGAGCGCACTCGATGCGGCCTACGCGCGCGGCGAGAACGACGAGTTCGTGCAGCCCTGCGTGACCGGTGCCGGCGCACCCGTTGCCGACGGCGACGCGGTCGTGTTCATGAACTTCCGCGCCGACCGCGCGCGCCAGCTGTCGCGCGCCTTCGTCGATCCAACCTTCGCGGGCTTCACGCGCGCGCGCATGCCGGCCCTGTCGGCCTTCGTCAGCCTGACCGAGTACGCCGCCGACCTGCCGGTCAGCGCGATCGCCTGGGGCGCGCAGTCGATGGACGACACGCTCGGCGAGTACCTCGCCGCGCAGGGCCTGAGCCAGCTGCGCATCGCCGAGACCGAGAAGTATGCGCATGTCACGTTCTTCTTCTCCGGCGGGCGCGAGACGCCGTTCGCCGGCGAGGAGCGCATCCTCGTGCCGAGCCCGAAGGTCGCGACCTACGACCTGAAGCCCGAAATGAGCCTGCCCGAGCTGACCGACCGGCTCGTCGAGGCGATCGCCTCGCGGCGTTTCGACTTCATCGCCTGCAACGTCGCCAATGCCGACATGGTCGGCCACAGCGGCATCGAAGCGGCCGCCGTGCAGGCGGCCGAGGCGATCGACGTCGCGCTCGGCCGCATCACCGCCGCGATCCGTGCGGCCGGCGGCGAGATGCTGATCAGCGCCGACCACGGCAACCTCGAGCAGATGCTCGACGACGACGGCGTCGCCCACACCCAGCACACGGTCGGACCGGTGCCGCTGGTCTACGTCGGCCGGCCGGCGACGCTCGAGCGCGGTGCCCTGCGCGACCTCGCACCGACCGTGCTCGCCCTGCTGGGCCTGCCGAAGCCTTCGGCGATGAGCGGACGCAACCTGGTCGAGTTCCGCGCTTGAACCGCCTCGTGCCCGTGCTCGCGCTGGCGCTGGCCTGCGCGGGTGCGCTCGCGCAGCCGGACGACGCGGCGCAGCGCGCGGCGCAGGAGCGCGAGGCGAAGCAGCAGCTCGATGCGCTGCGCGAACGCATCAGGGCCCTCGCCGAAGAACGACGCGCGACCGATGGCGAACATGCGCAGGCGACCACCGCGCTGCGCGAGCAGGAACGCGCGATTGCCGCCGCGGCGAAGGAAGTGCATGCGCTCGATGCGCGTCTCGCCGCGCAGCAGGTCGAGCTCGACCGCCTCGAGGGCGAACGCGAAACCCTGGCGCGGACCCTGTCCGCGCAGCGCGAGGCGCTGGCCGGGCTGCTGCGCTCGGCCTATGCACTCGGTCGCGACGAGGAACTCAAGCTGCT